>DLTS01000097.1:15120-45674 GCA_002501485.1 Acidimicrobiaceae bacterium UBA7830
ATGTACCCGCCGATGGAAATGGACAACGGCACGTACTACATGAAGCCGATGAACTGTCCGATGCACTGTTTGGTGTTTGCTAGCCGGCAACGCAGTTATCGCGAACTACCGATTCGACTGTTCGAGCTAGGAAACGTCTATCGCTACGAACGAGCGGGAACGTTGCACGGCCTCATGCGAATCCGAGGGTTCACTCAAGATGACAGCCATATTTTTTGTCGTGAAGATCAGCTCGCCGACGAAGTCGCATCACTCCTCGATTTTGTTCTGTCGGTGCTAAGAGCATTTGGGTTTGATGATTTCACCTTCAACCTCTCAACGAAAGACCCGGAGAAATTTGTCGGGTCCGACGAGATCTGGGAGAAAGCCACCGAAGCCCTCCGCAAAGCTCTCGATTCACACGGTCTTGACTACGGCGTCAAAGAGGGCGACGCTGCGTTCTACGGACCAAAAATCGATATCGATATTCGCGATGCGATCGGCCGGTCATGGCAGTTGTCGACCATCCAAGCTGACTTCAACAATCCAGAACGGTTTGACCTTGAGTACATCGGGGCCGATAACGCTCGACACCGTCCGATCATGTTGCACCGGGCGCTATTCGGGTCAATCGAACGTTTCTTTGGGGTGCTTCTCGAGCATTACGCCGGAGCGTTCCCGACGTGGCTCTCGCCGGTTCAAGTGAGGGTGCTCCCTGTCGCTGCAGCCCACGAGGACTACGCCCGCTCAGTCGAAGACCAGCTCTCCGCTGCCGGTGTCCGGGTCGATCGTATCGACGCTAACGATGGGCTCGGCAAGCGCATTCGAGCGGCAAAACTTGAAAAACTTCCGTACGTGCTCGTGGTTGGTGACGACGATGTTGAGAACACCACCGTCGGGGTGAATCCTCGGGGAGGTGACGTCGAACGTGATGTCCCGCTGCAGTCATTTTTGACGACAATCGCTGCGGAGATCGATCAGGGTGCCTCCCAGGCGATGTCCGCGTGAATTCGATTGAGATTCTTTGGAACGGCTGGCGAAACGATTACGTGCGGAGTGACGGCTCCAAGACGGAGGGCAGCGTGTTCATTCGTCTCCTCGAGTCTGGAGAACCAGACGAGACAACCTTCATTGTTCACCGAAGTTCGACATGTTTTGCGGTGCTAAACATTTACCCCTACTCGACTGGCCACCTTTTGGTAGTTCCCTACCGAGAGGTCGCTGCGATCGACGAGCTCGACTCTGAAGAACTCGTTGATCTCTGGTCGGAGGTGAACGACGGCGTGATAGCACTGCGTGCATCACACAATCCGGAGGGGTTCAACATCGGTATCAACATGGGCAAGACCGCCGGAGGTTCGGTTGCCGACCATCTGCACGTGCATGTGGTGCCTCGATGGACAGGAGATTCCAACTTTATGACCGCAGTTGCGCAGGCGCGAACGATTCCTGAGGCGTTGAACGTGACCTATGACCGGCTGAGAGATCAATGGCCTCAGACCATCAACGGAATAGGGTGAAGAAATGACCAGCGACACCCCCTACACCTCCGAAGACGATGTCGTTGACGTTCTCCCTGAAGATCTCGATCCGCAGGCCTTTGCCGGTGCCTATAAATTCCCTGACAACTCCCGCCGAAGGATTCCCGCTGCGATGTATGTCGTGCTTGGTGTCGGCGTAATCATTGGGTCGGTTGCAGATCGGTCGTCAGTAAACGGCGGTGTTCTCGCTGCAGGGATCGGGTTGTTGGCCTTTGGTGCTTTCGGCGTCTATTCGGGCCGGAAAATGTTGATTGATGAACGCGCTGCCCTCATCGCATCTCAACAAGCGATTGGGTTTCCGGTTGGGCACGCATCGGCACAGCAAGTATGGCGAGGGGTGAGCAGTCGACCCACGTGGCGAGTGCTCGCCTATTCAGGAGAAGTGCCGCCACGACGACGGGCACTGGTTCTTGTTGACGCCGTCAGCGGCGAAGTCGTCGAACACCTCGTTGAAGACAATGTCGAAGAGGTCGGCGAAGATGCTTGACGGTCACTTTCGAGGCCCGGTCGACCGGATGGTGCGTCCGATTGGTCGGGCTCTCCTGAAGACCAAGCTCACCCCTGATCATCTCACGTTCTTTGGGTTGGTGATTGCGGCCCTTGCGGCGGTTGCCGTTGGCTCCGGGCGTCTCATCCTTGGGTTGATCTTGGTGATCCTTGCGGCCCTACCCGACTTATTTGATGGTGCGCTTGCAAAAGCCAGTAATTCATCGAGTCAACGTGGAGCGTTCTTTGACTCAACCATGGATCGGGTCACCGACAACATGTTGCTAGGCGGTATGGCCTGGTATTTCGCGGACACCTACTCGGCGCGCCTCACCGTGTTGCCGTTTGCGGTGGCTGCCGTGGCTTCACTCATCTCGTATCAACGTGCGAAAGCTGAATCACTCGGCCTTGACGCCAAAGGCGGTTTGATGGAACGAGCTGAGCGAATTGTTCTGCTCTGCGTCGGCCTTCTCCTCGAAGGTATTGGTCTCGACCCCGCGCTGGCAGTGGTGCTGTGGATTCTCCTCGTGCTCATTAGCTTCACGGCAGTGCTCAGATTCGTGAAGGTCTGGCGTCAGGCCGAGGTCGCTACGGTGACTCAAGAACGAATTGATCTGCGGCGTGAGCGTCGAGGCGAACGGCGAAGCGTGAGAATCGACCGCATGGAAGAGCGGCGGATGGTGGTTCAGCGACGCCGGGAGGGTCGTCGCCGCAATTCGCGCTGAGATGTCTCGACAACTCAAACTTCTTCAGGCAGGAGAGAGTGTCGTTCGTCGGGTTCCCCGTTCCGTATTGAAGATCGTTTCGGTAGCCGCTGGTGTTTGCAGCCGTGTGTACGCACGTCGGGGCAGACGGCAGGCGGCTACACATCAGCAGCGGGTCACGCCCAGTCTTCAAGGTTGGAAGTTGGAGCGCCGCGTTGACGAGGTCTACTCCGGGTACGCAAAGTACTGGTTGGAAAGCCTTCGGTTGCCGTACCTCAGCCGTCAACAGGTCAGTGACGCAATTGCCGTGCATGGTTACGAGCACGTTGAAGCCGGTCTTGCGGCCGGCAAGGGAGTCATTCTTGCCCTGCCCCATCTCGGTGGTTGGGAATGGGCGGGACGGTGGCTTGCTGACCAAGGCGTTGAAGTTGTGGCGGTCGCAGAGCGGCTCGGTGATGAGGAGGTGCATCGCTATCTCACCGATTTGCGGGCCGCACTTGGCGTTACTGTCATCGAACTCAACGCATCTTCAGGGGCCAAGGTGTTGGCCGCCCTGCGCTCTAATGCAGTGGTGTGCCTCATCTCAGATCGCGATTTGCAAGGTGGGGGAGTAGAGGTTGACTTCTTCGGGGAGCGCACAACCGTTCCCGGCGGCCCTGCCACGCTCGCCCTGCGCACAGGCGCGACCGTGCTGCCGACAGCGGTGTTTCATTCCCATGGGGTAGATGGGCATATCGGCCTCGTTAAGCCGCCGATTCCAATTGAACGGAGCTCGAATTCGCTTCGACAAGATGTCGAACGCATAACACAACATCTCACGAACGAACTCGCAGAACTCATCGAACGTGCCCCGGCGCAGTGGCATCTCCTGCAGCCCAATTGGCCATCGGATGAAAAAGTAGGTCAACGTGGCGGGTGACGCACTAAGAGTGGGGATGTTCTGTCCGTACAGCCTGAGCATTCCAGGCGGGGTGCAATCACAAGTGCTCGGGCTTGCGCATGCACTTCGACGACTTGGACATGAGGTTCGCGTCTTGGGGCCGTGCGATGGGCCTCCTCCTGCTCCTTTCGTGACCCCATTGGGCGACTCGTTGCCGACCGCAGCCAATGGTTCAGTGGCACCGCTCGCCCCCGATCCAAGTGCAGCACTTCGAACCGTGAGAGCGCTGCGTGACGAGCAGTTTGATGTGTGGCATCTGCATGAGCCCTTGGCACCCGGGCCGACGTTGACCGCGTTGACGCTTCACTCGCGTCCGATCGTCGCAACCTTCCATGCCGCCGGCCGATCAAGTAGCTACCGCTTTCTGAAGCCGGTGTTGAAACCGCTGATGAAGCGCATTAACCACCGGGTTGCGGTGTCAAACGAGGCAAAATTGCTCGTCGAGCAGCACTTTCCGGGTGAGTATGAGGTGCTGTTCAACGGTGTCGCTATCGGCACAGAGCTTGGGGGAGATGATGTTGCTGGCACCGGTGACGCTGAGCCCTCCCTTCTATTCGTTGGCCGACATGAAGAGCGAAAGGGTCTGAGCACGTTACTTGAGGCGGTCACCGTACTTGAGAAAGATCACGATTATCGATTGACGTGTCACATTATTGGCAGTGGGCCAGACACCGACTCGCTTCGAAGTTCCTATGCCAACCCAGAGCGCTTTCGCTGGCATGGACAAGTTTCGGAATCTGAAAAAGTTTCACGGTTGAAGTCAGCAACAGCATTCGTTGCGCCAGCGCTTCGAGGGGAGTCATTTGGTGTCGTGCTATTAGAGGCAATGGCATCGATGACCGCGGTCATCGCAAGTGACATTCCTGGTTACCGAAATGTGGCAACGCACGGAACTGACGCTGTGCTTGTTGAACCGGGAAATGCCCCCGAATTAGCTTCAGCCATAAAAAAAGTTTTGACCGATTCTGTCTACCGAAATTCTCTCACCTCTGAGGGCCTGAAGACTGCGGCTTCAATGTCGATGGATCGCTTGGCAGCGCTCTATGAGGATCGTTACCGGATGGTGCTTAATTCCCAGGTCTGAGCGGCCGTACAGACGTAGACTCGCGCTATGACAATTCTTATTGTTCTCGTGGTTGTCGTGCTGCTCTTGCTATTGGTCGGTGCCCTTTACAACGGCCTTGTTCGCAAACGCAACTCGGTTGACAACGGTTGGTCTCAAATCGATGTGCAATTGAAGCGTCGTCTCGATCTCATTCCGAATCTTGTCGAAACCGTTAAGGGATACGCCGAACACGAACGTGAGGCTCTTGAAGCGGTTATCGCTGCCCGAAATGGCGCGGTCGCTGCCCCTGACACGCCCGGTGCGCAAGCTGCGGCAGAGGGTCCGATTGCGGGTGCCCTTCGGCAACTGTTTGCAGTATCAGAGGCATACCCAGACCTCAAAGCCAACACCAACTTCCTTTCGCTCCAAGAAGAGCTCAGCGCGACAGAAGGTCGTATCGCGTATGCTCGCCAGTTCTACAACGATTCTGTGCTCCGCTATCACAATGCAATTGATCAAGTGCCTGGGGTCATCGTTGCAAAGATGTTTTCATTTGATCACCGTGAGTATTTCGACGCGGGTCCTGAGGCAGACCAGGCTCCATCCGTCAGTTTTTAAGATCCCATGCACGAACTGATTCGTTCAAATAAGCGTCGAAGCGCGCTTCTCATCATCGTGTTCTGTGCTGTCTTTGTTGCTATTGGCTGGGTTATCGGATTGACCGTGGGCGGAGGGTGGACACTTACCGTTGTTGCGCTAGTGCTCTCTATCGCGTTATCCGTCGGTTCGTGGTGGTCATCGGCCACGGTTGCGCTCAAGGTAAGTCGAGCACGTCCGGCTGATGAAACCGAGTATCGGCGACTGCACAACCTTGTCGAAGGGCTATGCATCGCAGGTGGGATACCAAAACCTGGTGTCTACATCATTGACGACGAAGCACCGAATGCGTTCGCTACTGGACGCAACCCCCAGCACGCCGCTATTGCGGTGACGACTGGTCTGCTGAACAAAATGAATCGAGTTGAACTCGAAGGCGTCGTCGCTCACGAGCTTTCTCATATTCGTCATTACGACATCGCCGTATCGACGGTTGCGGTGACCCTTGTCGGTGCTGTGGCGTTGTTAAGCGATTTGGCATTGAGGACCCTGTGGTGGAACGGCGGCAGGGCTTCGAGAGGAAACGACCGCAATGGTCACAACAACCCGCTTGCGATTGTTGGCTTCGTTCTCATCATCCTCGCCCCGATTATTGCGACACTCCTAAAGCGCGCAGTTTCTCGTCAACGTGAGTCGCTGGCCGATGTCGGCGCCTGTGAGTTGACCAGGTACCCGCCGGGCCTCATTTCTGCATTGGAGAAATTGCAAGACGACACGACCGTCACCCACAGTGCGAGTACCGCAACGGCTCACATGTGGATTGAGCAGCCGATGAGTGGTGTTGGTGACAATGGCCGTCTGCGTTCTGTTCATAAGCTGTTCAATACTCACCCGCCCCTCCAAGAGCGAATCGATGCACTAAAGGATCTCGGGTGAGACCCTCCTCAAAGCGAGTTGCAGCAGTTGTCATCCTGTGCTCGGGCAGTCTGATTGCTGCAAGTTGCGGCGGAAGCGATGACGATTCAAGTGGGCGAACGTCCTATGTCCTCGAGGATCTCCCCGAAGACGAGTTTTTACCTGTCGAGAGTGAGTCCTCTGTTGCGGATGACATGCTTTCCAGCCAGATGCCATCGCAGTCGACTACATCGTTGGGAACTTCAGAACTTGAGGTTCCGAGTGAGCCAGATTTCCGTATGCCGCTGACAGGTAGACCCCTCGTCAGTTCCGGTGAGATTCCCAACCGACCTGCGCTTGCGGTCAAAATACCAAATAACCGGAAAGCCATGCCGCAGACAGGTTTAAACGAAGCTGACATTGTCTTTGAGCAGATCATTAATGACGGAGTTACGCGATTTGTCGCCGTCTTCCATAGCCAAGGTTCCGATCCGGTGGGCCCCATCCGCTCCGGCCGCGCACAGGATGTCGACATTCTCACCAACCTTGACTCGCCGTTATTCGCTTGGTCAGGTGGAAACGATGGCGTCACTGGGGTGGTCAACAACTCGTCATTGGTGAGTCTCAACTATGTTCGAGGATTTACAGATGCCTACTACCGGCGCGATGGTCGTGGTGGGGCACCCCACAACCTGTATTCCTCCACCGACACTCTGTGGGGTTTCGCTCCGGAAGATTTTGCCGTTCCTCCGCAGCTCTTTGCGTACATGCTTGATGGCGAAACAGCCGTCGGCGACCGCGCCACGAGTATCGAAGTCGAACTCGACTCAATTCGTGTACGGTGGGACTACGACTCGGCTGCTGGCCAATATCTCCGATTTCAATACGGAGAGCCGCATATGAGCGAACTCAGTGGTCAGGTTTGGGCTGATAATATTGTGGTCCTTCTGGTTGATTATCAACGGAGCCCTTTTGACTGGAAAAGCCCCGAGGCTCAGACAGTCGGCAAGGGGCCGGCGTTGATCTTTACTGATGGAGTTGTCAGGGCTGGCGTTTGGCAAAGATCGTCTACTGCAGATATGTGGAATCTTTATACGGATGAGACTCTTAGCGAACCCATTGGTTTAAGTGATGGACGCACCTGGGTTGAACTGCCCAGGAATGATTCCGAAAATGTTCGCTATGTGTCGTAGCAGTGGCCATTGACCGCCGGAAAATAGATAGATTGTGGATATGTCGAACCCCCAAACCGGCTCTTTTCCTGTAAAGCGTGGCCTTGCCGAAATGCTCTCGGGCGGTGTCATCATGGACGTCGTTACCCCTGAGCAGGCGAAAATTGCAGAGGATGCAGGAGCGTGCGCAGTGATGGCGCTCGAGCGTGTGCCTGCAGATATTCGCCGTGATGGTGGCATCGCTCGAATGAGCGACCCAGACATGATCGAAGGTATCAAAGCGACTGTCACGATTCCGGTGATGGCGAAGGCGCGAATCGGCCATTTTGTTGAGGCCCAGATCATCCAAAGCCTCGGTGTCGACTTCATTGACGAGTCTGAAGTGCTCACTCCCGCCGATGAAGCCCACCACATAGATAAGTACAAATTTGATGTCCCGTTCGTGTGTGGAGCAACAAACCTAGGTGAGGCGCTACGTCGTATTTCCGAGGGAGCAGCCATGATCCGCTCGAAGGGTGAAGCGGGCACCGGAAATATCGTTGAGGCTGTCCGCCACCTCCGCTCGATTTTGGGCGACATCCGTCGTATTGGTCAGGCTGACTCGGCTGAACTCTTCGATTGGGCGAAGCAACTTCAGGCGCCACTACCGCTCGTTCAAGAACTTGCAGAGACCGGCCGCCTACCTGTTCCTCTGTTTTGCGCAGGCGGAATTGCAACTCCTGCTGACGCAGCTTTTGCAATGCAACTCGGCGCTGAGGCGGTATTCGTTGGCTCTGGAATCTTCAAGAGCGATGAGCCAGAACGTCGTGCGCGGGCCATCGTTGAAGCCACTACACATTTCCAAGACGCAGATGTGCTGGCAAAGGTGAGTCGCGGCCTCGGAGCACCTATGACTGGTATCGGCATGGATGAGATCAATCAGCGTTACGCCGAACGCGGTTGGTGATGAAGCCGTCTGCTGGGGAGCCTCCGGGTGAACATCGGAATTTTGGCCCTTCAAGGAGCGTTCGCTGCGCATCAGCGCGTATTGACTGACCTCGGAACATCGGTGACGCTCGTGCGTGGTGTCGAAGATTTAGTCGGCCTCGACGGCATTGTGCTCCCCGGCGGAGAAAGTACGACTATGTCAATGTTGCTTGACTCAAGTGGAATTCACGGACACCTCAGAGAACTTTTGGGTAAAGGGTTCCCGGTGTTTGGCACCTGTGCAGGGCTGATTTTGCTAGCCGAGCAGATCGTCGATGGTCGGGCCGACCAACAACAACTTGGTGGGCTCTCGATCAATGCCCGGCGTAATGGCTACGGACGCCAAATTGACAGTTTCGAGGCATCGATCAATATTTGTGATGCTGAGCACGCATGCTCTATGAACGGTGTTTTTATTCGTGCCCCTCGGATTGAAAAGGTCACAGGAGATGTTCACGTGCTGGGTACCGTCAACGGCGACATCGTGCTCGTTCGGCAGGGGAATGTTCTTGGCGCCACCTTTCATCCTGAGCTCGGTAATGATCGTCGGGTCCACGAAATGTTTTTGAAGATCGTGTCACGTCACAACGATGATCTGGAACAGGTTCAAGAGGTGAGGAGTTAAGAAATGTCAGGGCATTCCAAATGGGCGACTATCAAGCACAAGAAGGGTGCAGCAGATAAGGCCCGTGGAAAACTGTTTGCAAAGTTGGCTCGTCAAATTGAAGTCGCGGCTCGCGCTGGGGGCGGTGATCCAGATATGAACCCGACTCTTCGGTCAGCGGTTGCGAAGGCGAAGGGGTCGCAGATGACGAACGACGCAATCGAGCGTGCGATCAAGCGTGGCACGGGTGGCGTAGGTGGTCAGTCCTACGAGGCGATTACGTATGAGGGTTACGCGCCATGTGGTGTGGCCTTGATGATTGAAGCGCTCACCGACAACCGCAATCGCACAGGCGCCGACATCAGAAATATCTTCACGAAATCAGGAGGCTCAATGGCTGAGCCCGGTGCGGTGAGTTGGCAGTTTGCTCGGCGAGGGGTCGTCATCGTTGAAGGCTCGGCAGACGAAGAGACAGTCTTTGACGTCGCTCTCGAGGCTGGCGCAGATGATGTTGTCAGCGAGGCTGGTGCTTGGAAGGTCACCTGTGATCCATCGGCAACGCCTGCGATAAGCGAATCGATTAGCGCGGGAGGCCTCAGCATCATCTCAGCGGAGTCACCGTTAGTCTCAGACAACTTGGTGCCGCTCAACACGGTTGAAGACGCCAAGTCAGTGCTGAAAATCATCGACGCGTTAGAAGACAACGACGATGT
The DNA here is from genome assembly GCA_002501485.1 of Acidimicrobiaceae bacterium UBA7830. GTDB lineage: Bacteria > Actinomycetota > Acidimicrobiia > Acidimicrobiales > Ilumatobacteraceae > Casp-actino5. Next base: position 24,762 of record DLTS01000097.1, read on the forward strand.
GCAGGACGTCTACGCCAACTTTGACATGAGTGATGAAGTGTTGGAGGGAGCCGCCGAGTGAGCACCCTTGTCAAGGTTGGAGATCTAGCCCCTGACTTCACGCTCATGGCGACTGGAGGGGCTGAGATCACGTTGTCATCATTTCAGGGGCGACCGGTCGTCATCGTTTTTTATCCGGGTGACGACTCTCCGGTCTGTACCGAGCAACTGAACTCCTACAACGAAGGCTTAGACGAGTTCGAGCGTCTCGATGCTCAGGTGCTCGGAATATCATTTCAAAGCCTTGACAGTCACGAATCATTTTCCGAAAAATACGGGCTCAACTTTCCGCTATTGGCTGATATCGATAGGCACGTATCAAAGCTTTACGGCATTCTTGGTCCGCTCGGGTTTCCCCGTCGCAGTGTGTTCATCGTTGATGAATCTGGAGTCATTCGCTACGCCCATCGAGCGATTGCCGGGCTCTCGTACCGCCCGGTGTCTGAGCTCATTTCAGCTCTGAACTCACTGTGATTGCGATGGTCATCGTTGATGTGACCGCAACCAAGTAGAATCGAACTTATGTTCGGTAGTTCGGCGAAGTCGTGCCGGGTGGTTGGCATAGACCCCGGTTTGACCCGGTGTGGATTTGCGGTCATCGATGCTCAGGGTTCGTCCGTGAATGCCCGCTCGCTAGGCGTGTTCACCACGTCGCCACAGATGGAGTTACCCGACCGGTTGGCGGCTTTGCAGCGAGATATTCATGAATTGCTTGACGAGTTCGCACCTCACGCTGTCGCTGTCGAAAAAGTCTTTTTCCAAGTCAACGTGCGGACCGCCATGAGTGTCGGTCAAGCGAGTGGTATCGCTCTCGCCGAAGCCGCTCAATCAGGTTGCACGGTCGCTCAGTACTCGCCAAATGAAGTGAAGATGTCTATTGCTGGTTTTGGTGGGGCAGATAAGCAGCAGGTGCAGAGAATGGTCCAACAGCGTCTCGGGCTGTCATCACCTCCTCGGCCTGCGGATGCAGCAGACGCAGCCGCTCTTGCGCTCTGCTACCTTGCAAGTTCTCCGCTGACGGCAGCGGTGCAAGCGGCGCTCGGAGGTCGATCGTGATTGCCACTCTGCGCGGTCGACTACTTGACCGATCTCCCGAGGGTTCGGCGATCCTCGAAGTTGGCGGCGTTGGATATGAGGTCGCAATGACCTCACGCAATCTGACGTCACTGTCATCAGATGGCGAAACCTTCATCTATGTCCACCATCACATTCGCGAAGACAGCCAGCAGTTGTTTGGCTTCACCAGCGTGCTCGAACGGGTAACCTTCCGCATTCTCATTGCAACTCACGGAGTCGGCCCTTCGTTGGCGCTAGCCATTCTTGAAACACACACTCCTCATGCTCTTGTCGACGCAGTCGCAACGTCAGATGTCAACGCGTTAACGATGGTGTCAGGAGTAGGAAAGAAGACAGCTGAGCGCCTTCTCGTCGAACTGCGTTCACGCCTGTCGCTCCCTGAAATCGACGCACCATCGTCGGCGACAACTGGTGGTGCGATTCGTGAAATTCGCGCTGCGCTTGAGCAGTTGGGCTATGACCCATCAGAAGTTGTCTCGGCTACAAGCGAATTGCCGGTCGACGTTGATGTCGCCGAGGGGTTGCGCAGCGCGCTGTCATATCTGGGGGCGCAACGTGCGTGAAGAGTTCCTTGATCCGGGCATCGAGGATGATTCGACCGATCCGGCTGAAGTTGGTTTACGGCCGCAGACTCTCAGCGAGTTCGTCGGCCAATCCGAATTGAAAGAGCATCTTGAGATCGTCTTAGAGGCGGCAAAGAAGCGCGGCCAAGCTCTCGATCACCTTTTGTTCGCAGGTCCACCAGGGCTCGGCAAGACAACTCTTGCCGGGATCATTGCTATCGAGCGCAGCGTTGACTTGCATGTGACGTCTGGTCCCGCTCTCGAACGGGCGGGCGACCTCGCGGCAATCTTGACCAAACTGGGCGAAGGCGACGTATTATTCATCGACGAGATACATCGTCTTTCGAGAGCGGTCGAAGAAATTCTCTATCCAGCAATGGAAGACTTTAAGCTCGACATCGTCGTCGGCAAAGGGCCTGCTGCATCAAGTATCCGACTTACGATGCCGCCGTTCACATTGGTGGGAGCCACTACCCGCACTGGCATGATCACGGGGCCCCTTCGGGATCGCTTCGGTTACGTTGCTCGACTTGACTACTACAGCTCAGAAGAGTTGAGCGCAGTGGTGTCTCGCGCTGCATCAATTTGGGGCGTCGTCATCGATGATGAGGCCGCATTTGAAGTCGCCCGTCGTTCGAGGGGCACCCCACGTATTGCTAATCGCCTTCTCCGCAGGGTGCGCGACTTCGCAGAAGTCCGATCAGACGGTCTGATCACTCCCGATGTCGCCCGAGAGGGGCTGAGGGTGTTCGGTGTCGACGATTTGGGTCTCGACAAGGTTGATCGTGCCCTCCTCGATTCACTGTGCTCTCGGTTTGCGGGTGGTCCGGTTGGGCTCTCAACCCTTGCGATTGGCGTTGGCGAGCAACCCGAAACAGTCGAGGACGTACACGAACCATTTCTTATCCAACTTGGGCTCATCGCCCGCACGCCACGCGGCCGCATTGCGTTGCCTGCCGCTTACTCTCATATGGGAGTCGATATGCCGGCTGGGTCTGAAGAAGTCGCCACACAGACACGGTCGTTGTTTGAAGACTGATGTCGATTTCAGATTTCGATTACGAACTTCCTGCTGAGTTGATTGCTCAGACTCCGGTGGAGCCTCGCAGCGCAGCACGGCTCCTAATTGACGAAGGCGATCGGCCCGCTCGACATTCAGTGGTTGAACATCTCAGTGAAGAACTGTTGGCTGGCGATGTGCTCGTCGTGAACAACACCAAGGTGCTTCCGGCGCGTCTGCATCTACAACGAGCAACAGGAGGAAAGGTCGAAGTCTTGTTGCTTGAGCCGTTGGGCGATAGCGAATGGGAATGTCTCATGCGGCCCGGGGGCAAATTGAAGCCTGGCGAAGAGCTGTTTTCGCACAGTGGTGAGGCAGTTATTGCTGTGACCGGTAGGCGGGAATCTCCATCTGCAGCGACATTTCAGGTCTCGATACTTGCATCCGAAGATCAACTTTTCGCTCTTGGCGAACTACCGCTGCCGCCGTACATCACTGAGCAACCTGCCGATCCCAATCGTTACCAAACCGTGTTCGCTGACCGGCCCGGAAGTGCCGCAGCGCCAACCGCCGGCCTCCACCTCACCACTGAGCTTCTCTCTGAACTTCAGGCTCTCGGAATCGACATTGTCGAGGTTGAACTCATCGTCGGCATCGACACGTTCAGGCCAGTGGAGGTCGAACGGCTCGATGATCACATCATGCACACTGAGTCGTTCCGTGTCGGTAGCGCAGCATTTGAACGAGTCAATGATGCCGCTCGTGTGATTGCCGTTGGCACAACGTCAACTCGCGCGCTTGAAAGCGCAGCAACAACTCATCGTCTTGAAGGTCGAACAAATTTGTTCATTCGTCCGGGTTACGACTGGAAAGTTGTTGATCTCCTCATGACGAACTTTCATCAACCACGAACCACTTTGTTGGTGATGATCGAAGCCTTCGTTGGCACCCGATGGCGGCGACTGTACGAAGAAGCAATTGGCGAGCGTTACCGGATGTTGAGCTTCGGAGATGCAATGCTTCTTAACCGACACCGGTAACGTCTCGGTCGTGTTTCCGGTCACACTTCAGGTTGAGGCGTTCTCTGGTCAGGCTCGTGCAGGTATTGCGGTTACCGCCCGAGGCAGTTACGAAACTCCGACGTTTATGCCGGTGGGAACTCGTGGTGCGGTGAAGTATCTCGACGCCCACGACTATCGAGATATCGGCGCACAGATCGTGTTAGGAAACACGTATCACCTCATGTTGCGACCTGGAGCTGACGTCGTTGAGCATTTCGGCGGACTGGGAAAATTTGCAGCCTGGGAAGGTCTCACGCTTACTGATTCTGGTGGTTTTCAGGTCTTTTCTCTCGACCCAAAGATCGACGATGACGGAGTCACCTTTAAGAGCGTCTACGACGGATCTCGGCACCGTTTCACTCCTGAGATAGCAGTTCAGGTTCAGCAACAACTCGGCGCCGACATCCAAATGGTGCTCGATGTATGCCCTCCGCTTCCGAGCCCTCATGATGTCATCCGTCAAGCAGTCGAACGCACGGCGTCATGGGCATACCGGGCACGAGAGGCCCACACCCGCACTAATCAATCATTGTTTGGCATTGTGCAAGGTGGCACAAGCACGTCCCTTCGGGCGGAGAGTGCGCAGCGCACTGTTGCGCTCGATTTCGATGGCTACGGAATTGGCGGTTTGTCGGTAGGGGAGCCTCGCCAGGAAATGCTTCCCGCAATCGAAGCTGCAGTAGACCACCTTCCGGTCGACCGGCCTCGTTATCTGATGGGTGTGGGCGACCCGGCCTCTCTGGTCGAGGCGGTAGCGCGTGGTGTCGACCAGTTCGATTGCGTGATGCAGACAAGGCTTGGCCGGCACGGTACTGCGCTCACGAGCGGTGGTCGTTGGCAAGTGAAAGCAAGCGGTAATGCGCTGAGCGATGAGCCGATCGACCCTCACTGCACATGTCAGGTGTGTGCCACGCACAGCCGAGGATACTTGCGACACTTGTTTCAGTCGAAAGAGCCCACCGCTTCACGCCTTCTCAGTCTCCACAATCTGAAATGGACGATCGACCTCGTCGCATCGATGCGGTCAGCGATCATCGATGGCACCTTTGACTCCCTTCGAGAAGAAATTCTTCACACCTGGGAGTAGTAGGTCGGGGTCTGGACAGTGGTGAGTCGATAGCATCTGACCCGTTATGAATCATCTTTCTGCTCTCATCGCTCAAGAAGAAACAGCTTCCGGATCGGCGGCTTTCCAGTTCGTGCTGCTCGCTGCAGTTCCGCTCGCTCTGTATTTCCTCATGATTCGCCCTCAGCGTCGCAAGATGCGTGAATCAGCTGAGATGCAGGCTTCGCTCGCAGTGGGAGACGAGGTCATCACGGGCTCCGGCATTTATGGCTTTATTACTGCGGTTGAAGATGACCTGTTTTGGATCGAAGTCGATGAAGATGTGCAACTTCGTGTGGTGAAGAGCCAGGTGCACGGTCGCGTCAGTGGCCAGGCCGTACCGGCGGAAGACGGCGACGATCAGGATGAGTCGGACGAATCGTGAGTTCGCGCCGACTCCGATGGAGCCTTTTTGTCTTCATCATCGTGGTTGCGACCCTGCTCGGAGTGAACTTAGGGACAGGCAACCAGCCGATTCTTGGCCTTGATCTGCAGGGTGGCGTCTCGGTCATACTCCAGTCGACTGATGAGGCTTCTTCAGATGACCTCCTCGTGGTTCAAGATCTGATTCGCGACGAATTAGAAACCCTTGGCATCGCTGAGCCCGACGTTCGTGTCGAAGGTGCCAACATCGTTGTTGACCTTCCGGGAGTCAAAGATCAAGAAGAGGCCCTAGAAGCCGTTGATGTCGCCGGAATTGTGACGCTGCGACCAGTCCTTGCCTGCCAGGCCGGTGTGAGTCCCGCCGACCTCGGTGAGCAACTGCCAGACGGGACCGGAGCATTCATTACCGCAGACGGACTGCAAACCTGCATTCTCGGGCCGTCGGGAGGTTCGGGCGAGGTCTTTGAGCGCGGAAGCGCCCAAGCCCAGATCAATCAACTCACCAATCAGTGGATCGTGTCGGTCGATCTCCGCAGTGAGAGTCAGCAAATCTGGAACGCTCTCGCAGCGGAGTGTTACTCCGCGACAGAGTCTTGCCCAACTCGCCAACTAGCGATTGTGCTCGACAACATCATCCAGTCAGCTCCGACGGTAAACCAACCGTCATTTTCAACCGGAGTTGAAATTTCTGGTGCGTTCACTGAAGACGAAGTTCGTTCTCTCGCCCGGGTGCTCAATCGTGGAGCCTTCCCAGTCGGTGTAGAAGCACAGCGGGTTGAGACCGTCTCTGCTACCGCCGGTGCTGATTCGCTTCGAGCGGTATTTATCGCTGGAGCAGTCGGGCTTGTTGCGATGTTGCTGTTCTTAGTGGCGTACTACCGGTCGATTGCGCTCATCATCGTTACCGGCCTTGCCATCTGGGGTTCGCTCGTCTTTTCCCTTGCGGCCTTGGTGTCTCAATGGACAAACTATGCGCTGAGCTTGGCAGGAATTACTGGCATAATCGTGGCCATCGGTGTCACTGTTGACAGTTATCTTGTGTTGTTCGAACGCCTGAAAGACGAAGTCCGCGCCGGTCGCTCTCCGAGGAATTCAGGCCCTCGCAGCTTTGCATCAACGTGGCGAACAATTGTTTCTGCGGACCTTGTCTCCATTTTCGCGTCATCAATTTTGTTCTGGCTAAGCGTCGGTTCTGTGAAGGGGTTCGCGCTGTATCTCGGTCTCACCACGCTCTGTGACCTTGTGGTGTGTTGGTTCTTTACAAAACCAGCGACAATTCTGTTCACCCGTCGTATCGCAGTTGAACATGGAAACATCCTCGGCTTGGGAGGTGCGAAATGAGTGACCACACAGAACCACAGAAGGTCAACATCGCCGAGTCCGGCCGGAGCAGGCTTTATCTCGGGCAAACCGCCATCAACTTCTTCGGGCGGCGGCTCATAGGTGTTGTTGTCTCCTCACTGCTGCTTGTCGTGACGATCATTTCTCTTGCCGTACAGGGCCTCAACCTTGGTATCGACTTTGAAGGAGGAACGTCTTGGGATGTTCCGGCTAGCTCGTTCACTGTTGCTGATGCCGACGATCTGCTTGCCCAAGCCGAGATCGACACCGAGGGATCCCGGATCCAGCTGCGCGATTCCGAAAGTGGTTCTTTCGTCAAAGTGCAGGTGCGATCGATTAGTGACGCTGAAGCCCGTGAGGTTCGTCAGCTGTTAGCAGACGCAGCAGGAACATCGGTTGACGACGTCAACGTCAATGTGGTTAGCGCGAGCTGGGGGAGTGACATCACCAATAAGGCGATTCGGGCACTCGTGATCTTCTTATTTGTCGTCGCGATCTTTATTTCCTTCCGCTTTGAATGGCGAATGGCGGTTGCGGCGATCCTCGCCATGATTCATGACGTCGTTATAAGTGTTGGCATCTATTCGCTGTTCGGATTTGTCGTGACTCCGGCGACGGTGATTGCGTTCCTCACGATCCTCGGTTACTCGCTGTACGACACCATTGTTGTGTTTGATCGGGTGAAGGAAAATGAGACACGATTCGCCCAAGTGAGAGTGGGGTACGGCGACGTTGTCAACGTGTCGATGAACCAAGTACTCATGCGGTCGACCAATACGTCGATTTCATCGGTGCTGCCCGTGATTGCCCTTCTCGTGATCGGTTCCGGTGTGCTTGGGGCCTCGACGTTAAGTGAATTTGCTATCGCATTGCTCATTGGCATGTTGATGGGAACGTACTCGTCAGTATTCGTAGCGTCGCCAACGCTAGCGTTGCTGAAACTTCGAGCTGAGGGCTGGAAAAAAGAAGGGGCAGACCACGTGCAAGGCGAAGACCTTCGAACGTTGGTGCTCGGCGGTTCGGTCTCACGTCGTGCCCGTTCAGGTGAAACGGCTGCGCCCAAGGGTTCAGAATCTTCTCAGTCGAGTGACGCAGCGTCTGTGCTTCAACACGACCCACGCCCACGAAAGAAGCGTCGTCGCTGACAGCGAACCACTTGCTCCGATAATCTCTACATATGGCAACATCGGAGTGGATGCTTCCTTTTTTGCGGGATATCAACGACTACCCCGTCGAAGGCATCACGTTTCGTGATATCACTCCGCTGCTCGGCGATGCAGCTGCCTTCGGCAGAGCAGTCGATGACCTTGTTGCCCATATGCACGACGAGCAGATTTCTCGTGTAGTCGGAGTCGAAGCTCGGGGGTTTATTCTCGCAGCTCCAGTGGCATATCGGTTGAGAGCCGGCTTTGTGCCTGTTCGTAAGCCTGGCAAACTCCCGTGGGCGGTCGCCCGCGAAGAATATGAACTTGAGTACGGAACCGACCGTCTCGAAATTCACCGTGATGCCATCCGGCCTGATGAACAAGTACTGGTCGTCGATGATGTGCTTGCTACCGGTGGTACTGCGGCGGCGACGTGCAAACTCGTCGAAGCATTGGGTGGAACTGTGGTTGGTATCGCAGTCATGCTCGAACTTGAGGCACTTGAGGGGCGTATGCGGCTTTCGGGCCGTCGAGTGGAGAGCTTGCTAAGGTTGTAGGGGACGCTATGGCAACCGTTGATCGAGTTCTCCCATGGAGACGTAACACCGAACAAAATCTCGCAAGCCACCTGTCTCCGGTCGTTGAGTCGTACCTTAAGTACCACCCCAAGGCGTCGACGGGAATGATTCATCGAGCGTACGACGTTGCGGCTGAGGCTCACGCAACGCAATTGCGTTCGAGCGGCGAAAGTTACATTCACCACCCTCTGGCAGTGGCCAAAATTGTCGCGGAGTTTGGGCTAGACGACATTTCCCTCTCAGCCGCCTTATTGCATGATGCGGTTGAAGACACCGAGCTTTCGCTCGATGACCTGCGCAGAGATTTTGGCGAAGACGTTGCTGCGATTGTTGACGGTGTAACCAAGCTTGATCGCCTGCAGTTTGATTCTCGGGAGGCGCAGCAGGCGGCGACGATGCGCAAGATGCTCGTCGCAATGGCAAAAGACCTTCGGGTGTTGCTCATCAAACTCGCCGATCGACTGCACAACATGCGAACGATTGCGTCGATGTCTCCAGATCGTCAGCATCGAATTGCGCAGGAAACTCTTGATATCTATGCACCGCTTGCCCACAGGTTGGGTATTCAAGAGGTTCGTCAGCAATTAGAAGATCTTGCGTTTTCGGCGCTACATCCCAAACGCTTTGCCGAGCTCGATCACCTGGTGTCAGAGCGTACACCTGAACGTGATATGTCAGTCGCACAAGCGATCGCCACGGTGCGTACGCGACTCATTGAGTCAGGAGTTCGGTGTGAGGTCACTGGCCGCAGCAAGCACTTGTGGAGTGTCTACGAGAAGATGGTTGTGAAGGGTCGAGACGTCGATGACATTTTCGACATAGTTGCGGTTCGGGTGATCGCTCCAACGGTCAAGGACTGTTACGCAGCTCTAGGTTGTATCCATGGAAATTGGCGTCCCGTCGTGGGGCGTTTCAAAGACTACATCGCTATGCCGAAGTTCAACCTGTATCAAAGTCTTCATACGACGGTGATCGGCGCAAACGGCAGACCAATGGAAGTTCAAATTCGCACCGATGAGATGCATCGGCGAGCGGAGTGGGGAGTCGCTGCTCACTGGGCTTACAAATCAGGCGGCGATGATGGCGATATCGATTGGCTCAATCGTCTCGTCGATTGGCAAGCAGAAGTTGATGACCCGTCAAAGTTTATGGAGGCGTTAAAGACAGACCTCGATCAAGACGAGGTATATGTCTTTACTCCCGAGGGTCGGGTCGTTGCATTGCCGATCGGTTCGACCCCAATCGACTTTGCCTACGCCGTGCACACTGAAGTGGGTCACGCCTGTTACGGAGCCAAAGTAAACGGTCGTCTCGTTGCTCTCGACAGCACACTCAACAGCGGCGATTCATGTGAAATTCTCACCTCGAAATCAGACGATGCATCACCGTCACAAGACTGGTTGGCCTTCGTTGTTTCCACTCGCGCTCGAAACAAAATTCGGCAGTGGTTTAGTCGGGAGCGTCGTCTTGATGCGATTGAAGAGGGCAGAGAGGAACTAACCGAGGAATTCCGGCGTGAGCGGGTGCCTCTGCAGCAGGTATGGACGCATGATGAGTTTGCTCGCATCGTTGAAGAGACAGCCCAAGGCGACCTCAACGGCTTTCTGGCAGCGATCGGGGAGGGGCACCAATCTGCTCGAAGTGTTGCTCTTCGAATGGCGAACGCGTTCGACCCAAGTCGGATCGTCGATGCACCGCCCGAAGAGATCCTTCGCCACCGGCTGCGACGCGACAGCGAGTCTGGGATTCATGTTGAAGGCCTTGAAGATCTTCTCGTTCGCCTTGCCAGCTGTTGTACTCCGGTCCCAGGTGACCCGATCATTGGCTTTGTCACCCGCGGACGCGGAATCAGCGTTCACCGAACTGACTGTGCGAACGCGCTTGGTCTGAGCGAAGAGCAGTCGGCTCGCCTTATCGACGTTGATTGGGATGTTGATGGCTCCCAGAGTGTGGTGAATGCCGGAGTGGAAGTGGTTGCCCTCGACCGCACCAACCTGCTTCGAGATGTCGCGAATGCACTTGGCGATCACCATGTGAACATCGTCTCCTGCGAGACCCTCACAGGCGACGATCGAGTCGCAAAGATGCGGTTCGAATTCGAATTGAAGAATGCAACGCAGTTACACACCGTTCTTCACCGGATAAAGGCAATCAATTCTGTCTACGACGCGTATCGCGTCATTCCCGGCGGATCAACAGACGACAACTCCTAAGAGATCACCGCAGGAGTTCGCTTAGGCCGGTAACCTCGCCACGTGCCCGAATTCAGCACGAGCCCAGGAATGCGCGACATTACTGCGCCTGAATCGTTCAGGTGGCGACGTTTTATTGACGTATTTGAACACACTGTTGGCCTTGCTGGGTATGACCTCGTGATCCCCCCGTTGTTGGAAGACGTCGGCGTGTTTACCCGTCTTGGCGAAGCAACTGACGTTGTGACCAAGGAAATGTACGACTTCGTCGATAAGGGTGAACGGCACGTGGCCCTGAGGCCCGAGCAGACGGCAAGTATTTGCAGGAGTTTCGTTGAGCATCGGCCAACGACGCCGTTCAAGGCGTGGTACTCGGGTCCAAACTTTCGGTACGAAAAACCGCAGCGAGGCAGGTACCGCCAGTTTGACCAAGTCGGTATTGAGGTGCTCGGATCACTTGATCCCCACATCGATATCGAAGTCATCCAACTCGGTTGGACGTTTTTTGCTGCGCTGGGGCTGCGCAACGTCAAACTCGCCATCAATTCGTTAGGAACGCCCGATGATCGGGCCAGATATGTTGCTGCGCTGCACGAGTACTTCGAGTCTCGTAATGCTGATCTTTCCCCAGAGTCGCAACAGACCCTGCTGCGGAACCCGTTGCGGGTGCTTGACAGCAAACGGCCCCAAGACGCCCTGGTGATTGCCGAGGCCCCTCTCATCAACAGTTATTGGTGTCCAGAGGCTGCCGAGCACTTTGAGGTTGTCTGCGAGGGTCTGAATGCAGTGGGAGTGCCATACAACCTTGATCTCAAGTTGGTTCGGGGCCTCGATTACTACCGTGGCACCACATTCGAATACCGCGGAGGAACCCTCGATTCGGCACAAAACGCCCTAGGTGGGGGAGGTCGTTACGACGGGCTCGTCGCCGATCTTGGCGGGCCGGACACCCCTGGTGTCGGGTTCGCAATCGGGCTCGATCGGACCTTGCTTGCCTGCAACGATGAGAACGTATTTGCTGCCCCCAGCCAGAATGCGGATGTATTTGTTGTCGATGTTGGCGATGGAAGCGATGCACTCACTGTGTGCACCGAACTACGCACTGTTGGAATCCGAGCCGAGAGAAGTTGGGACCAGCGAAGCATGAAAGCTCAAATGAAAGCTGCAAACAGAAGCGGCGCGCGTTTTGCAGTACTTATTGGAGAGTCAGAGCGGGAGACCGGTACCGCACTGATTCGCGACCTCCGATCTGACGAAGAGCAACTTTTGGTCGCCCGTGCCGACGTTACAGAGACACTGATTTCGCGTTTATCTTCCCTCCAAGGAGCAGCCTCATGAATCCCCCTGTTTCGCACTCTGGTGCGACCTCGATGCGAACTCATATGTGCGGTGACCTTCGCGCTTCTGATATCGGATCAGAAGTCTCAGTATGTGGTTGGGTCGGTCGACGTCGAGAACATGGTGAGCATCTCGCCTTCGTCGATCTGCGCGATCACAGCGGCCTTCTTCAGTGTGTGATCAATAACAACGTCGATGTGAGGTCTGAATATGTGGTGAGGATCACCGGTGTTGTTCGGGCCCGTCCCGAGGGCACAGTGAACGATTCGTTGCCAACTGGCGAGATCGAAATCGGCGACTGTGAGGTCGAGATTCTTCGCCGTTCTGAGTCGCCGCCGTTCTCTATTGACGACCGAGCGAATGATGTCGACGAAAACGTACGGTTGCAGTATCGCTACCTCGACTTGCGTCGAAGTCGCATGCAGCGAAACCTTCGGGTTCGGGCGGCGGTTAACAGCGCAGTGCGAACATCGATGGAACGCCAAGGGTTCGTTGAGGTTGAAACGCCAATGCTCGTGCCGTCCACGCCAGAGGGAGCCCGCGAGTTCCTTGTGCCGAGTCGAAAATCACCTGGTGAGTTTTATGCGCTTCCGCAATCACCACAACTCTTCAAGCAGTTGTTGATGGTCGGTGGCACCGACCGGTACTATCAGATTGCGCGTTGTCTGCGTGATGAAGACCTTCGCGCTGATCGGCAGTACGAGTTCATGCAGCTCGATATGGAGATGTCGTTTGTCGAGCAAGACGATGTCCTCGATGCAGTTGGAGACGCCGTGCTCGCCGCAGCGGAAGCAGTGCTTGGTGAACGGCCTCCAGCCATCGAACGAATGACGTGGCACGATTCGATGAATCGATTCGGCATCGACAAGCCCGACCTTCGTTTCGGTATGGAACTCGTTGAGTTGACCTCGACGTTTGGCTCCACGCAGTTTAAGGCCTTCGCCGGCGCAGAGTCGATCAAAGGAATCCTCGTGTCTGGCGGTGCGGCAGACTTTGGTCGTAATCAACTCGACAAACTCACCGACCGAGCGAAGGGCATCGGTGCGAAGGGCCTTGTGTGGCTGAAGGTAACGTCAGAGGGCTTTGAGTCACCTGTGGCTAAGTTCCTAAGTGAGGAGGAGTCGGCTTCGGTGCGAGCTGCGATGTCGGCCTCAGAGGGTGACCTCATCCTTATCGTGGCTGATGAGTGGGCAACGACGTGCGAAGTGCTCGGTACCCTCCGCAATGATCTGGGTCGTCCTCCTGTGCATGAAGGCCCATACCGGTACGTGTGGATTGTCGAGTTCCCTCTCTTTGTGGGCGTCGACCCGGTGACTGGTACCCCTCGCCCGGGGCACCACCCGTTTACTCGCCCTCACCCAGATGACGTTGATCGAATTGAGTCTGACCCACTGTCCGTGCGTTCGATTGCCTACGACCTCGTCTTAAATGGTTGGGAATTGGGCTCTGGATCAATCCGTATTCATGAACCAGAACTCCAACGCCAAGTTTTTTCTGCGCTGGGTATCACCGAGGAGGAAGCTGATAGCAAATTTGGTTTCTTCCTTCGCCCATTTGATTATGGAGCGCCGCCCCATGGCGGTTTCGCATTCGGTCTCGATCGTCTGACAGCAATTCTCGCCGGTGAGGACAACATCAGAGAGGTCATTGCGTATCCAAAGACCCAGAGTGGCACCGACCCAATGACAAAGTCGCCGCTTCCAGTTGACGGCGAAGTGCTCGGAGATCTTGGGCTTCGCGTCCTGCCCAAAGTCGACTAACTACTATCAGGTTCGGGAGACCTAATGAACGAACAACAATTGCAACGTGTGCAAACTGATGACGGTTTCATTGCCGCTCTTGACCAAAGTGGTGGCAGTACGCCAAAGGCTCTCGGTTTGTATGGCATTGTTGATGGGTCCTGGGCTGATGACGAGGAAATGTTCGATCTCATGCACGCCATGAGATCTCGAATCATGATGTCATCAGCTTTCTCTGGCGAGCGCGTGCTCGGCGCTATCTTGTTTGAAATGACGATGGACCGCCTAGTCGACGGTGTTCCCACTGCGAGCTATCTCTGGCAGCGCAAGAACGTGGTTCCGTTTTTGAAAGTCGATAAGGGCCTTGCCGGTCAGGTTGACGGCGCGCAAGTGATGAAGCCGATGCCCGACCTAGATGCGCTTCTTGAACGAGCCGTTACAGCCGGAATCTTTGGTACAAAAATGAGGTCAGTGATTTCAACCGCTAACCCGGACGGAGTTTCGGCAGTCGTTTCCCAACAGTTTGAGGTTGGGCATCAAATCCTTTCGGCCGGTCTTGTTCCGATCATTGAGCCGGAGGTTGACATTCACGCCCCAGATAAGGCGGAGGCCGAAGAGATGCTTCGAGATGCCATCTTGAACGAGTTGGCAACTGTTGATGCCGATTCGCCGGTGATGTTGAAGTTGACCTTGCCTGAGGTCGACGGGCTCTACGACGTATTTGTTAACCATGATTCGGTGGCCCGTGTGGTTGCGCTTTCGGGCGGTTATAGCCGCGAAGTTGCGAACGAACGCCTCTCACGAAACCGTGGTGTGATCGCTAGCTTCTCACGTGCGTTGACGGAGGGCCTTGTTGCTGAGCAAACCGACGCGGAGTTTGATGCAATGCTCGACGGCACCATCGAGGATATTTATCAAGCCTCGCGAAGCTAACTTTCAACTCTGGCTACCGCATCTGACGGATCACTGTTCCTGTAAGCAATTTTGGGGTGAAGAATGTCGACTTCGGTGGCATGAGGTCACCCCGCTCGGCAGTGCGAACAATTTCATCGAAGGGCACTGGCCGGATGAGAATTCCAGCCGAAGCCGCTTCTGAAGTGATGGCATCTACAACGTTACGAACTCCGTGTTGATAGCTGACGGTGTGCGAGATGCCGCTGAATGCGTGTTCGAGGCGCGCTCCGTCGAGATCTCGGTCTCCAAGTTCAGCGGAGCTTTGAGGAACGTAAAGTTCGACCGTGGCATCGGAGGTGACGAAACCAACCGCAGAGGCATCGGCCATGGCTTGAAGGCATTGATCATCTGCTGGCACTGAACCAATACGGTCGTATGAAGCCTCCAAAGCCGCTCGAAGGTCATCGCTTGTAATGTCGGTGTACAGCCGATGAATTGCGGCAATCGCAAGTTGCTCGGGACTCATCTCGTTCACGAACATCATGATGGTTGATGCAGCAGTCGCCAGTTCAGCCTGGTGGATGTCCACGTGCTGTTTGTATTGGCGAGCCACCCCGTACCTGTGGTGTCCGTCAGCAATGAGCACATCCGAGCTGGATACACATGCCTGAATGGCAGAAACTCGGTCGGGGTCGCTCACGCGTTCAAGCGTGTGAAGAACACCATCAATCTCGACGGTGCCGAATTGTTCCCCAGGCTCGGCAAGCAGGTCGCTGAGGCCAGCTGCTCTTGATAAACCCCAGATCGGTGAGAGGTTTGCCTCGGTCGAGATGGTGAGGTCGAGTCGATCGGTGCTTGCCTTCGGGGTGGTGCGTTCGTGGGGTAGCACCCCATCGCCTCCTTCGGGCACAACCTCAAGTGCCCCAATGACGCCGTCAATGGTCCGAGACACGCCACTTTCAGTATTAAAGGTCATGCGGTAGATCGTGAACGAAGGCGTGTCGTCGGCGATCAGCACCCCAGATGAGATCCAATCAGTCATCTTTGTGGCAGCGACCGCGTAGGGATTGTCGCCATCGTCTCGAAGGGGAACGTCGATCCACGTCACATTTGAAGGGGATGATTCCCGTAGTTGCCGCACATCGTTCCCACTGAGAACGTCATAAGGGGGTGCAACCGATTCAGCGAAACGGCTCTGTTCAAATCGAAGTCCAACGAATGGCTCAAAGACTGGCATACCAAACTCTGCCACGTAATGAGCAGAAATCTCTTCTTTCCGTGATACATAGGACAATATGACATCGGTTCGATACGTCATTTGTGACCTCGATGGAGTCGTCTGGAACGGCGACTCATTTGTTGTGGGCTCAGTCGAGGCGATAACCCAACTCCAACGCGAGGGTGCGTCGGTCTGGTTCGTCACCAATAACTCGAACAAACCCCCCTCTCATTATGAGCAACGGTTGGGTGATGCTGGTGTTGATCACGCATCTCAGTTGCTGACAAGTGCCCAGGCCGCCGCGACGCTGATCGAGAGCAACGAGCGTGTTCTCATTTGTGCTGGTCCCGGTGTTGAGTGGGCCGTTAGCGAGGCCGGGGGTGTGCCGATCGCAAACACCGAAGACGCTGTGTGTGAACGACTTGATGCAGTCATCGTCGGCTTGCATATTGAGTTTGACTACGCTCGGCTCGACCGAGCCGCTCGAGCGGTGCGCGGCGGTGCACGCCTCATAGGGACAAATTCAGATACTACGTTTCCGACGGCAACTGGAGAAGCGCCCGGCGGAGGTGCGATTCTCGCCGCCGTTGAGGCGGCGACGGGACAAAAAGCGCTTCTTGCCGGAAAACCGCATGCGCCCATGGCGGCGGCGGTTGCGGCGCGTATCGGGCCTGAATTTCGTCCAGAGAATGCCGTAATGATTGGCGACAGGTACAGCACCGATGGTCGGTTCGCTGCTGAACTCGGCTGCCGGTTCATTGCCGTTTCATCTGGGGTTGCACCGGACGTCGAAGATGTCGTCGTATGGAATCGTGTGCCATGTCTCGCTGATGCGGTTCGGTTCGTGACCGGTGAACGCTAGTGGCTCATCAGCGTCGACGCTTGGACTCCGAACTCGTTCGCAGAGGTCTGGTTGAGAGTCGTACAGCCGCTGCTGAGGCCATAACTGCGGGGCTCGTGCGGGTCGGTGGAGCGGTCGCTGAGAAGGCGTCACGATTAGTGGCTGCACATGAATCCCTTGCCATCGACGGACCTGCCACCCGTTTCGTTGGACGTGGCGGGGAAAAACTCCAGGCTGCATTGGACGAGTGGCCTGAAGTACTTGCGGCGGTGGCTGAGGCACGAGCGATTGACTGCGGTTCATCAACAGGTGGCTTCACCGATTGTCTTCTGCAGCTTGGAGCATCATCGGTAGTGGCAGTCGATGTTGGTCGGGGACAACTTCATCAACGCTTGCTTACCGATGATCGTGTGACCTCGAAAGAACGGACCGACATTCGATTGATCGATCCCGACGAGTTTGGTGGAAAATTCGAGATTCTCGTTGCCGACCTTTCATTTATTTCGCTAACAACGGTGGCGGAATCACTTCTTCGGCAGTGCGTTGATGGCGCGCCAATGGTGCTGTTGGTGAAGCCTCAGTTTGAGGTAGGAAGAGAAAAGGTGTCTGCAGGCAAGGGAGTGATTTCAAATGACGCGGATCGACAGCTTGCCCTCGATCGGGTTCGCAACACCTTTGTGACCCTCGGCTGTGACACGATAGGAGTTATGGACTGTCCCGTTCACGGAGCCGATGGAAACCGAGAGTTTCTGCTGGCGCTTCGCGCGCCAAATAGAGCGCAGGCGCTCTCATGAGGGTCCTCATCGTCGGACATCACCAAGAGCCTCGAGCGATCGAACTTGCTCGAGAAGCCTCTGCCTGGTTGCACGAGCGGGGCCATAGCTGCGGCATTGGCGTAAGTGATGTTGACGCTCTGGCAGATTCGGGCATCCCTGCATTCGAGGGCGAGGCATCAAATACGGACTTGGTGTTGTGTCTTGGCGGAGACGGCACCGTTTTACGAGCAGTGCGACTGTTAAACGGTGCGTCTGTCCCGTTGTTGGGGGTCAACCTCGGAAATCTCGGTTATTTATCTGAGGTCGAAGGTGATGGGCTCTCGGACGCACTCGACCGATTTTCTATGGGTCCGGGCGCGGGTCGTTGGACTGCGGAGAATCGAATGATGCTCAGCGTCGAAGCTGAGTCATCGTCGGGTGAAGACCTCGGGTCGTGGTCGGTGCTCAATGAGGCGGTGGTCGAAAAGCGCCAGTCAGGTAACACCGTGCGCCTCACTCTTCTCATCGATGGCAGTGCATTCACGTCCTACGCAGCAGACGGTCTCATCGTAAGCACACCAACAGGCTCCACCGCATATTCACTCTCCGCGAGAGGGCCGGTGGTGTCGCCTCGGCATCGGGCGATGCTCGTCACCCCAGTTGCCCCTCATATGTTGTTTGACCGAAGCGTTGTGCTTGACCCGTCGGAAGTCGCTGAGATTCGTGTCTCAGGTCACCGATCGGCTGCACTAGTTGTCGACGGAGTTCCGGTCGCCGATCTTGACGATGGTGCTCGGGTCACGTGCCGACCGTCGGAACACACAGCATCGTTCGTTCGATTCGGCGAACAGCAGTACCACCAGATTTTGAAAGCAAAGTTCGGGCTTCTCGACCGTTGACATGATTCGCGAGCTCCATATCGAGAATGTTGTCGTTATCGAACGCGCAACAGTTCTCTTCGACAGTGGGGTAACCGCTATCACCGGTGCAAGTGGAGCCGGCAAAAGCGTCCTGCTGTCAGCACTGTCGCTTGCCTGTGGTGCGCGTTCGGAATCAGATGTGATTCGGTCGGGGTGTGACGAGGCACGTGTCGATCTGCGTTTTGACGTCGTGACGGCAGACGGCAAAGTTGAGGAGCGGGTGCTCACCCGAGTCGTGCCCCGAGAAGGCCGGTCTCGGGCTTACATCGACGGGCGACCCTCGACAGCCCATGCTCTTGCAGATCTTGCGACGTCGGCGATTGAAATCCATGGACAACACGAACAACATCGCTTAGGGAGTGTCCGGGTACGTTCAGATTTACTTGATCTATTCGGCGGTCTGTCACGCGAAGAGGCGGATCGATGTGCAGGCGAAATTGCGGCTCTTCGTGCCGAAATTACCGCGCTGGGAGGCGACGCTGCCGAGCGTCAACGTGAACTCGACTTTCTGGAATACCAGTTGAACGAAATCGACCAACTGGCTCCCGGTGAACACGAACTCGACGACTTATTGAACGAAGAGCGCGTGCTCAGAGACGTCGACCGAATACGAAGCGTCGCTGCACAATTACTTGATGCCCTCGACAATGACGAGAGGCTCCGTGTCGCGGCGAGAGAACTTCAACCTCTTGAGAGTTTTGCATCGATAGCCGAACGGCTCGACGGTGTCTTCGCGGAACTTGACGACCTAGCAGGGGAAGTTCGCGGCCAACTCTCGAATCTCGATGACGACCCTGAGAGGCTCGCCCACATTCGTGAGCGCGTCTCGGCCCTAAAGGGGCTCTGTCGAAGGTACGGCGATTCGATGAGCGAGGTTCTCGCCTTTCGTGACGGTCTTGTCGAACAGAGCGACCGACTTCGCCACCACGACGAACGCGCCGGTGAGCTCGATGTAGCGATGACGTCAGCAGTCAATGAATACGAACGCATTGCCGAAGTGCTGCGACGTCAGCGACTCGAATGTGCGCCTCGTCTGGGCACCGTTGTGACGGAACATCTCGTATCTCTCGGCATGCCGCACGCTCGTTTCGATGTTGACGTTGCGGGAACCGATGGGGGAGAGGTTGAGTTTCTCTTTGCCCCAAGTGGATCAGATGACCCACGGCCGTTGGGGCGAACCGCCTCCGGTGGAGAAACGGCTCGCTGCATGCTTGCCCTTGATTTGGCGATCGGACGCGACAGTGACTTGAGGTCCTCGGTTTTCGATGAAATTGACGCAGGCGTTGATGCTTCGGCAGGAGATGCCATTGCTCATGCGTTGTCAGCCGCTGCAAATGGCCGCCAAATCATTGTTGTAACCCACCTTGCGACCGTTGCAGCTGCGGCGACGTCGCATCTGGTCGTCGACAAGCATCATGTGGGCGATACGCCGTACTCCACTATCGGGCGAGTTGATGGCGGTGAACGGGAGCGCGAAATTGCCCGCATCCTGACCGGATCTGATGATTCTGAGTCGGTGACGGTTGCCCGTCGGCTACTCGAGCGGTGACATTGACGCGAACTCCTGGTGTCGCGAGGTATGGTGTAATTCCGTCAGCAACGAGTGAGGGCTCGAAAAGGACGGAGGACCAATTGCCCAAGCATATTTTCGTAACGGGTGGTGTGGTCAGCTCCCTCGGCAAAGGGCTCACTGCTAGTTCGCTTGGTCGACTGTTGAAGATGCGTGGTCTACGCGTCACGATGCAAAAGCTTGATCCATACATCAACCTTGATCCGGGCACGATGAACCCGTACGAGCACGGGGAAGTGTTCGTTACCGACGATGGCGGTGAAACCGATCTCGATCTCGGACACTACGAGCGCTTTATTGACGAGTCACTAACTCGAAGTTCAAATGCGACAACCGGTTCGATTTATCAGGCGGTGATGGCGGCAGAGCGCAAAGGCGAGTATCTAGGCAAGACAGTTCAGGTAATTCCTCACATCACCGATGAGATTAAGCGTCGTATTGAGCGGGTCTCTACCGATGACGTTGACGTCGTCATCACAGAGGTCGGCGGTACCGTCGGTGACATCGAGATCCTTCCATTTCTTGAATCAATTCGGCAATATCGAAACCATGCAGGGCGTGACAACGTCTGCTATATCCACGTCACCCTCGTGCCATTCATCGGTCCGGCGGGCGAACAAAAGACTAAACCGACACAGCACTCGGTGACTGAAATTCGCAGCCGCGGTATCCAACCGGACGTCATCGTGTGCCGAAGCGAAGCTCCGTTGTCGACCGAACTGAAACACAAGATTTCAAACATGTGCGATGTTGACGAACGTGCGGTAGTCAATGCGTTTGACGTGGACAATATTTATGAACTTCCGCTATTGCTCCACGACGAAGGCCTTGATTCTGTGTGCCTTGACGTGTTGCGTGTTGACGATGCAGATATCGACCTGACCTCATGGTCTGCGCTCGTCGACACCGTTGAAGCAGCAACCAAGCCAGTTCGCATTGGTTTGATCGGCAAATATGTTCAGCTGCAAGACGCTTACCTCTCGGTCGTTGAGAGTCTCAAGCATGCGGGCTTCTACCATGGCGCAAAAATTGAGCTCGACTGGATCCAGGCCGAAGATGTCGAAGGCCTTCTTGGACAAGGTCGACTGTCAGATATCGACGGCCTTGTCATTCCAGGTGGCTTTGGGTCACGTGGGTTTGAAGGAAAGATCG
>DLTS01000081.1:0-614 GCA_002501485.1 Acidimicrobiaceae bacterium UBA7830
CACTGAAACATCAGCTGCCACCGAAGTAGATCCATCTTCTGAGCCAACCCCTGACACCCCTTTCGAACCATTGTCGTTTAACCATGACAATCCGAAGGAAAAGTCGAAAAGAAAACCGGCGGCTATCGCTATCGGGGTTCTGCTGACTCTCGGCGTAATTGGGGCGATTACCGAAGATGAGGAGGCGTCGAACGAGTCCTCCCCAGAGAGTGCTCCTACCGAAGGCGTCGGTTCACAGGCTGTTGAGACAAACGTTTCAGAGGGCACATTGCAACCTGTGCCAACGACAGGCGCACCCGTCACAACAACTGCGGCGACGTCGTATTCATGGGAGGCGTTCGACATGGCAGCGAGCTACCTCCGCTATTCGAGTTTCTCGAGAGACGGGCTCATTAACCAACTCGAATACGAGGGCTACACAACTGAGGAAGCCACGGCAGCAGTCGATGCTCAGGGAGCTGACTGGAATGCCCAATCTGTTGGATCTGCAGAGAGCTACCTCGGATTCGCCGCATTCTCCCGACAATGGCTAATTGAGCAACTCGAACTTGACGGCTACACAAACTCTCAGGCGATCTTGGGGGTGGATGCTCAGAACGCTGACTGGAACGAGC
>DLTS01000081.1:920-31082 GCA_002501485.1 Acidimicrobiaceae bacterium UBA7830
CTCAGAACGCTGACTGGAACGAGCAAGCATCACAGTCGGCGAGAAATCTGTTGAGTTTCGGTGGGTTCTCTCGACAGGGTCTGATCAATCAACTTGAATATGAGGGTTACACAAACTCTGAAGCGACCTTCGGTGCGGATACTCAGAACGCTGACTGGAACGAGCAAGCATCGCTCGCTGCGCAGAGTTACCTCGACTTTGCGGAGTTCACTAGACAAGAACTCGTCAATCAACTCCTTTTCGACGATTTCTCACAAAGCGAGGCTGAGTACGGCGTCAACGCCGTCGGGCTCTGAACGCAATAAGGCCGCTACCAGAAAAATCTACACGCACCAAAAACTGCACCGGAAGCGCCGCTGGGCCACCCTGTATGGGTGACCCAGAATCGTTCGGATTTAACCGACTTGGCAGCCCGTACGGGATTCGAACCCGTGCCGCCACCTTGAGAGGGTGGTGTCCTAGGCCACTAGACGAACGGGCCAAGTAGCGGCGCAAACGCTATCACCGGTGACGGACGACGACACCGCCCATACATGCCGATGGCCGGTCAATGAGACCGGCCATCGTGTGGTTGGGGTGCAGGGACTCGAACCCCGAATAGCAGAACCAGAAACTGCCGTGTTGCCAATTACACCACACCCCACTGGACAGAGGATTGTATCGCTCGGCTCGTTCCCACCAACCCCGCTCAACCTCGCCCGCTGATCTGCTCGAACCCAACGATTCTGCCCAGCGCGACTCCCGCGGTCTCAACGAGGTGGCGGCGCAGAGACGTCACTCCACCAACGACCGAGTTGCGTACGGGAGCAACACCAACGACATTGATGCCCGATCGCTGTGCGATAAGCGATGCGCGCTTGGCGTGATAGGGATCGGTCACGATGATGACAGAACCGATGTCGTGCCTCTCAACGAGGGAGGCCACGCCTTGGATGCTCTCCCACGTCGTCGTGCCCACATCTTCAAACAAGAGGCTGTCATCGGGAACTCCATTCTCGAGAGCGAAACGTTTCGAGGTTTCCGCTTCGGTGAACCTGTCACCCTCTTGGCTGCCGCCGGTCACGATAAACGTATTAACGGCACCGTCATGCCACAGGTCAATGGCCGTAACCAATCGACCTTCCAACTGCGGTGACGGTCGACCGTCATATTGTGCGGCCCCCAGAACAACGAGTGCCTCGGCTTCAGCGGGGGGTTTCTGCCGCCCGGCGAGCACCACTTGAGCGAGGGTGATGAGCAGATACAGCGCTGCGATCGCAAGCAACCACAAAGCTGAACGGCGCATCGTTCGACCGGTCACGTCGAGATACGGCTCCTCGCAGCGCGCATTCGATCGAGGGTTTCTTGTTGCCCAAGCACCTCGAGCGACTCAAATAGCGGAGGCCCCACTGTTCTTCCGGTGACAGCAACGCGCACAGGCGCCTGGGCTTTACCCAGTTTGAGATCGAACGGCGCCATCACCTCTTCGAGCACTGACTTCAGTTCCTCTGCATGCCAGCGGTCAAGAGCTGCGTATCGATTGGTCGCTTCGTCGAGGAGAGGACCTGCAATATCAGTCGTCATCACTTTTTCCCAGGATGCATCGTCGTAGTCAACCCCAGCAAAAATGAAGTCGACCACGCCAGACACATTGGAGAGTGTCGCAAGTCGCGGTTGGACGTGCGGGGCGATCAACGCAAACGTCGATCGATCCCACTCTGCCGGAAGCCACGGATCGCAGGCACCTAGAAATTCGGCGCTCGACATCATTCGGATGTACTCACCATTAAACGCAGACAGTTTCTTTACGTCGAAAAATGCTGGTGACAAATTGACACCGTCAAGCGCGAACAGCGAAACAATCTCATTCCACGGGAGGATCTCACGGTCGTCGCCCGCTGACCAACCTAGGGTCATCAAGTAATTCACCATCGCATCAGCGAGGTATCCCTCGTCTCGATACTGTTCAAGCGAAACCTTGTCACGGCGTTTTGAGAGCTTTTTGCGTTGCTCATTCACGAGCACTGGAACATGACCCCACACGGGCAGGTCACGATCGAGCGCAGCCCACAGCATCTGCTGTTTTGGGGTATTCGGCAAGTGCTCTTCGGCTCTGATGACATTGGTGATGCCCATCGACATGTCATCGACGACGTTCGCCAAGTTGAACACGGGGGTTCCGTTGCTTCGCACGAGAACAAAATCTTCGATGACCGAATGATCGAATTCGACATCACCTCGCACTGCGTCACGAACGATCGTGCTTCCCTCCGGCACTCGAAATCTCAGCACCCGCCCCTCACCAGGCTCAAGACCGAGATCGCGAGACCATCCGTTATATCCGGTGACATCTTCGGCAGCCGCTCGCTCTTCGATATCAGTCGGCGACATATCGCAGTAGTAGGCGCAACCCGACTCATACAGTTTCGTCGCCGCGCGAAGGTGCTCATCGGAATAGTTGCTCTGAAAATACGGTCCTTCGAATGCGGGGCTCGCCGAATCAATACCAAGCCACTCGAGAGCCGACAAGATGCCATCGGTCCATTCGGGTCGGTTACGAGTCTCATCGGTGTCTTCGATGCGAAGCACGAATGTTCCACCGGTTGACTGAGCGAGCGCCCAGTTAAACAACGCTGTTCGGGCACCTCCCACATGGAAGAACCCCGTTGGCGAGGGAGCAAAACGAAAACGCTGACCTGAAGCATTCATTACTTGCAGACGTTACAGGCACGGTATTGCTCAGTCCCCTCACCCGATTACGATCTCGGTCATGGCTGCACACGCTCCACACGAAGACCACCGCCCTCTATCTGGTGGTCTCGCTCGAGCAGCTGTCTTCGGAATCAACGATGGCTTGGTTTCAAATGTCTCACTCATTCTCGGGTTTGCCGCAAGCGGTGTTGACTCAACGATCGTGCGCCTTGCAGGTTTGGCCGGTGCAGTAGCCGGCGCCATTTCGATGGCAGCTGGCGAATGGATCAGCATCTCTGCGCAGAACGACCTCGTGCAGCGTGAGCTTGATATCGAGTTACGAGAGCTCGAACACAACACAGAGGACGAAACCGAAGAGCTTGCTGCGGTCTATGAAGGTCACGGCATGGAACCAGCGAGTGCAGCTCAGGCTGCAGCTGAGGTCATGCGATCGCCGTCAAGCGCACTAGCAGTTCATGCTCGTGAAGAGTTCGGGGTCGACCCGAGCGCTCTCCCATCGGCACTGCAAGGGGCTGTGATCTCGCTTGTCTCATTCATCGTTGGTGCGCTATTGCCGCTGATCCCTTGGTTCAGCAGCTCAGGCACAACGGCGACCATCTCTTCGCTCGTGCTCGGCGTGGTGGCTGCCGGCATCGTAGGTGCCATCGTCGGCAAATTTGCCGAACGCCCACTGATCTGGGCTGCAAGTCGGCAAATACTCATCGTGCTCGTCGCCTGTGGCGCAACCTACGTCATCGGGCAAATTTTTGGCATCACTCTGAGTTAGCCCTATTCGGTCAATAATCGCCACTCAGTCAGCAGTGGCGACCCGAAACATGCTGAGATGTAATCGTGACACAACTCAACGTGCTTGGAACCGAACTCGAAGAATGTTCGCTCGACCCTCTCACTGGGTACCGGAGAACTGGGTGCTGTGACAATTTTGGCGATGACCCCGGCATGCATGTCATCTGCTGTGTCGTCACCGATGATTTCCTGGCCTTCTCGGCAAGTTGCGGCAACGACCTTTCCACACCAATGCCGATGTACGGCTTCCCTGGTCTTCGAGACGGAGACCGCTGGTGTGTGTGCGCATCTCGCTGGGTTGAGGCCTACGAGGCCGGATATGCGTGCCAAGTTGTGCTTGCAGCAACCCACATGTCAGCGCTTGAGTACGTCGACCTCGGTGTCTTGAAGGCTCACGCAAGCGACGCCTCGTGATCCACCTCAACTTTGCGACTTACTGATCGAAGATCACCGAAGGGTTAAGAATCCCGTTTGGGTCGCACACCGCCTTCAATCCACGCATCAGGCTGAGTTCTGCGGCTGAACGTTGCAGCGGAAGGTATGCCGATTTGGCGGTACCGATGCCGTGCTCGGCGCTGATCGACCCACCCATTGCGATTACCAATTCATAAATTGACCTGTCTAGAACATCGTCGCCGTCGAGTCCGGTGACGTTGACGTGAAGGTTTCCGTCGCCGACGTGGCCGAAGATCCACGTCGTTGACGTTGGAGCCAACGTGGCAATGAGTTTCTTTACCTTTGGGATGAAAGCTGCAATTTGGTCATGGGGCAGTGTGACATCAAACTTGCACGGCACTCCGACACGATTAATCGCAGTCGTATGGTCATCGCGCAAACGCCATAGCAACTGGCGTTGACGTTTGTCTGCAGCAATTGCGCTGTCCGCAACTCCGTCGAGTTCAGCGACACGCTGAATGAGCCGCTCGAGGTCAGCGCTCTCCGATGCAGTCTCTACGAGTAGGAACACCGGGTGTGTTCCGCCAAGCGGAGCCGAGAGTTCGAACTCTTGACAGACGAGCCCCACTCCGTCGGCGAGCATAAGTTCGGCAGCCTCAAGACCGGGCAGCACCACCCGCAACTGAGCGGTCGCGGCGACGGCAGCGTCGACGTCGTCGAAGGCGAGTAATGCGGTCTGACGGAATGGCTGGTCAGGAATGAGTCGAAGACGTGCTTTAGTGATCACTCCTAGCGTTCCTTCTGAGCCGCACATCATGTCGGGAATCGAATAACCAGTGTTGTTCTTCACCAATCCAGACATGAGATCGATGATTTCTCCTGTTCCGAGCACCACCTCAACCCCGATGACCTGTGCTCGAGTCATTCCGTGACGCAACACGTTCAGTCCGCCAGCATTCGTTGCGATCGTTCCTCCTACGGTCGCCGATCCACGTCCACCGAAATCAACTCCGTAACGCAACCCATGTGATGCCACTGCGGTCTGCAACCGTTCGATGGTGACACCAGCGTCAACACTCACCTGCAACGCGAGTCGGTCGACATTCCCGATGGTGTTCAACCGCTGCATACTCAGCAAAATTTCGCCATTGAGCGGAACACTTCCGCCAACCATCCCCGTATTGCCGCCCTGAGGGGTGATGGCGACCGCATACTCACGGCACACACGAATAACGTCCGACACCTCTGCGGTTGAGCCAGGCCGGACAACAGCCGGAGTCGCTCCGACATACCTTCCTGTCCAATCGACGACGTGCGCGGCGGTGTCGTCGCCGGAGATGACGTATTGCTCACCGACGATGTGCCGGATCTCACTCAGAGCATCGTCAACTATCACTTGAGTGATCCGCTCTACGGTTCAGCCGAGTGCTTTCAGTAATTGGGTGGGGGTGTCTTTCGGGCTGATTTTCGGCCATGCACGTTCAATTCGCCCCTTCTCGTCGATGAGGAATGATGAGCGCTGAACACCCATGTACTTGCGTCCATACATCGACTTTTCGACCCATACGCCGAATTGTTCGGCGACGGCATGATCCTCATCGGAGAGCAACGTGAAACCTAAGGAGTACTTGTCGTCAAACTTTCTGAGCTTCGCCGGCGCGTCTGGGCTGATACCAATTATGACGGTGTCGCCAATTTCTCCTGCGATATCTCGAAGGGCACATGATTGCGTTGTACACCCCGGGGTATCTGCTTTTGGATAGAAATAGATGAGAACCTTACGCCCCTTAAACGACGACAACGCAACAGTGTCGCCATCTTGGTCGAGCAACTTGATCTTCGGTGCGGCGGATCCCTCTTGCGTCATAAGATCACGTTAGACCGCCGCAGTCGATAGCTGTTAGACGTGGTCGTTTTCGAGCGTGTCGGCACCCGAGAGCACCTTCCACTGCGCTGGGTAGAGCAGGGAGATCTGGTCAGGCGTTGCCCGCAGCGTTGACTCTGGCACTGCATCAACGAGTCGGCGGGCTGCACCATAGTGGTGGCCGAGATTGCGAAGGCCAGCAAATGCGTCAGACCTGATCTTGACGAGCTCTGCTGGAGGATTCGTATCGAACCAACCCCAGATGGTGAGCGCAATCGTGAGGTCATGAACAACCGGCGCCCGACTCATCATCGAGGCCCGCCGAAGCGCAATACCGATACTGCCGTTGATGGCGTCGTCGATGTGCTCGCCCGATTGCGTGCAGATGCGAGGACGAAGCCGCTTTGCAATCGTGAGGATAAAACCTTGGTCTGGTCCCGGATAGCCGAGAGATGGACCTACCGGCTGCAATCCTTCGATTTCCGCTGGCCGATCTGTTGACCAGGATGCGGGAACGACGTCCGGTGACTCGTAAAACGGGTCACTTCGACGACGGGATGGGGCGAAACGAGGTGCTGCCATAAGGATGTTTTACCCGCGAAGCAGGCCGTACACGATGCTTTCTGACAGTGCTCGCCACGAGGCCTCGATGATGTTCGGGCTCACTCCAATTGTCGTCCAGTCGGTTCGACCATCGGTTGCGCTGATGAGCACTCGAGTCACCGCTCCTGTCGCCTCTCCTCCATCGAGAATTCGAACCTTGTAGTCGGTGAGGTGAACCTGCTCGAGCTGCGGGTATGCGCCACTGATCGCCCGACGTAACGCAGTGTCGATTGCATTGACCGGACCGTTTCCTTCTGCGGTATGCACATGGCGGTCACCCTGAACCCACACCTTCACCGTCGCTTCAGTGTTGAACGGCCCATCTGCCGACTCATCGGTGATCACTCGCATCGATTCGACATCAAAGTAGTCCTGTTCCCAACCGGTCGCCCTGCGCATGAGAAGTTCGAGCGATGCATCAGCGGCTTCGAACTGGTACCCCTCATGTTCGAGACGCTTGAGGTCGTCGATCACCTGGTTGATCGCTGGGCCGTCGAGATCAATTCCGAGTTGCTCTGCCTTGATCTGAATGGTGGCGCGGCCAGCCATTTCTGAAACAACGAACCTCGTGCCGTTTCCGACCTGCTCTGGATCAATGTGCTCGTAGGCATCTCGTGCTCGAGCAATCGCGCTGACGTGCAACCCAGCTTTATGTGCGAATGCAGAGGTTCCGACATATGGAGCCTGAGGATTTACCGCTCGGTTGAGGGTCTCAGCGATGCGATGCGAAACCGGAGCGAGGCGGACGAGACGATCTTGTGGGAGGCAGGAGTAATCCTGCTTCAGTTGGAGGTTCGGGATGATCGTCGTGAGGTTGGCGTTGCCGGTGCGCTCACCCAGACCATTCAAGGTGCCTTGCACGTGGGCCGCACCGGCTCGAATCGCCGCCATCGAGTTCGCAACCGCACATCCGGTGTCGTCATGACAGTGGATTCCGATCGTCGCATCGCTTCCGATATGCGCATAGACCTGGGCCACGATGTCTTCAACCTCATGAGGTAGAGAGCCGCCATTGGTATCGCAGAGGACCACATGGGTCGCACCCTTGACGATCGCTGCTTCTAATGCTCGAAAGGCAAATTCAGGATTGTGCTTAAAGCCGTCAAAGAAGTGCTCCATGTCGACAAGCACCCGACGATCGTTACCGACGAGGTATTCGACCGAGTCAGCAATCATCGCGGTGCCTTCTTCGAGGGTGGTTTGCAGCGCCTCTGTGACGTGATAATCCCAGCTTTTTGCAACGATGCACACAGCTGACGTGCCTGCGTCGAGCAGATTACGCAACGTCGGGTCGTCGTCTACTTTCCCGCGCGGGCGACGGGTTGAACCGAATGCGACAAAGGTGCTCGTCGAGAGGTTGAGTTCTTTTGCGGCACGCTGAAAGAACTCAATGTCTTTCGGGTTCGCGCCCGGCCAACCGCCCTCAATGAAATGAACACCGAGCGAGTCAAGTTGCTCGGCGATCACGAGTTTGTCATCGACCGTTGCGGTGACGCCTTCAACTTGAAGACCATCGCGAAGGGTGGTGTCGAAAATTTCGATACTGCGCTGATCGGTTGTTGTTGGAGTGCTCATGTGAGTTGTCCTCTATGTGTTGTTGGTACCAGTATCGGCCCGAAAACCGAAAATGCCGCCCAAGGGCGGCAAAACGAGCACACGATGAAGTGCTCTCTAGCAAATAATAATTTCGGCGTTGATTTGACGAATCATTACCTCCATTAAATCCGGCGCAGATGTCATCGTCAACTTCTCATCAATGATCCAGTACGAAACGACACGCCCGAACTGTGGATAACCAGTGGAAAAGCCTCGCTGCCCTGTGGATCACTTGCGGATAACCGAAACTATCGCCGCGCCATCTCCCCTACCCCAACAACCTCAGCGGCAACGCCGCCGCACCGCTCTACCAACTACCCTCTTGCTATGAGCGACGAATTGCCGAATCGAGACGAACTCTTGAGCCCAGGGATGCGCGAACAGCTCGACCTCGGCTACGTCTTTGGCGGTTTGTCCACGTTCGCGCAACAACCCTTTGTTCCAGATCTTGAAGACCTCGACCGATGGAAGCCCGACGTCGCCATCGTGGGTGCCCCATTCGACATCGGCACCACCAATCGTCCCGGAGCGCGGTTCGGGCCCCGTTCGATCAGAACATCGGCCTACGAATCAGGCACCTACCACATCGATCTTGACCTTGAGATTTTCGATCACCTCACCGTTGTCGACGCCGGTGACGCCCATTGCCCTCACGGTGATACCGACAGAAGCCTCGCCAACATCCGCCACCGGGTGCACGAGATTGCCCGACGCGGCATCATCCCCATCACACTCGGAGGTGACCACACCATCACTTGGCCAGCTGCCACTGCGGTCGCTGATGTCCATGGGTACGGCAACGTGGGCATCGTTCATTTCGACGCTCACGCTGACACTGCGGACGTCATCGACGGCAACCTTGCGAGCCACGGCACTCCAATGCGCAGGCTGATCGAGTCGGGGGCAATTCCTGGCGACCGTTTCGTGCAGGTCGGTCTCCGCGGCTACTGGCCTCCTGCAGAAACATTCGACTGGATGCGGGAGCAGGGCATGGTGTGGCACACGATGCAAGAAATCTGGGATCGCGGTTTTAAAGCCGTGATGGACAACGCAGTGAGCGAAGCACTAGCGACTGCTGACCATCTCTATATCTCTGTCGATGTCGACAGCCTCGACCCCTCATTCGCACCAGGCACAGGTACACCTGAGCCCGGGGGAATTGCGACCAGCGACATTCTTCGAATCGTTCGTCAACTCGCGCGGGAGCACAATGTCGTTGGAATGGATGTCGTTGAAGTCGCACCGGCCTACGACGTCAGTGAACTCACAGTAAATGTCGCTCACCGACTCGTCATGGAGGCGCTCGGAGGAATCGCAGCGCGGCGTCGAGATCTCTGCCGGTAACTGCTGAAACCGATGATCTTCTCGCGTAGAGTCGCATCCGATGTCAACTTTGCGCCCGTTCTTCATTGACACCGACACTGCAAGTGATGATGCCGTCGCCCTCGTGATGGCCTTTGCACGAGACGATATCAACATTGTTGGTATCGGTGTCGTCGCAGGCAATGTCCCGCTTTCATCGGCCCTGCAAAATGCGCTCTACACAAGAGAGCTCTGCGGCCGCACCGATGTGCCGGTATTCGCCGGCGCAGATCGCCCACTCATATACGAACTCGGCACCGCCCAGCACGTGCACGGCAACGACGGCATGGGTGACATCGGACTGCCGCTCACCGGTCGCACTCCGAACGATGGCCACGCCGTCGACGCACTCTTTGAGGCATCGAATGAATACGCCGGCGAGCTCACCCTTGTCACCCTCGGCCCCCTAACCAACATTGCGCTCGCAATCCAGAGAGACCCCTCGATAGCCGACAGAATTTCGCGTGTCGTCCTCATGGGGGCAGCAGCCGATCACATCGGCAATGTAAATCCTGTCGCTGAGTTCAATATGTGGGTTGACCCCCATGCTGTTCAGATCGTCCTGGAGTCTGGTCTGCCCCTTGAGTTCGTCGGCTGGGATGTTTCGCGACGCGACGCAGTCATCGTTCCCGAGGAAGCCAACCGTCTGCGAAGCATCGGAACTCCACGCGCCGAATTCACCATCGATATCCAACGAATCGTGGCCGAATACTGTGCGCGAGATACAAAACTTGCCGGCTTTGATATGCCCGACCCGATTGCTATGGCATATGCAATTGATCCATCAATTGCAACACAGACGCGTCATCTCAACCTTGTCGCCGAATGTGCCGAAGGCCCAACGAGAGGCATGGTGGTCATGGACCTTCTCGGTTTCACAGGGAGGGAGCCGAACGCCGTGGTGGTGACGCACGCCGATCACTCGGCATTTATCAGACAGCTTGAAGCAGCGATCTCGTAATCTGGCCGGGTGCCAACGCAGCGGCTGGCGTATTCATCAACCGACGAGTTCGCACCAGTGCCGGTAACGGTCGACCTTGCCCCGAACTGCGTCGCCGTAGGTCTCTGCAATTGCCCGTGTCATTGGACCTGGGCACGGGATCTCTCTGTCATCAACAGAGTTCACCGATGACACTTCTGCAGCGGTCCCGACGACAAATGCTTCCTCAGCGATGTAGAGGTCGCTCCGCGCCAGATTGTCGGTGCGTGCTTCAAACCCGAGATCTGCGGCAATTGTCATCACCGAGTTCTGTGTGATCCCTTCGAGGGCACCGGCAGACAATGGCGGTGTCAGCAATTTTCCATGGCGAGCCACAAAGAGGTTTTCACCAGAGCACTCTGCAACCAGTCCGTTCGGTGCCAACATCACGGCCTCGTCGTAGCCAGCCTGAAGTGCCTCGACTTTTGCCAGCGATGAATTCACATAGTTGCCTGTGGTCTTTGCGGCTGGTGGCATCGTGTTGTGATCGTGTCGAGTCCAAGAAGATGTCTTCAGGCGAACGCCCTTCTCCACTGCGTCGTCACCCAGATAGGCGCCCCACGGCCAGCAGGCAATCGCAACGTCGACAGTGCACGGAAGAGTGTTCAGCCCCATTTCGCCGTACCCGAGGTAAGCAATCGGTCTGATGTAACACGAATCGAGGCCCGTTGAGGCCACCGTCTCTTTCGTAGCAGTAATGAGATCTTCCACCGAATACGGCATCGGCATACCAAGAATTTTCGCCGAGTTATGTAAACGCTCAATGTGCTCGGTCAACCGGAACACCGCAGGTCCGTCGGCGGTCTCGTAGGCGCGAATGCCCTCGAATACACCCATCCCGTAATGAAGCGTGTGGGTGAGGATGTGCACGTTCGCATCTGCCCAGTCGACGAGCGAGCCATTCATCCAGATTTTCGGTGTTGCGGTAATGGGCATTTCAGCAGTCTTTCAAACGTTGCAACTGGGATTCGGAGTTTCGCTCAAGACGAAACGCGTGAGGCGATCATGTCACCGATCGCAATGGTTCCCTCAGTCGGAACCTCAGCGCATGCCGCTTCGATACGGCGCGCCGCATCGGCCTCACCAAGGAAGTCAAGCATTAGAGCGGCTGAGAGTACGGCCGCTGTTGGGTTCGCAACGCCGGTTCCTGCGATGTCGGGAGCGGATCCGTGCACTGGCTCAAACATTGACGGTCCAGTCCGTGAGGGGTTGAGGTTTGCCGATGACGCAAGGCCGATACCACCAGAAACGGCTCCGCCTAGGTCGGTGAGAATGTCGCCGAACAGGTTGTCGGTTACGACAACGTCGTAACGATGCGGGTCCTGCACGAAGTAAATGCATGCGGCATCAACATGGTTGTACGCAGTTTCGATCTGCGGATACTCCGATGCCACCGCATTGAAGGTGCGTTCCCAGAGGTCGCCTGAAAACGTCAGCACATTTGTTTTATGCACGAGGGTCACATGTTTGCGCTCGCGCTGCATTGCAAGTTCAAATGCGTAACGCACGCAACGTTCAACACCAAGCCGAGTGTTCACAGAGCCCTGCGTTGCCACCTCATTGGCGGTTCCCTTTCGAAGCACACCGCCTTCACCGACATAGGGTCCTTCGGTGTTCTCGCGGATCACCACGAAATCATGCGGGCGGCTGTGGCCGGGCGCAGTGCCGATAAATGGGCGCTGATTCACGTAAAGGTCAAGTTCAAACCGCATCTTCAGCAACAGACCTCGCTCGATGACTCCGGGCGGAACCCGAGGGTCGCCCACTGCGCCAAGAAGGATCGCATCGAAGGCGCGCAGTGCTTCGAGGGTATCGTCTGAGAGAATTTCGCCATCATTGAGATACCGAGCGCCACCCAACTCAAATTCGACGGTATCGATTTCAACACCTGAAGCTCGGACGACTTTCAGGGCCTCGGCGGTGACCTCCGGGCCGATACCGTCTCCCCCAACTACTGCGATGCGATAAGCCATAAGAGCAGGCTACGGGCCGTGAAAGCGCTTTGGCCGATTTCGAATCGTTGCGGACCTCCTGCTAGCCAGACGAACTAACGAAAAGCCCACGTCACTGCAGAGCGCGCACGCCTGAGAGCCTTCAACTGTATACGCAAGCGTCGGTTGACTTTCGATGGTCAATCACAGAACTCCATGGGCTGAACCCATGTGATTGATCCATCGTCGTACAGAATTCCCTTAATCGGACGCGAACCCATCTCTGGTGGTCTGCACACCTCTTGCAAAACCTTTGGCTCCGAATCGTCGACAACTGTGATCGATCCGCCACAACCCGACAAAAGACTGGCTGTGATGGCCGAAAGCACAACTACTGCGACTGGGATCCGCATGGACTTTAGTATTCCAGATGAGCGTTCTCGCATGCGGCTCTCAAGGGTTCTGCGCTAACTCGCAATAACGAGCATTCGACACTCGGGTATCGTGAGAGGATGAGCGAGCAACTCTCACGAGATGCCTACGAGCGCCTCGAAGCAGAATATGAAGATCTTTCCACCCGCGGTCGAATCGAAGTCGCCGAAGAAATCGAGCTGGCCCGTGCCGAAGGCGACCTGAAAGAGAACGCCGGGTACCACGCCGCCAAAGACAAACAAGGACACATGGAAGGGCGCATCCGGCAACTTGAGCACCTGCTCAAAAACGCGACCGTCGTCGATGGTGCCCGGAAGGTCTTCACCATGATCTACGAGGGCGATGATGCCGACATGGCCGAACGATTTGTCATCGGCAGCCAAGAAGAGCGAGACGGACTTCCAGCCGATGTCACCATCGTCGGGCCCGGCTCCCCGCTTGGAGATGCACTCGCAGGCACATCATCGCCCGGCCCATTGGAATACGAGGGGCCAAACGGGATGTTACAAGTAGAGATCCTCTCCATCGATAATCTCTAGAACCTCCACCGGGTGGTGATCCTCCTGACAACGCTTGACAACGCACAAGAAGCCGAAATACCGGCGCCACCGCTGCCCACGCCAACAACTGTCGACCTCGCAGAGCTCGGCGAACTCCAAGTTCGTCACGTCCAGGGTCCTGCCGGATCACCGACCGTCGCGCTGATGCACGGGTGGACCGCAAGCGCCGACATCAATTACTTCACGGCCTACGAGATGCTCTCCCAGCATTTCTCGGTGCTTGCCTTCGACCAACGAGGACACGGAACCGGTCTACGCACGAAAAAGTCGTTCCGTCTCGAAGATTGCGCCGATGACGTCATCCGTGTCGCCGATGCGCTCGGCATCGACGAACTAATCGGGGTCGGGTACTCAATGGGTGGCACGATCGCTCAACTCTTGTGGAAGCAGCACCCAACCCGAGTCATCGGCCTCGTCTTATGCGCAACCGCTCCATATTTTTCGGAACGACGAGAAGAGCGCCTAAGCTTTATGGGGCTCAACGGCCTCGCAACCCTTGCCCGACTCACCCCCGGCCAAGCCCGAGACTGGTTCAGTGAACAGTTCTATCTGCAGCGCAAATCAGAATCGTGGGGGCCATGGGCGGTTGCTCAGGCCGCTCAACACGACTGGCGCATGGTGCTCGAAGCTGGGCACGCTGTTGGGCAGTTCTCATCTCTCGAATGGGCGCACACGGTTGATGTTCCGACTGCAATCATCGTCACCCTTGATGATCCGGTAGTTCCGACATCGCGTCAGATCAAACTGCTTGAACTCATCCCTCAAGCCGAGGTGTTCCGAGTAAAGGGTGAGCACGATGCCATCGTCGCTCAAGCTGATCGATTTGTCCCGACACTCGTTCGATCCATCGACAACGTCGCACGACGCTCGAACAACACACCATGAGTCGCCCATCTGGGCCCAACAGCACAAAGTGGGTTGGTCGCTCGGCCCGCGTTGCACGCTTAGGGGCGAAAGTTGGGGTGACTCATCTTGGCACCGCAGCGCGAAAAGTGTTCGCTGACGCAGAGCGCCGCTCAGAACTGGACACAAAGAAGCAGATCGCAACCGCCCAGCACGTCACCGAAGAACTCGGCCAGATGAAAGGCGCCCTTATGAAGCTGGGCCAAATGGCGTCGTACCTCGACGATGCCTTGCCTGAACCTCTCAGAGCTGCTCTTGCGACTCTGCAAAATAGTGCGCCTCCGATGAGTGCTGAACTTGCAAGTGCAGTGATTGCCGAAGAACTCGGCGCTGCTCCCGATCGGCTGTTCGCTGAGTGGGACCCCACACCGATTGCCGCTGCGTCAATCGGGCAAGTACACCGCGCCATCATCATCGACAAAGCGACTGGCGAAGAACGTGCGGTCGCAGTCAAAGTGCAGTACCCGGGAGTTGACACAGCCATCGCCGCTGACCTAAAAAACGCCAACATTCTCGGCACCATCTTGAAGCAGGGGTTCGGCGGCCTCGATCCAGCCGACATGGTGGAAGAAATCAAAGACCGGCTCACCGAAGAACTCGATTACCGCCGTGAAGCGGCCAACCAACAACGCTTTGCCGACTTCTACCGAGGGCACCCGGCCATCTCAATTCCCGACGTCGTGCCGGAGTTCTCCTCAAGTCGGGTTCTCACTACCGAACTCGTCAGCGGCCATACTTGGAGCGAAGTGCTCGACTGGGATCAAGACGAGCGCGATGCGATCGCTGAAACGATGTTCCGGTTCGTGTTTCGCAGCCTCTACCGGCTGCGCTCATTCAATGGCGACCCCCACCCTGGGAACTACATCTTCCACCGCAACGGCAAGGTCACCTTCTTAGATTTTGGACTCGTCAAAGACTTCACCGTCGATGAAATGGCGACCTTCGAGACGATGGTGCGCCTCGCCGCCGTCGAACACGATGTCCCCGGTTTCCGTACCATCCTTGAAGGCGCTGGCATGCTGCAACCTGACGCCCCCGTCGACACCGCTGATGTTGGCACCTATTTCTCTCGGTTTTACGAACCGATTTCTCAGCACCGCAACATCACATGGACACCCGAATACGCCTCGGGCATTGTGCGCCACACATTTGACCGCTCTAGCCCTATCTCGCAATATGCGTCAGTTCCGCGCGCATTCGTCTTTATTCAGCGTATCAACCTTGGGCTCTATGCACTTCTAGGCGATCTGAACGCCGCCGGCAACTACCGAGCGATCGCTGAAGAGCTATGGCCATTCATGCAGTCACCTCCGAGCACGCCATTGGGTAAGGCCGAGGCAGAGTGGCTGAAAACTCATGCCGCGAACACAAAGTCGTAATCATCGCCGGTACGGTCGATCTCATGGTTGCACCCCTTCGCCACATGTCGGTGGTCATTGCCGCACTCACCATCCTCGCTGCCTGCGGAGGCTCTGACTCACCTGACACCGGTCGTGATACCGACGTGACCGAAGTGTCACTCGAACCGATACAGGCGACAACGACCACCGAGGCCGCTTCGGTCGAGCGTCCTGAGATTGTCCCACCCGACAACACTCCAACAGAACTCATCATCACCGACATCACCGACGGCACTGGGCGTTCGATTGCCGAAGGCGACACGGTGTGGGTCGACTACACCGGCATCCGATCAGAGAACGGAGTCGAATTCGACAACAGTTATGAGCGCGGGCAACCAATAGCATTCACCGTCGGCGTCGGAGCGGTTATCCGTGGCTGGGACGAGGGTCTCATCGGTGCGAAGGCCGGCGGCCAGCGCAGACTCGATATTCCAGCTGACATGGCCTATGGAGATAATCCACGGGGAGGAGTGATCGAAGCTGGCGATGCCCTTACCTTCATGCTGGAAGTACGAGCGGTTGTTGCCACGACGACGCCTGATGACATCCCTAAGATTGACACCGCCGAGTACCCACCAACTTCCGAACTTGAAGTCGTTGATCTCTCGACCGGCGACGGCGCAACGATCGGTGTCGGCGACAGCGCGATCGTTCACCTCATGATTGCCAATGCGGAATCTGGCGAGGTGATCTTTGAAACATGGTCCGAAGGCCAGCCAACACTCATCGAGGTTATCGAGGGCTATTCCATCGCCGGGCTCTTCGAAGGAATTCAAGGTATGGAGGTGGGGGGTATTCGAGCGATGTCGATGCCCTCTGAGCTTGCGTTCGGTGATGAGGGCATTCCCGAACTCAATCTCGATGGCGGGACACCGATTCTTCTCGTCGTCGAACTCGCTGGTGCATACTGACCGGCCGCCGCATGGCCGAGAGGGCTATCCGGGTAGATTCAACTCGTTGAGTTGAGCGCCCGTGCGCCACCAAGTGATTAGCATTAAAGAACGGAAACAAACCGACATGATGACTGAACGACCGATGACACTGCCTGAAAAGATTTGGCAACGTCACCTCGTCACCTCAAGTCCGGGTGAGGCCGACCTGCTGTATATCGACCTCCACCTCATTCATGAGGTCACAAGCCCACAGGCCTTCGACGGTCTTCGAATGAGTGGCCGCACCGTTCGCCGGCCCGAACTCACCATCGCTACCGAAGACCACAACGTGCCGACCGAAGACATCGATCAACCGATCGCTGACCCAATTTCTGCAAAACAGGTTGAAACACTTCGCGTCAACACCGACGAATTTGGCATCGTTAACTATCCGATGGGCAACGTAGGGCAAGGCATCGTGCATGTCATCAGCCCTGAACAGGGCCGCACACTTCCTGGAACGACGATCGTCTGCGGCGACAGCCACACAGCAACACACGGGGCGTTCGGCGCCCTGGCCTTCGGCATCGGAACGAGCGAAGTGGAGCACGTGCTCGCCACACAAACACTGCCGCAAAGCAGGCCAAAGTGGATGTCGGTCAGTGTTGAGGGACAGTTACAGCCAGGCGTAACCGCAAAAGATGTCGTGCTTGCCATCATTGGCCGCATCGGCACTGGTGGCGGCATCGGACATGTCATCGAATACCGAGGATCAGCCATCACTTCGCTCTCAATGGAAGGCCGGATGACGGTCTGCAATATGTCGATTGAGGCCGGGGCTAAGGCGGGTCTCATCGCTCCCGATGAAACCACCTTCAACTATCTCAAGGGACGCGATCACGCGCCGACAGGAGATGCGTGGGATGCGGCAGTTGCCGACTGGTCAACCCTTGCAACCGACGATGGAGCAGCGTGGGACAAAGAAGTTGTCATCGATGCTGCAACGATTCGCCCACAAGTCACCTGGGGAACCAATCCTGCCCAGGTCACCTCCATCGATGACAATGTTCCCGCCCCAGAAGACTTCGACGATCCAACGACTCAAGAAACCGTTCGTCGCTCCCTTGACTACATGGGTCTCGAACCCGGGACCTCAATGCGTGACGTGGCGGTCGACACAGTGTTCATTGGCTCATGCACCAACAGTCGCATCGAAGACCTTCGTGCAGCAGCCGCAGTTCTTGATGGTCGCTCAGTGACGGTTCCTCGCGTCATGATCGTCCCCGGATCTCACCGAGTGAAAGCGCAGGCTGAAGCCGAGGGCCTCCACGATGTCTTCACTGCAGCCGGCGCCGACTGGCGAGAGCCCGGCTGCTCGATGTGCCTTGCGATGAACCCCGACAAACTCACACCGGGCGAACGTTCGGCAAGCACGTCGAATCGGAATTTCGAGGGCCGCCAGGGCCGAGGAGGCCGAACCCACTTGGTATCGCCGGCGGTTGCTGCAGCGACCGCTGTTGCTGGCCGTTTCGCTCTTCCGGAGGATCTTTCATGAAAGTCGTCCGAGTCATTACTGGAACAGGAATTCCTCTTCGCCGAAGTGACGTCGATACCGACCAGATCATTCCCGCCGAGTGGTTGAAACGGGTGGAGCGCACCGGGTTTGAGAAAGGTCTCTTTTCGACATGGCGCGATGACCCTTCGTTCGTCTTAAACGACGAGCGTTACACCGGGGCAAACATTCTCGTTGCCGGGCCATCATTTGGTGTCGGTTCGAGCCGTGAACACGCAGTGTGGGCGATTCAGCAGGCCGGATTTGAAGCGGTTATCGCTCCGAGCTTCTCCGACATCTTCCGAAATAACTGCACGAAGAATGGTCTCGTGCCGGCAGTGCTCGATCTTGCCGATGTCGAGGCAATCTGGAATGCGATCGACGCCGACCCGGCCACCTCGATCGTCGTCGATATGGAGCGGCTTATCGTTGAGGTGCCAGCAGCTGGAATATCGTCATCGTTTCCCATCGACGAGGCCACTCAACACCGGTTCTTGGAAGGCCTCGACGACATCGGCATCACCCTCGGCCATGCGGAAGCCATCGATGCCTACGAGTCGCAACGCCCTGCGTGGCTGCGTGCCTAACAGCTCAGCTCACCGTCAACGGTTTTACCGGTGAATGATCCTGAGGTCTCGCCATCACCCACGAACACCGTGACCGCTGCTCGAAGAGATGATCCATCGGAGTAGTGCACGATCAACTCCCTCTCGATCGCTCTAGGACCCTCCGGGGTATAAGTGTGTGACCACAAGCGGAGAAAAAATCCTGTGCGATCGGCGGCCACGATTTCCAGAGCAAACCAACCGCTTCCCTCAATCAGAGAGCGACCTACAACAGAGATAAACAGACCGACCTAAGCATCATTGACAACCGCGATAACGTCAGCACGATCACGATCATCGCCGGTGTTCCAGACGGTTACGGCCTTGACGAGGCCAG
Organism: Acidimicrobiaceae bacterium UBA7830; assembly: GCA_002501485.1. Taxonomy (GTDB): domain Bacteria; phylum Actinomycetota; class Acidimicrobiia; order Acidimicrobiales; family Ilumatobacteraceae; genus Casp-actino5. The sequence continues at coordinate 19,790 of DLTS01000081.1, forward strand.
CCGGCGGTTCGGACGGCGGAACCGTCTAAGTCGCAGTCGTTTCTGGCAGGGAGGGCGCGGCGCCAACGGTGGTCTCGGTGGTCGCTACTGGCTTGGGCCACACCCAATGGCGAGAAGCAACCCGGTCGAAAGAAAAGACGCCCCGGGCGCACACGCCCACGTTACGCGCCACCAACGCGACCTCATGGTCACGAATTGTTCGTTGCCTCGGTGGTGACGTCGGCGTTAAACGAGTGAAGGTCACGCAAGCGTGCATCGTTCGAAAACACTTCAATCGGCGTATTTGTTGGCAACCGCAGCATCCGCTGCAAGACCCGCATCTGGGTGTGCTGGTTGTACTCCACAAAGGTCACTGCCCATCCATCACGCCCTGCTCTTGCCGTGCGCCCAGAGCGATGGAGATAATCCTTTGCGTCCCCGGCCGGGTCGTAGTGAATCACCGCACCAATGTCGTCAATATCAATGCCCCGAGCCGCAACATCGGTAGCTACCAGGACATTGAGGCGACCCTCTGCGAAACGCTGGAGAGCACGCTCGCGGGCGCCCTGGGAGAGGTCACCATGAATGGCAGCGGCGTTCACACCATCATCGATCAACGCTTTTTCAACTTTGTCGCAGAGTCGCTTCGTTTGGCAAAAGACAACGACTTTCGAAATTGTTTCGCTGATCGCACCTGCGACACGCGCTTTATCCATGTGGTGCACAGCGAGGAACAGGTGATGCATCGTTCCGACAGTGTCGGTTGCCGAATCAATCGCAACTTCGATTGGGTCGCTGAGATAATGACGAATCAGATGCCCAACGTCGCCGTCAAGTGTCGCCGAGAACAGCATTGTCTGAGAACGACCCGTGCAATGACGAAGAATCCACTCAACCTGAGGAGTAAAGCCGTCATCGGCCATGCGATCCGCCTCGTCAAGACACACGATCTGGACGTCGCCCAAATCGACTTCTCCCGACTTGATGAGATCGATTAACCGCAGAGGTGTCGCCACAACCAGCTCGACCCCACGCTGCAAGTCACGAACTTGATGCTCGCGACTCGCTCCGCCATAGACGGGGGCGACGGTGATTCCCGCTGAGGCGGCGACGGGTTGCAGGACCTCTGCTACTTGAACCGCTAATTCACGCGTCGGGACAAGCACTAACCCGAGCGGAGCATTTGGCCCGGCCGAACCGTTCATTCTTGACAGCATCGGAATCCCAAACGCAAGGGTCTTTCCTGAACCGGTCTTAGCTCGACCGCACACATCGCGACCCCTCATCGCTACGGGAATTGCTTCAAACTGGATAGCGAATGGTTCAGCAAAACCAGCCGCTGCAAGACCTATATCGATGCGTTCTGAAACCCCAAGCTTGGCAAAGCCTGTTGGGGGTTCGACCGGTGGCAACGAATTAGCAGTGGTCAAATTTCCTGAGCGCTGCTGCTCCGGTGCGTCTGATTGTGGACGACGTCTCGGAGCCGAGCGTCGTTGATTGCGGTTTCCGCCGCCTGGGCGGCGACCGCTTTGTTGCTCTGACATGATGGTTCAAGGCTACCTGCGCTCGGTCCCGAGGAGCGGTTGACATTGCTCACGGCTCCTCCTCGGGCTATCGTGGGGGTGTGGAACACATCTTGGGCTCGCTTCTTCTCCTTATGTAGGGCGAGCGCGCTCCGACGACGTTCGCCCGCCCCCGCCGCCCAGGTAGGGGGCGATTTCATTTTTCAGACGACCCTTGAGGATTTTCCACTTGCGTAAAGGACACTACATGCCTCCAACACCCGCCACTCCTAAAAAAATGTCATTCGATCGTTACGCCCCGTTCGTACCGATCGTCCTTACCGACCGCACCTGGCCGAATAAGACCATCGATAAGGCTCCCATCTGGTGCTCGGTTGACCTACGTGATGGCAATCAGGCCTTAATTGATCCAATGGACCCGGTGCGCAAATTGGCGATGTTCCGAGAATTGGTGAAGATGGGTTTCACTGAGATCGAAGTCGGGTTTCCCTCTGCAAGCCAACCCGATTTCGACTTCGTACGACAGTTGATCACCGAAGATCTCATTCCTGAGAATGTGTGGATTCAGGTACTCGTACAGTGCCGGCCTGAACTCATTGCGCGAACCTACGAGGCCCTTCAAGGTGCACCGCGGGCGATCGTGCACTTCTACAATTCAACAAACCCCCTTCAGCGTGATGTGGTGTTCAACCTTGATAAAGATGGCATCAAGCAGGTTGCGATCGACGGGGCAACAATGTGCAAGCGGCATGAGGCCGAACTGGTTGGTACAGAGATTCGTTACGAATACTCCCCAGAAAGCTTCACTCTCACGGAACCCGACTACGCCGTAGAGGTATGTGAAGCTGTGATGGAGGTCATCGGGCCGACGCCCTCAGATCCGCTGATTCTTAATCTGCCTGCAACCGTCGAGTGTTACTCGCCAAATGTGTACGGCGATGTCATCGAATGGTTTGGGCGCACGATCAAAAACCGGGAGTCGGTCATCGTTAGCCTGCATCCCCATAACGACCGTGGTTGTGCAGTGGCCGCCGCAGAGTTCGGTGTCATGGCTGGCGCAGACCGTGTCGAGGGAACGCTCTTCGGAAATGGTGAACGCACGGGAAACGTCGACGTCATCAATCTCGCAATGAACCTATTTGCAAACGGTGTCGACCCAGAACTCGACATCACCGATATCGACGCGCTGCGTCGTACCGCAGAATATTGCAACCGACTGTCTGTGCACCCGCGCCACCCCTACGTCGGCGATCTCGTCTACACCGCATTCTCTGGATCACACCAAGATGCGATCAAGAAAGGTTTTGAACGACTCCCTGACGATTACGAACGATGGGGGGTTCCTTATTTACCGATCGACCCAAAACATGTCGGTCGCAGTTATGAGGCCGTCATCAGGGTCAATAGCCAGTCAGGAAAGGGTGGCGTCGCCTATGTCATGAAGGAGGAATACGGGTACGACCTACCTCGACGACTACAGATCGAGTTCTCGAAGACGATTCAACACATCACCGAAGATTCTGGGACTGAAGTATCGCCTGGCGTGATGTGGGAAGCGTTCAATGCCGAGTATCTACCCGAAAACCCATCGTTCCAATTGCGAAGCCACGAGCTTCACACAGCGGCAAACGACGGCAAAGGCCGCACGAAAGTCACCGCCCAACTTGCAGTTGAGGGTGGCGCAGTGACCATCGCAGGAGAGGGAGATGGCCCTGTCGAAGCATTTGTTGCGGCCCTGCGGGCCGAATGGCCGATCGAATTTGATCTCCTTGACTACACCGAGCACGCGATCGGCCGAGGCGCCGACGCTCAGGCCGTTGCGTACGTCGAGACGGCGTCAGGGACGACAACCCGATGGGGGCTTGGCAGCGATCCAAATATCACGACTGCGTCACTTAAGGCCGTTCTCGCCGCATTCGAACGCCAACAGCGCTGATCGCCCGCTGCGCGCACGAGTAACATCGCAATCATGATCCTCTCTGTCGATCGAGATTCGTGTGCCGCTACCGGTGGTTGCGCTCAGCTAGTCCCTAACGTGTTTTCGATCGGGTCTGATGGCATTGTTGAAGTGCTCATCACCACACCAGATGAGTCATTGAGGGCCGTTGTGCTCGACGCGGTCGACCTCTGCCCTACTGCGGCGATCGCGGTCGAAGGGTAAATCCGTGGCATTTCTTGATCGTCTAGATCGAGCGTGGAGTCTCAGCCAATCGAATCTGTGTGTCGGGCTCGATCCAGACCCGTCCAAAATGCCGAGCCGTTTCTCTTCCCAGCCGAACGGCATCGCCAACTTCTGCATTGAGATCATCGATGCCACTGCCGACCTTGTCTGCGCGTTTAAACCACAGATTGCATACTTCGCTGCGCAGCGTGCTGAAGACCAACTTGAGACGATCTGCAACTACATTCGCTCCTCTCACCCTGACGTCGTGCTCATCCTCGATGCGAAGCGAGGCGACATTGGGTCAACTGCAGCTAACTACGCCGTCGAGGCATTTGAACGATTTGGTGCGGATGCAGTCACCGTCAACCCGTATCTAGGAACCGACTCCGTCGAGCCGTTCTTTGAAGCCGGTGGCGGAGTGATCGGCCTCTGTCGCACGTCGAACCCTGGTGGTGACGACCTTCAAATGCTTGACACCGGCGGAGAACCGCTGTTTGTGCGTGTCGCCGAGATGATCGCTCAGCGGTGGTCAAAACTCGGTGACTGCGGGCTCGTCGTCGGCGCAACATACCCGAACGAACTTTCTCAAGTGCGCCAAATTGTTGGCGACCTACCAATCCTCGTTCCGGGCGTTGGTGCTCAGGGTGGTTCAGCCGACGAAGTGAAGGTCAATGGGTCTCGGGCTGACGGACACGGTATCATCGTCAACTCATCTCGCGCTGTGCTGTACGCGAGCAGTGGCGACGATTTCGCCTCCTCAGCAAGGCTTGTCGCCGACAACACGCGCAAGAGCTGCTCGCCCTGACGTCAGCCGTCGAGGGCGATCACGCTGGTGATTCCTGGCGATTCTCGCAACGCGTTCAGCACGTCATCGGACACAGCGGACCCCGTGGCAATGAGCATGACGGCGGAATCTTCACCATCGACTCGCCCAACATCCATATCGGCAATGTTGACCTGCGCATCGCCGAGCACTGTGCCTACGGTTCCGATCACACCAGGGCGGTCGTCGTTTGAAATGAGCAACATGTGCTCCGCAGGCGGGACGTCAACCCCGTGACCATCGACATCGACAACCCGTTGCTGGGCACTGCGGCCAGTGAGCACCCCGGAGATCTTGTGGTCGTCACTTGAGACGGTGAGCATGTTGACGTACTCGTCGGACACCGAGCGTTTCACCTCTACGAGGGCAACTCCGGCAGAATCGGCCAACTTCGGGGCGTTCACAAAACTGACTTGTTCTTCGGAGGTCCGACCGAAGAAACCCTTCAACACTGCAAGACCGAGAATTCTGGTGTCGAGAACCGCAATATCACCGGCAACTTCGAACTCGATCGACGATGGAGAGCGCCCAGCGAGCGAGGAGAAGAGACGGCCAAGGCGCTCAGCCAAGCCGAGGTACGGCCGAAGGTTATCATCTGCTTCAGCGGCGTCAACGTTGACCGCCCACGGAACGAATTCACCTGCCAGAGCGAGCAGCATCATGTCGGCGATCGCGTCACCCGCTTTGTCTTGAGCCTCTCGAGTGCTAGCGCCAAGATGAGGTGTGACAACAACCTCGGGTAGCCCAAACAGGGGGCTGTCTGTGCACGGCTCACTATCAAACACGTCAAGTGCCGCGCCAGCAATCGTTCCGGCAGAAATACATACTGCAAGATCGTCTTCAACCACGATGCCGCCACGGGCAACATTGATCACTCGAAGAGAGGGCTTCGCTGTGGCGAGAAGATCAGCATTGATGAGCCCGACGGTCTCAGGGGTTCGAGGAAGGTGAACAGTAAGGAAGTCACTCACCGCTACGAGATCTTCGAGAGAGAGGAGTTCAACACCAATCTGCTGCGCTCGGTCTTCGGAGACAAACGGGTCGAACGCCACGATTCGCATCTGAAACGCCCGAGCCCGGTCGGCAACGAGCTTGCCAATTCGTCCGAGACCCACAATGCCAAGTGTTTTGTCGGCGAGTTCGACACCCTCCCACTTCGATCGTTCCCAGCGGCCATCGACAAGAGCTGAGTGCGCTTGCGGCACATTTCGAGCCTGCGCAAGAAGCAAAGCCATCGTGTGTTCGGCGGCGGAAATGATGTTGGACTGGGGAGCGTTGATCACCATCACCCCCGACTCGGTTGCTGCTGCGACGTCAACATTGTCAAGACCAATTCCGGCGCGACCAACCGCAATGAGGGAGTCTGCACTGGCGAGAACCTCTTCAGTAACCTGCGTCGCCGAGCGGATGATCAGGGCATGAGCTCCTGCTATGGCTGATTTCAGGTCGTCGTCTGACAACCCCTCCTGAACGTCGACATCATGACCGGCTGCGCGAAGACGATCGAGGCCACCAGGAGCGATTGCTTCTGTCACAAGAATACGAGCCATAGATACGACATCGTTACCCTGCGGAGACCTCGCATACAACCGGAGCGCGCAGTCTGTACAAACTGTCAGACCGGTATCACGCATGAGTCCCGGGCCACTTCAACTGGCTACCTTTGAGATATGACGTCGATCAAAGATAGATCTCCCAAGGGTCTCATCGATATTCGACTTCTTTCAACTCCGCCAGAACTCGCAGAGGCCTCTGACGTCCTCATGCAGGTATGGGGCTCGACCACTCCAATTGTTTCGAGAGAGATGTTGCGGGCTGTCGAACATTCTGGTGGCTATATCAGTGGCGCATACGACGGCAGCCGACTTATCGGGGTCTCCTTCGGCTGGCGGGCCCAATATCACGGCGAAAGAGCCCTACATAGTCACGTCACCGGCCTTCTCAGCGGCAAACGCCATTCGGGCCTCGGTCGGTCACTGAAATTTCACCAGCGCGATTGGGCACGCAAAAACGACATTACGTGGATCACGTGGACGTTCGATCCTCTCGTCAGGGTGAACGCCTGGTTCAACATCGAGGTACTCGGCGGTCAGGTTGCCGAGTACCTTCCGCATTTCTATGGGGAAATGACCGACTCGATCAATGCGAACGACGAAAGTGACCGAGCCCTTGTGGCGTGGCGGGTTGACGAATCGTGCCTTCGACCAGCAACTGATCCAGACCAGCATCAACGAATCGCAGTGCCGGAGGACATCGTGTCGTTGCGGAAGTCAGACCCACAGTTGGCATTGCAGTGGCGTCGCAATGTTCGGTCGGCAATGATGGCCGCACTAGATGAGGACTACACCATCGTTGGATTCTCCCGAGACGGGCATTACGAACTCGAAAGGCAGATATGAAATTCACTCAATTGGAACTCCGAAGAATTCATCTCGAGCTGGTGACTCCATTCCGCACAAGTTTCGGTGAGCAAACTGCCCGTGAAATTCTGCTCGTTGGCATCACCTCTAATGACGGCACCGTTGGATGGGGCGAATGCGTCGCAATGAGTGAGCCACTGTACTCCCCTGAATATGTGTCGGGCGTCGAGACGGTGATCGCCGAGTTCCTTGCTCCACGACTCACCCAACGCGGTGATGTCATCGCTGGAGAAGTTGCCGACGTTCTCCGGCCGATCAAAGGCCACCAGATGGCAAAAGCTGCGATTGAAATGGCGGTTCTTGACGCTGAACTTCGATCTGGCGGCATCAACTTGCACACTCGATTCGGTGGAACACGCAACACGATTCCAAGTGGGGTCTCCGTTGGCATTTTTTCTTCGATCGATGCCTTGCTTTCCGCAGTCCAAGGCTACGTCGATGACGGATACGCACGTATCAAACTGAAAATCGAACCTGGTTGGGACCTTGAACCGGTTCGCCTTGTGCGCGAACTCATCGGACCAGAAATGGGCCTCCAGGTCGACGCAAATACCGCCTACACAAGGCAAGATTTCGACCATCTCCGCCAACTCGACATGTATGGCCTGCTGCTCATCGAGCAACCATTAGAAACCGATGACCTACTCGGCCATCGTGATCTTGCGGCGGCAATTGAAACTCCGGTGTGCCTCGACGAATCGATTGAGTCATTGACGCAGGCCGAGGATGCCGTTGCGATCGGGGCTGCAGAAATCATCAATATCAAACCCGGTCGCGTTGGTGGCTATCTCGAAGCTGTTCGGATTCACGACCTTTGTCGAGCACATGACATTCCGGTTTGGTGTGGAGGAATGCTCGAAACCGGCATCGGTAGAGCCGCTAACTGTGCCCTCGCCGCTTTAGACGGTTTTGTTCTTCCCGGAGATATCTCAGCATCGAGGCGCTTCTACGCACGCGACATCGTTCGTGAGCCCATCGAAGTCGTTGCCGGTGAAGTGACAGTCCCATCTGCCCCTGGGCTTGGTTACGACCTCGACGCAGAGTTCGTCGAGTCGATTACAACATCTCTGCAGCGTGTCTCGCTATGAGAACCCGCACAGTAATCTCACGGCGTGAGCCTTCCCTTTCTTTCGCCTAAGTGGATCGAAGCCGCCCGGGACATCCGCGAGCGCTACTCGGCTGACACTGCGCCGATTGAGGTCGCGGTAAAGGTCAACCAAGTCATTACCGATGTGCCGTTTGGCGATGGTGAACTCCATGCCCATATCGACACGTCGAACGGTGTTCTCGACCTTGAACTCGGCCATCTCGATGACCCTGATGCCACGATCACATTGAGCTATGAAACCGCTCGCGCCTTTCTCGTCGAACGAGATCCAGCAAAGGTGATGCAAGCGTTCATGTCTGGTGGCATTCAGGTCGATGGCGATCTCATGAAGATCATGGCGATGCAAGCTGCAACACCTCAGGATGACCTTGCTAACGCGGTAGCCGAAGAGATTCTGGCAATCACCGACCTTGACTGAGCATCAGCTCAACTCATCGTCAGGACAAGTCGCTCTTAGAGAGTTCAAGTAGACACAATGTCAACCTGCGTGCCGTTCGGAAACTCATCGCCGGCTGATGGTTCTTCCCCCTCGATGGTGATCTCTTCAACAATGCCATCTGCAGCGCCGAGAGTGAGCTCAACGATGAAACCAGAATCGCTAAGAAGTTGCTGAGCGTCTTCGAACGTCATCCCGGAAAGCACCGACGGAAACGCGATCAGGTCAGGGCCAAGCGAGACTGACACTTCAATCGTTCCTCCTCGCTCAACAAACTCTCCCGGTTGAGGAGATTGAGATAGCACGAGACCTGCTTCACTTTCCTCGTCGTAGACCTCTTCAGTTTCGACAATGCGGAGTTCGGTGCCCACGAGCTGCGCTCGGGCGACCCCAACGACGAGCCCAACGATATTTGGAACCTCTCGGGGAGCCGGTCCTCCTGAAATAACAAGACGAACCAGTGTTCCAGGCTCTACCAAGTCGCCGGCGGCGATCGCAGGGTCATCGGGAACCTCCCAAGTGATGACCTCTCCATTCTCGATCACTTCGTTGTACACAATTTCGGTGAAGGGCTGGAAGCCTGCGCTGTCAAGAATGTCAAGCGCATCAGCACTCGGTAACGCAATGACTTCAGGCAGTTCCCTCAAAACTGGCCCTTCACTGATCACAATCGTGAATACACCGCCCTTGCGAAGCTCATCGCCTGCGACCGGACTCGTCCGAATGACAGCACCCACGACCGGCTGCACATCAGATCGCTCCGGAACCACGGTGACCTCCCATTCGAATGGCGTCACGACATTTGCGGCCTCAGCCTCCGAAATTCCGGTAAGCACAGGCACCTCGTACACCGGGGTCGTCAGCAACATTCGGGCACCCAATACTCCGAGGGCAACCACTACAACGGCTAACAGGGGCAGCACCCACCGCGGGCGGCGGGTTACCGGCCCCTCGTGCGACACCACTCCCTGCTGCGCCTCGATACCAGCGTCATCGGAGCTGTCGTGAACTGCTCCGATGGGCTCTTCCAAACTGGGCTGCAACGGCATCACGTCTATCTGCCGAGGTAGGTCTACCGCATTAGGAGGTACCCCATCGGTCGAAGGGTCGGTCTGAAGTGTTGGCTCGGGCGCTGCCGCCTCTTTGAGCTCCTGCGGAGGCGCAGCTGCAGCGCCCGGGTCAATTGAAATAACGAGCGGTAGAGGTTCGGGTCGCGGTAGTCGGCGCGCAACGTTGACGAATTCCATGCCAAGCTCCACCGCAGTGGCGCGTTCATCAACCGATGGCCGGGCTGCCTGTTCAAGCACACGGCCAAGTGGGCCAAGATCAGCTGTCACCGGAAGAATTCGACCGACACGAGCCCTCAACGTCGCCGCAGCCGAATCGGTTGAGAACGGCACGTTGCCTGTCAACGCTTCAACGAGAACGAGGCCGAGCCCATACACATCAGAACCGTCCGTTGCCGGTTGCCCTTCTGCGACCTCTGGCGCCGTATACAGCACCATGTTGTTGTCGGGCCCGCCGCTCGCTGACCACATTGCCGCTTGTAATGGCGCCGCAAGACCAAGGTCGACAAGTCGGGCACGCCCATCGGCTCCAAACACAATTTTGGATGGAGTGACCTCTCCGTGAATGTGGCCCTGGCGATGGGCTTCTGCAAGACCATGACAAAGGTCGAGTCCAACTTGAAGGGCCTGCGAATGGGAAAGACGACGACCGCGATCAAAGATGTCGCGAAGACTCCCTCCTTCTAAGCGTTCGGTAACGACGTACGCCGTTGAGGCTGCACCGTCACTTCTTTTGTGCACTCCCCAGTCAAACACCGCCACAAGGTTGGGGTGCGAAACGAGTGCAGCAGATGACATCGCCGTTCGGAAAGAGCTCGCAAAATTAGGCGTCGTCATCACTCGACGCCGAATCAATCTGACCAGCACTGCGCGATCGTCGATCGTGTCCCACGCGTCCGCAATTGATACTGCCGAGCCCTTGGCGACAAACGACATCAGCCGGTACCGGCCACCAATCACCTCGTCTAGACGTGTTTCAGGTTCAAGCGGGTCAATTTCCACAGCGCCTTGACGCTATCTCGTATTGACCAGCGGTTGGGGTCGAGACCGAATTGGTGGCACGATGGTCAGGTGACTTTTGAAGACCAACACGAAGCATCCCCTGCGCGTCAACAAGAGCGCAAGCGCTCAGATCGAACGCTGCTAGTTGTGAGTCTTTTCATCGCAATCGGCCTCGTGCTCGTCACTCGGGGTGTGCTCACGAGCGTCACCGGAGATGAACGTGCAGATCTTCCAAGCACCATCGAATCGGTACTGCCCGTGCCCGATGCAGAGCAGGCTCTTGCCCAATCCGACGTCTTTGTCGACCTAGCTCCCGGGCTCACCGGGGTGCTTGTCATCGATGGCATCGAAATCGAGACGGTCAATCTCTCCGAGGTTCAGACCGAAGGTGTTGAACCCGGTGAGCAAGTGGCTGTTCCCGTTGTGACCGTGTTCGAACCGGGCAACTTCACGCTCACTTATGCACCCTCGAGGGACGGACCAATCGACAGATTCGACTCTGGAACGCACCGTGTTGATGTGATCTTCTGGCCCATCAAAGATGGGCGCGAGCGCGCCCGCGTCTACACATGGTTCTTCAACGTTGTTTAGCCCGCCGTATCGGGGATCGCGCCCGTCGAGAGAAATTTCTCAAAATTCGCGGCGACAATGATCGGCACGCCGAGACTCTCGGCCTTGATGAGTTTCGACGCACCTGCTCCCTCGCCGACGACAAGCGCAAACGTCTTTTTCGAGACGCTGCCCGGTGAGGTCCCCCCTCGGGCGGCAACA
>DLTS01000081.1:31400-35294 GCA_002501485.1 Acidimicrobiaceae bacterium UBA7830
CGGGCGGCAACAGCCGCCCCTGCCTCGTCTCGGGTATAGCCCGGAACAGTTCCGGTAATCACGACAGCTCGTCCTTCGAGGGTATGTTCGAGCGCTTCGCTTTCTGAGACGGCACGGTCATCGATGTCGAGGACGACGCCCCCGGCCTCTAATCGATCGACGAGATCTCGATGGATCGGCAACTCCCACCACCGAGTAACCGACTCAGCAATCACATCACCAATTCCATCAACTTCGGATAATTCGGCTTCGGATGATGTGAAGACAGCGCGCACTGAGCCACGGGCAGCAATTAGTGCCTTCGCAACGGTCGGCCCGAGATGTTTGATACCAAATCCAGTAAGTACTCGCCAGGCCGGCTGGCGGCGAGATTCATCGATCGCCGCAATCAATTTCTCGGCACTCAGTCGCGCGAAGCCCTCAAGATCGACAACATCGTCTGCAGAGAGCCGATAGAGGTCAGCAACGTCATTGACGAGTTCGCACTCGGTGAGTTGCACCACCGTACGCTCACCGAGGCCTTCGATATCCATTGCGCCTCGGCTCGCCCAGTACATGATCTGTTGATCCCGCTGGAACGGGCATTGCGGCTCGACGCACCGCGTATCAGCCTCGCCATCTGCTCTCACAAACTCGCTGCCGCATTCACAGCGTTTCGGAAAGGTCCACGGGACCGTTCCATCAGGGCGGTCTGACAGCACGGGGCCGACCACCTCCGGAATGACGTCACCCGCTTTGCGCACGATCACCGTGTCTCCCGGACGGACGTCCTTGATGCGAACCTGATCCTCGTTATGAAGGGTTGCCATCGACACCGTGGAACCGTCGACAAAGACAGGATCGAGTACTGCGAAAGGCGTCGTCCTGCCGGTTCGCCCGACCGACACACGAATGTCAAGAAGTTTCGTCGTGCGCTCTTCGGGAGGAAACTTAAACGCGATCGCCCAACGGGGTGCTCGAGAGGTGTACCCGAGTGCTTCGCGTTGCGCTAAATCATCAACCTTGACCACCACCCCGTCGACGTCATATTCGAGGTCGTGACGTCGAGCCACCGCCGATTTGCAGAAGTCAACAACGTCGTCAATCGATAGATACACCGTCACCTCAGGATTGACCGGAAACCCCAATTCAGATAGGTACCCAAGCGCTTCATCATGTGTTGAATGCTCAGGCCCTCCCTTGCGATCACCGATCTGGTACGCCCAGAATGAGAGGCGTCGTCGGGCGGTCACCGACGAGTCTTTCTGACGCAATGACCCAGCAGCTGCGTTACGAGGGTTCACGAGTTCTCGCTCCCCGGTCTTCGCCGCCTCATCATTCAAGGCCTCAAAGACAGCCCGCGGCATGAACACCTCACCGCGAACTTCGAAAATTGAAGGAGCACTCACTAGCCGCTGCGGAATAACCGAGATCGTTCTCACATTTGCGGTGACGTCTTCACCAACGCGACCATCACCTCGTGTGGCTGCAGTCACCATTTCGCCATCGACGTAACGAATACTCATTGCGAGACCATCAATTTTGAGCTCGCAGACAAAATTGACCAGTTGACCCTCTAACGAGTTCTGCACCCGCTCGCCCCATGCCCGCAGTTCATCTACATCCATTGCATTATCGAGACTTGTCATTGGGATTGCGTGCTGCACCGGCGCGAACGTTGCGCTCGGAGCGCCGCCTACGGTCTGAGCGGGCGAAGAATAATCAACGAGCTCTGGAAACTCTGCTTCCAATTCACGTAACTCTCGCACGAGCACGTCGTATTCAGCATCGGGAAGTTCTGGGGCATCGTTCTCGTAGTAGAGGGCATTATGCCGGGCAACAGACGACCTCAAATCGGCGATACGAAGACGAGCCTCCTCAGATATCGCCACGCGTCGAGACTCCTCGGCCATGTGACGAGTGTAGAGAGCGCGTGAAGATCACGGCGGCTATGCGCCGAGCACCAATTTTGCAGCTGACGCTTGGTCTTGCACTCTCAGAGAGATGTTGTGCAACGACTCGCAAATTTCTTCGGCCACAGCAGGGGAATACGAAGCGAGGCCACTTTGCGGCGACAGCAAACTCTGTGATCGGAGCAATCCGGGATCGGTTCCTCGTTGCACCATTTTGCACCAGATACCGCTGAGCGCTTTCCATGATCGGCCCGCTGACATGCCAACGGGACCCTCGGTGCCAACGGCTCCCCATGCGATTCTTCCGCCGTTTTGCATAAAGCGGTCGAGATATCCACTGACATCCACGACGGCTTCTGTCGCCGGCATTGAGAGCACTTGTGGGCCGGCTTCGAGAAGCGAGGGCCAATCAGCCTCGAAACAACAGTGAAGGCCAACGACGCCGAATGACTGCGCGGAGGCCATCACTCCAGACAGCATGTCGGCGACTGCATCAGGAGCGAGCGGGAAGTCATTCGACATGAGATCAACCATCAACGGTTCGTCGAACACAATGAGTTGCATTGAATTCGGAAGCACTTCTGCAAGTACGGAGCCGAGCGTGGCGACATGCTCGTTAATCGCCTGTGTCGCTACCGGAAATGCGAGGTGATCGGGTGCCCCCGCCCGCAACAGGGTGAGACCTAGGGTGACCGGTCCGACCACCTGCCATTTGAAGGTTCGGCCGTCGACTCCTAGTTGAGGTGCAAGTTCGGTAAATGCCCGAAAGCCGACAAAGTTGTCGGTCAGCAAGTCGGTCGTGACAGGAGCTTCTGGGTCTAGCCGGGTGACATCGACAGCGAGCGTGCCGTACGGCCCCATCTCAACCCCCGGTACGCCGACGAGTGCCTGGTTTGCGAGAGATTCAGCACCAGACCGTCTCGGTAGACGCGGCACCACTGGCAGGTCAAAGTTCTTTACCGAAAATTCGACTGCTGCCGACGCACTCCGATGAGGAAGGCTCCCCACACCCAGGGTTGCCCCTGGTGCTATTCCGTCGAGCGACCTCGCCATAGCGACATCGTTGCATGATCGATGACGCTTTCACGACTCGTGCGTGCCCTTTACGCCGCAATACCCGACAGAATGGTCTTCAATGCGTTCGCCCTCGTTTCCGTCTCGCTTTCAGAGCGTTCTCTCGTGGTTGGCGCGGGTTGGATGGGTCGTCAAAGCGATTGCCGTAAGTCAAGCGATGAACCCTCTCGATAGTGGTGTGACCGCCACCCTTGCGCTGTGGATTCTCTGTATCGTCGGCGCTGTCGCCGTTTTCGTGGGTTCGCCGTTGACGCTGACATTGGCTCGCACCTCCCTTCCGCTCGGGCCGGTTTCTGCGACGGCTGTTCTCATCGCAGGTGGTGATGTTGTACTCGGCACGATCGGGCTCGTTGCCGGTGTGATCGCCGCGTTTGCGATGTTCAGCGCTGAACTCGGTCAACGCTGGGTCCAATTCGCTGCTTATGGGTCGGAGCAACGTTTTCCGCTTAGGCCGCCGCTCGGTTATGTGATCCTGGCGGTTTTCTTGTGGATACTGATGGCCGCATGCGGCATCTCAACAATGATCGCAGCCGAGCGGGCGCAGTGGGTTGCGGCTGTTGGGCTTGGTGTCGGTGCCATCGCTATCGGAGTGCTCGGGTCGACTCGCTGGCATCGTCTCTCATGTCGATGGCTGGTGTTCGTACCGGCCGGTGTTGTGATCCACGACCCATTGGTGTTGTTGGAAACGGCGATGTGGCGTTCCCATGTGGTGTCCGGTATCGAACTCGCTTCAGTTGCGACCGAGGCCGCTGACCTCACCGGGCCAGCAACTGGGCCAGCACTCGAGATTGCGTTGCGAAGCAGTGAGACCGTCATCATGTCAGCCGGCCGTTCAGTTCCTGAGGGTCGAGCGATTCACCTCACCGCCGCACTTGTTGCCCCAAGCCGTCCGGGGGCTGCACTCGCTCAATTTCAGGCGCCACGCTAG
>DLTS01000034.1:0-5542 GCA_002501485.1 Acidimicrobiaceae bacterium UBA7830
CAAGGTGGCCACAATGCAGGTCACACCGTTGTCGTTGGCGAAGAAAAATACGCGCTGCAACTCACGCCATCAGGCGTGTTTTATGACACTGTCACGCCAGTCATTGCAAACGGTGTGGTCGTCGATCTACCAACGCTGTTCAACGAGATCGATACGTTGACCGCCCGAGGAATCAACTGCGACAAGTTACAGGTGTCGACGCGAGCCCATCTCATCTTCCCGTGGCATCAGAGTCACGATGCGCTCGCTGAGGAAGGCCGCGGCGATAACAAGATTGGAACAACCCTGAAAGGCATTGGGCCGGCTTACGCCGATAAGGCTCGTCGAGTCGGAATCCTCGCCGGCGCAGTTGCCGATATTGATTTGTTCTCTGCTGCCGTTCGAGAGCGATGTGAAGCAGAGAACATCTTCATTACTCAAGCGGGCGGCGACGCGTTGAACGTTGACGAGACGGTTGTAACTTTCACCGAACTTGGCCTTCGGTTGCAGCCGTATCTGTGCGACACCGTGAACCTTCTTCATGATGAACTCGCGGCCGGTTCACCAATTTTGCTCGAAGGCGCGCAGGCAACATTCCTAGATCTCGACCATGGAACGTACCCGTATGTCACCTCATCTAATCCGACTGCCGGTGGTGCGTGTGCCGGAACAGGAATCGGTCCGCGCAACATCGACCGGGTTGTTGGTATTTCGAAGAGTTACACAACCCGAGTCGGAGCAGGCCCATTTCCTTCCGAACTGAACGATGAGTTAGGCGATCGACTCGTCGATATTGGACGTGAGTTTGGAACGGTCACGGGGCGGCGACGTCGAGCTGGCTGGCTTGACTGCGTCATGTTGCGACACGCAGTGCGTCTCAACAGCCTGACTGAACTTGCGGTGACAAAACTTGATGTGCTCGACACCTTTGAGACCATTCGTGTCTGCGTCGGCTATCGAATCGATGGCAGCGATGTTGAGAACTACCCCGATCTGCCAGATGTTCTTGAGCGTGCTGAGCCGGTGTATGTCGACCTTGAGGGCTGGCAGTCTGATTCCACTACAGCACGAATGCCCGCAGATCTTCCACCGCAGGCTCAGGCGTTTATTAGGCTCATTGAGGAACAAGCTGGTGTGCCGGTGCGCATTATCGGCGTTGGCGCTGAGCGAGACGATTATGTGTTGTGGGGTTCTTCGTCATGATCGACCGGTATCAGACTCCCGAGATGGCTCTGGTGTGGTCTGATGTGTCGCGAATGGGCCGTTGGCTTGAGGTCGAGTTGCTGGCAACCGAGGCGTATGCGACTCTCGGATTTGTTCCCCACGACGATGCCGTGGCCTGTCGGTCATCTGCCCCGACCGTCGATGAGGGTTTCGTGGCATCAGTTATGGCTCGCGAAGAAATCACCCAGCACGACGTCGCCGCCTTTGTCGATGTTGTTCAAGAGGTGATCGGCGGCACCGCTGGACCGTGGATTCATTACGGTCTGACATCCACCGATGTTGTCGACACCGGTTTGTGCTGGGCGATGCGTGACGCCGCAAATCTTTTGCTGTCTGCAATTGATGAGCTCATCGATCAACTCGTGACGACTGCGAAGACCCACCGCGAAACGGTGATGATCGGTCGAACTCACGGCGTTCATGCAGAGCCGACAACGTTTGGTGCGAAGGTCGCTCTTTGGGCGTTGCAGTTTGACCGAGATCGCCATCGGCTTCGGGCCGCTCGTGATGCGATTGCCGTGATGAAGCTGTCGGGAGCGGTCGGAACGTACTCAAATGTTCCTCCTGAGGTGGAGGCTCATGTGGGACAAGCCCTCGAACTCGAACCGGTTCCCGCCACACAAGTCGTTGCCCGTGATCGTCATGCCGAGTTTCTGTGGGCATGTGCCTCGATTGCATCAAGTTGTGAACTCGTTGCCGTCGAGTTGCGACATCTGCAGCGAACCGAGGTGAGCGAAGTTCGAGAAGGTTTCGCCCCTGGCCAAAAAGGCTCCTCGGCGATGCCGCACAAGAGGAACCCCATTTCGGCTGAGACGATCTCTGGGTTGTCGCGTGTGGTTCGGTCGAATCTGTTGGCCGGTTTGCAGGATGTTGCGCTTTGGCACGAGCGAGACATTTCGCATTCGAGTGTTGAACGGGTGATCTTGCCTGATTCATCAATGCTTGCGCATTACATGTTGCGTCGGCTTCGTCGGCTTATTGAACGCCTGGAGGTGGATGCCGCACGGATGGAGGAGAATCTCCACTCAAGTCATGGAGTTGTGTTTTCGCAACCGGTGTTGCTCGCGTTGGTGGCCTCGGGTCTCACACGCGACGACGCCTACCGGATTGTTCAACGCAATGCCATGAGTGCGTGGGAACAACGCATCCCGTTCCGTGATGTACTCGCCGCTGACCCAGAAGTGTCGTCTCGTCAACCCACAATCGATCTTGATGCGGCATTCGACCTCCGATCATCACTTCAGCATGTAGCTGCAACGTTTGCTCATCTTGACGGCCTGTAATCGAGGGCCGTTTCATGGTCGTCGCTCATTGCAGAACTGTCAGACCTTATTTGCCATAAAGGTTGAGTGAAGAGCCTCTGTTTTTGTGTGGTTAACGGATTTTGTCTTCTGAGTGCCATCAACTCGCGAGTAGATGCAACTGTCATTGGACATCAGCGACTGCGCTTAATATTTGTTTTTGCCGAACTGGACCGCGAACGATGCCAGACGGTTCTTTTTTGAAAGTAGAAGTAGATATGTAGAGGCGATGATGCCCTGTACCTCTTCGGTTGAGACGGGAGTTCAGGCTGAACATTGGTTGAATGGAGGAATGTTCGAGCTCACCCCGCACGGGCCCGACACGTTTGTCGGGACTGGCCCGAGGTACCCATGGGGTGGCCTCTACGGTGGCCAAATCGTTGCTCAGGCTCTACGTGCGGCGACGTTGACGGCGGAATCTGAATTTCGGCCCCATTCAATTCGCGCGTATTTCATCCGTCCGGGTGACCACAACGAACCCATCCGCTATGAGGTTGACCGCATCAGAAATGGGCGCTCATTCCTCACCCGACGAGTTGTTGCGAGGCAGGCAATCGGCGCAATTCTCAATGCCGAGTGTTCGTTTCAGCGATCGCACGCTGCGACCGACTTACAAACGGTTGAGATGCCTCGTGTTCTAGGGCCCGAATCTTTGGAGGAAAGTTCGTTCACTCGTCGTTTTGACCGATGTTTCGTACCCTACGAAGCCGTTGACGGTGCAGCTCGAACCAGTGCTGGCCGTGTCTGTGCATGGATAAAAGTCAATGACTACGACTTAGTGAATTCTGTCTCTTCAGATGCTGAACTCATGCATCAATGTTGGCTTGCGTATACCTCAGATGATCTTGCGACCGACACCGTTCGAGCGGCCGCTATCGAAGGCACGGGGGTTGAGCGCGAACACTGGAAAGGTGTCAGCCTCGACCACACCATTTGGTTCCATCGCCCGATGCGATCAGATGTCTGGCACCTCCACGATTTCACTTGTCATCACTTCACTGCATCACGCGGTCTTGCGGTCGGTCACGTGTTCACCCAAGAGGGTGAACACGTCGCAACGGTGGCTCAAGAGGTGCTACTTCGAGATACGCGTTCGAAACCATCGTCGTAAAATGTCGTCGGGCTCTAGGAACTGCAGATGCATGCAACAGAGTGCCTCAGTCAGTGCTGAGGGCCAGGGTCGCTACCCGAGTAACGATGCGATGAGATCGAGGTGGTCAAGGTCGGAAAGATCGAGAATCTGGAGGTAGATTCGCTCCGCCCCCGCTTCATGCCATTTCTCGATCGTGTCGATGAATTGATCTGTCGACCCGGCAGCGCCGTTCTGTCGTAATTCGTCTGGCTCCCGGCCGATTGCTTCTGCTCGACGAGTGAATTCATCCTCGGTGCTCCCGACGCAGGCGACGAGCGCAGCTGACCATGCAAGGTCGTTGGGTGACCGACCGATTGCTTCACAAGCACCTCTGACGACTGTTGATTGCGCGGCGAATGTTGAGAGGTCGGTGAACGGCATATTGAACTCAGCTGCGTATGCAGCTGTCAATGCTGGAGTTTTTTTCGCACCACGACCGCCGATGATGATTGGTATGCCACCCGACTGCACGGGCTTGGGAAGAGCCGGCGAGTCAGTGAGTGACCAGTAATCACCGGCGTATGAAAACGTCTCACCAGCGGGGGTTTGCCACATCCCATCGATAATCGCGAGTTGCTCGGTGAGTCGATCGAATCGCTCGCCAAGGGCTGGAAATGGAATTCCGTATGCCAAGTGTTCAGCCTCATACCAGCCCGCCCCAAGACCGAGTTCAACCCGCCCTCCCGACATTTGATCGACGTTTGCCACCGAAATAGCGAGTGGCCCCGGGTGTCGGAAGGTTGCGGCGGTCACCAGTGTGCCAAGTCGAATTTTCGTCGTGTCTCGAGCGAGCCCGCCGAGCGTCACCCATGCATCGCTTGGGCCAGGATCACCACTGACGGAACCCATTTTGAGGTAGTGGTCAGAACGAAAGAATGCACCGAAGCCA
Organism: Acidimicrobiaceae bacterium UBA7830; assembly: GCA_002501485.1. Taxonomy (GTDB): domain Bacteria; phylum Actinomycetota; class Acidimicrobiia; order Acidimicrobiales; family Ilumatobacteraceae; genus Casp-actino5. The sequence goes on from DLTS01000034.1 coordinate 4,526, forward strand.
AGCGACTCTGAGCGCAACGCCACGGCGAGAAGGTCGTCGTAGGTGGCGCCCTGCTGAGGTTCAGTAAAGATTCGATACGGGGTGAGAGCGGTTGTTGTCACATCTCGAACATAGAGGTTTAGACGAAGACACGTAATCTCGGAGATGTGACACGACTTCCCGAGCTCTCCTCGACCGGCGCCGCTTTACGACAGCACGTGTTGGCGCATTCGGTGAAGCGTGGCGAGTTCACACTGAAGAGTGGAGCGAAGAGTTCTTGGTTTCTTGACACCAAGCAGACTGCCTGCCGGCCAGATGGAATCGTCCTGGTCACAGAAGCGTTGTTCGACATTCTTCCCTCAGATGCCACAGCTATCGGTGGCTTGACGATGGGTGCTGATCCTGTCGCCTTTGGTGTCGCAGCTGTAGCGGCAACGAAAGGACGAATGTTGAGGAGTTTCAGCGTTCGTAAAGAAGACAAAGATCATGGAGTTACCGGCCGACTCGCTGGCGCATTGCTTCCCGATGATCGTGTCGTCATCGTTGAAGACACCACAACACGAGGCACGAGTTTGCTTGAGGCGGTGGAGGTTGTTCGAGCCTTCGGGGCATCGGTGGTGCTCGCAAGTGTGATCGTCGATCGAGGAACGACGTGCGCTGACCTTTGTGCGGCGGAAGGTATCGAATACCGCCCGCTTCTCACCGCAACTGACCTTGGTTTTGACCCCGGCACTTAGTCAAACACCACCGTCTCTCTCGAGAACCTCGACACAAGCCGGTATGAAACGCAGCGCTGACCAGCCATCACTTAATTAAGAGATGGGAGGTCGAAAATGTCAACAGGAGCCTGCAGGCGCCTGTGGTGGTCGAGACCGGCGTCGATCCGGTGACCTTCCGCTTTTCAGGCGGACGCTCTGCCAACTGAGCTACTCGACCGAGTGCGACATGGAGCGAGTTCCGCACCACATACGCAGCGAGGCTGCCATCTGGCAGCCCCGAGCGGTCCCCACGGGGCTCGAACCCGCGACCTCCCGCGTG
>DLTS01000034.1:5868-19811 GCA_002501485.1 Acidimicrobiaceae bacterium UBA7830
CTTGACAGGCCGGCGTGAACTCCAACTTCACCACGGGACCAGGAGTTCTATTTGAATCTAGCACCCCCAACGGGATTCGAACCCGTGCCGTCACCTTGAAAGGGTGATGTCCTAGGCCGCTAGACGATGGGGGCTTGGCCTCATCTCGTTGAAGGCGCCGTCACGTTAGCACCCTCTTCACGACGTTCCACCCTCACGGGGGAGTGTTTCCGCAAGAGCGCCGACGACCCACTCCAACATCCAGCCCGACCATGTATAGAGGTGTTGTTCAGGGCTTGCATCCGATTGGTCATCGGCGTCTGCCGCAGAGTCATCGTCGATGATGCCGAGAGCGCTTGCCAACGTGACTCGAAGGGCATTTAACGTCTGAAGAAACGCGGTGAGTTGCCCATGGCTCATCGTGATGTTGCCACCCTCGGCCGAATCGAATGTGCCGAGTACCTCAGAAATCGCTGTGCGCCGAGCGGTGATGAGCTCATCCCGCATCAGGCGCTGGTACTCCTCATCAAGTTGCTCGTGCTGAGCGTCGTGGTGAGTGAATGCAGGCGGGAACAACCTGTCGACGAGCGCACTCTCGCTACCTGTTTGCGCGTTCTCGACGAGTTCATCGAGTTGGCTCATGATGTGGGAGAGCACTTCTCGTTCATCGGCTTGCAGACGGACAATCCATGAGTCGTCATCGAGTCGCTCGACCGGTGGTTTACGTCTGAATGCCATCACCCAGCCTCTTCAAGAGTTGCCCAGAGGCCGTGTTCATGGAGTCGGAACACATGCATCTCACATTGTTCTCGGTTTCCACTTGCAACGTTTGCGCGACCTTCGTGGTGAACTGCAAGCATGAGTTCAGTGGCTTTCTCGGTGGAGTAGCCGAAAAGTTTTTGCAATACATAGGTGACGTAGCTCATCAAATTCACCGGATCGTTCCACACGATGACTATCCATTCGCGCTCGTGTTCGAACCGTCCAGTGACATCGGTTTTGGGCGCAGTGATGGTGTCGGTTGACGCCGAAATAGGTAACAACGAATATGTCACACCACACAGTCTGCCGGACGGCGTTGGTCAGCACATCCGCTCGGTCGTACGATGAAGGCCATGTCCATCGGCAGTCGACCTCTCGTGCCTTCACGCGTGGCCTCCGTTGGAGATGTTCACGGGAGCCGTGAGCCTCGAAGCCGAGTCGGCGCGTTCGTTGCATTGACAAAGCCTCGAATCATTGAACTTCTTCTCATTACCACCGTGCCCACGATGGTGCTCGCTCAGAACGGATGGCCGTCAACGACGTTGGTGATGTTCACGCTCATCGGTGGCGCTCTCGCAGCGGGCGGGGCAAACACCATCAATATGTACGTCGATCGCGACATTGATGCTCTGATGGAACGCACTCGACATCGACCGCTCGTGACCGGTGTTGTTAAACCGAGGGAGGCCTTGATCTTTGCGTTTGTTCTCGAGTCGGCTGCCGTTGCGGTGTTGTGGGCGGCGGCAAACCTTCTGTCGGCTCTCCTTGCTCTCTCTGCAACGGTGTTTTACGTCGGTGTGTATACGTTGTGGCTCAAGCGAACGAGTAGGCAAAACATCGTCATCGGTGGCGCGGCCGGCGCAGTTCCTGTTCTTGTTGGTTGGGCTGCAGTGACCAATGGCCTTACGTGGGAGCCGGTTGTGCTGTTCGCTGTTATTTTCTTTTGGACACCACCACATTTCTGGGCGCTTGCACTTCATTATGCAGACGATTACCGCTCGGCAAACGTGCCGATGTTGCCGGCGATTGTTCCGTTCCGGGCCGCCCATGTGCAGATGATCGCTCACACGGTCGCGCTGGTGGCATCGAGTGTGCTCGTCGTATTGGTGTCATCGAACCTTGGCGTTGTATACCTCGCCTCGGCGGGCGCACTGGGGGCAGCGTTTCTTGGTGGAACGATTAGCCTCGGGAGAAATCCTTCCGAGGCTGCCTCGATGCGACTTTTTGGTTTCTCGATCACCTACATCACTCTGTTGTTTGCTGCGTTGACAACCGACGTGTTGCTGTAATTGACGTCGTTGACGCAACAGTGGAGATTTCGGTTGCGAGGCCCTTACCGAGGTAGTCTGATTCACGGTAGTTTCGAAAGAGTTGCGCTCCGTGGCGGGCGCGACTGAAGCAGAAGTGAGTCAGATCTGAGATGACGACGTTGGAACAATCGGGAACCGGAGCAGGAGCGGGTTCAAAGCTCCTTTCTGACGGTCGTATTGGTACCGCTGTTGGGGCAGCCGCTGATTGGGTGACCTCTACCGACCACAAGAAGATCGGACGACTGTTTACAGGGTTTGGAATCCTCGGAATGATCGCAGTGTCGTTGATTGCGGCGCTGCGGTCGCTTGAGTCAGTTGCCGATCTCGGAGCATTCAACGCTCAGCAACTCGACCAGCTCGCCCAGTTGCATCATTTTGGTCTTGCGTTGATGGTGGCGCTGCCGTTGACCCTTGGTCTCAGCATTGCGGTCGCACCGTTGCAGGTAGGTGCTCGAGCGATTGCGTTTGCCCGTCTTGCCCTCATGGGTTTCTATACGTGGCTTGCAGGAGCGGTGTTGACCATTGTTGCCATCGTCAACGGTGGAGGCATAAGCGGTGCAGATAGTGACATGGTCGATCTGTTCCTCGCAGCGATGGCCCTCATGATGTTCGGCGTCATCGCCTCAGCGATCAGCGTTGCGACGACCATTCTTACCTCTCGTGCCCCTGGGGTCACGATGCGTCGTGTCCCGTTCTTGACATGGACGGCGTTGGTTCAGTCATTGGCACTCATCATCACCGCTCCAGTGGTGGTCGGTCTCATTATTTACCTGTTTGTTGACCACCGGAATTCAGCCCTTGCGTTCGGTGCCGCAGATGGCCTCGCCGATTGGCTTCCAAGATTCTTCACCGCCCCGGTCGTGTACATCTTTGCGATTCCAGCCTTAGGGGTCTTCGCGGAGTTGCTGCCCGTTTCGATGAGCCGACGGCATCCGATGCGCCAGTTGGTGTTTACCGGTGCGGCCTTGGTTGGAGTCGCATCATTTGCGGGCGTGACCATGCAAAAGGCGTTCCCGGTTGACTTCTCCGAATCAGGCCAAGATGTCTTGAAGTCGCTTGTCGTGATGGCATTCTTCGTTGGCCTTCCATTGCTTGGCATCGCAATAACTTTGCTGACGTCGTTACTTGTTGCGAAACCTGATGGCTCAGGCGCGCCAAAGCCCCGAATTCTCAGCCCACTGCTGTTCGGGCTTCTTTCGATTCTTCTTCTTCTGCTCGGCGCTGTTGTCGGTGTGCTCACCCAGATTGTCGATTTCGAACTGAGCGGAACTGCAGCGGTCGAGGGCACGGTCGCGTTGGTCTGTCTGGCTGCCGCTCTCGGAACGTTGGGTGGCCTCGTGTTTTGGGCTCCAAAGTTTTCCGGCAATAAGCCTGATGAGAAAAAAGTTCTTCCCCTAGCCCTTCTTGGCGCTCTCGGTGTCGTTCTCGCCGGAGTTCCTGGTGTGATCGCTGGTCTTGCCGATTCAGATAACTCTCTCTTCTCGACGCTGACCCTCATCGGGTACGCACTGATGGCCCTTACCGGTCTCGCCTTCGTCGGTGCGACCCGTGGTGGAACATCTGACGGAACCAACAACCCGTGGTGTGCTCACACCCTCGAATGGTCAACTGCATGCCCTGCTCCGGCCGACAACTATGAGGCTCTTGCAACTGTCCGATCAGCAGAGCCCGAACTCGACCAACTTCCAGAAGGGAGCCCTTCGTGACGCTCGCTCTACCATCCGGTCCGGCCCCAGCACCACGTCGCCAACTCCTTGTTGGGTCTGCTCTCGCAGGGCTCGCCGGCACCACTCTCATCGGTGGAATGCTCGCCGTCTGGCTTCTTGAGCGTCAGCACGCTGTCGATGCTGGTGAGCGGTTCCCGATGAAGTACATCATCCCCGAGGTGGCAACGAACGTCATGTTGATAACGCTCTTCGGGCTTTGTTTCTTCGCCCAATGGGCTGTCTATGCAGCCCGCCGGCAAGACCGTGGGCACACCGGCCTGGCTCTGTCAGTCGTCATTATTCTCGGCCTAGCCTTTGTCAACGCTCAAGCATTTGTCTATAGCCAAATGGAAGTCGAGATTGCCGAAGGAATCTATGGTGGCCTGTTCTATGCCCTCACCGGCACGATGATGGCGATTGTGATTGCGGGGCTCATCTTCACTGCGGTCGCAGCCTTTCGCACGCTTGGCGGTCGCGACTGGCAGTCCGAGATTGTCTCGGCGAATGCTTTGTATTGGTACTTCGCCGCTGTGGCTTACGCAGCGGTGTGGTTTGTCGTCTACGTCACGAAGTGAGGTCAGAGATCTGATGTTCACCACCGGTTCAAAACTCCTCTTTGGGGCGAGCGGGGCTTCCCTTATAGGAACGTTGCTATACGGCATTCTTGTCGGTGGCATCATGGGCACGGTTGGATTGGTGTCTCTTACCACCGGGCTCATATTCATTGCAGGTATTAATGCGTTCATTCGCGACGCGAACGTTGCGTCAGACGATGTTGCACAGTTCTCTGGGTCTGCTGCCGCAGCTCCTCGCCCATCATCATCGGTATGGCCGCTCGTTGTTGCAGTTGGTGGCGCTCTCATCGTTCTCGGAGTTGTCATTCACGAAGTGCTCACGATTACCGGTCTGGTCGTCGTGCTGGCAGCAGCTGCTGAGTGGCTGTTGCAGGGCTGGGCAGAAAGTGCCTCGACTGATGAATCACATAACCGTGAGGTGCGTGGCCGCCTGGCCTACACCGCAGAGATGCCGGTTGCGGCGGCGATTGGTCTCGGTCTTATTGTCTTCATGTTCAGCCGGGTGATGCTTGGCGTTCCGACGAAGGCGTCTACCATCATTGCGTTCTCAATCGTCGCAACGATTGTGCTCGTTGCGGGAGCGATGATCAGCCGTGCTCGTTCAATGTCGGCTCCCCGAATGTTTGGGCTCTTTGCCGTTGTAAGCGCAGTACTGCTTGCCGGTGGTGCTGTCGCCGGATTCAACGGCGAACGTGAGATCAAAGAACACAAAACCACGGCATATTACGCCGAACTCGATAAGTGCGGCGAGAAAGAGATCTCAGCCGACGAGCACGCAAGTCAGACCGTTGCAGGCAAGGCAAATTCATCAGCTGAAGTCACTCTTGACGAAAACGGGCTGTCGTATACACGACCAGGCCTCAATATGGTGCAGAGCGGAGTTATCCAGCTGCCTCGTTCAAATCCAAACAATATTTTGTTCCGCAACGAAACATCTGAACCGCGGCGCTTTATCGCAGAGATGGCCAACATCGACAGCTCTCCCGCACGAATCTGCACGGCGCTCGTCGAAGAAGGTGGCGTACAGCTGCTTACCGTGAACTACTCGGCGCCAAGTTTTGACCCCGTAGTTGAAGCGTCGGGTGGATACGCATTCGTGGTCGCTGGGCTTGACGAACGGATTGAGGTGATTGTGCCATGAGTCACGAGAAGGTTCACTATCGCACCATCTGTAATTCCGAACGCGCGACTTCTAGTCTTGGGACTATGAGTTCTCGCGGCTTCAGAGTAGCGACGACGGTTGCAGGAGTAGCAGCGACCACCGTGCTCGCCGGATGCGCATCCGATGCCCCTCAGGACACCTGGAAACCAGCCGGCCCAAACGCCCAAAAAATCCAAGACCTGCAGTGGCCAATCTTCCTCACCGCCGGCATTGTGGGCGTCATCGTGATGGCTTTCATTGCCTTTTGCGTGGTTAAGTATCGAGATCGTGGACAAGCAATCCCTGATCAGGCCCATGGCAAGGCATGGCTTGAATACCTGTTCATCGCGATTCCGGCGGTCATTCTGACTGCGATTGCGATCCCCACAGTGGGTGTCGTGATGGCGTTGAACGACACGGATGACACTGAATGTGTGATCAACGTGACAGGTCAGCAATGGTGGTGGGAATACGACTACGAGGTCGGTGCCGACGGCACGATTTGTGGCTACGCCCCGTCAGAAGTTGCGGCAAGCCCGATTATCACGTCTGGCCAGTTGGTGATTCCCGCAGACACGAAGGTGTTGCTTCGAGGCACCAGTCGTGACGTCATCCACAGCTATTGGATCCCACGTTTGAATGGCAAGCGCGACATGGTCCCAGGCCGTGTGCACTTCCTCCGTCTCGAATCTGACACCCCAGGCATTTACGCCGGTCAGTGCACTGAGTTCTGTGGGCTTTCGCACGCGAACATGCGCATGGAGACTGTCGTTCTCGAGTCTGCTCATTTCCAGCGATGGATTGATAACGAGCTTGAGCCGTATCAGGCCCCGGCCGAAGGCAGCCTTGCGGCTGAAGGTGAGACAACCTTCATTGCCCAGTGCTCGCGATGCCACCAGGTCAACGGGTTGGTCGATCCAGGTAATGGCAATCTTGTGGTCTCGTATCCAGATCAGTTTGTCTACTCAGGTGCTGCGCCAAACCTCACCAACTTCTTGGGTCGCAATACCTTCGCCGGGGCAACGTGGGATCTTCTCACCCCTCAGTGCCGCACAGATGTGTGGGAGTCAAGCCCTGAAGATTTTGGCGACAAATACCTCGCAGGTGTCTCGCAAGACTGTCTAAACGAGATCGACCTTCGCGAATGGTTGCGGAATGCTCCAGCGAAGAAACCGATGTATGCCGATCCAGCGATGCTGGAACAGAGTGACGGCAAGGTTCGTGGTATGCCGTATCTCGGTCTGAGCGAAGACCAAATTGACCAACTAATCGCCTACCTCCTTGAGCGGAAGTGAGTAACTGATGGCAATCATTGAACGCCCTTCAGATGCAGTCGAAGTCGTTGACGAGACAACCCCTTCGGTAGCGACCCCTGAATCTTCTTACGGTGTGTTCCGCCGTCCGGTTGAAACGACCGGTTGGAAATCGTGGCTCTTCACCATCGATCACAAAAAGCTCGGCATCATGTATGGCGTTGTCGCCATGTTCTTCTTCGTCGTCGGTGGTATCGAAGCAATGCTTCTTCGCTTGCAGTTAGCAGGCCCCAACGGCACCGTGCTTTCGGCGGACAAGTACAACCAGATGTTCACGATGCACGCAACGACCATGGTTTTCCTCTTCGTCATGCCAATGGCTGCAGCGTTTGCGAACTATTTCGTTCCATTGCAGATCGGTGCACGCGACGTCGCCTTCCCCCGCATCAACGCATTCGGATTCTGGGCGTTTCTCTTTGGTGGACTGTTCCTGAATACCTCGTGGTTCCTGGGCGGCGGTGCCGACGGCGGCTGGTTTATGTACGCACCAAACTCGTCGGTAGCGTTCTCGCCGTCAAACGGCGTTGACTTCTGGGGACTCGGCCTACAGATCACCGGTGTCGCCTCCCTCACCGGAGCGATCAACCTCATCGTTACTGTCATCAACCTGCGGGCACCGGGCATGAGCCTGATGAAGCTTCCGATCTTCACCTGGATGGTGCTGGTTGTGCAGTTCCTGCTCCTGTTCGCAATCCCGGTGATCACCGTTGCACTGTTCATGTTGATGTTCCAGCGCAGTTTTGATGCGACGTTCTTCAGCGTCGAGGCTGGAGCCGACCCGTTGCTCTGGCAGCATCTGTTCTGGATCTTCGGTCACCCCGAGGTGTACATCCTCGTTCTGCCAAGCTTTGGCATTGTCTCCGAGATCCTCCCAGTCTTCTCTAAGAAACCACTGTTCGGCTACCCACTCGTTGTGTTCTCTGGCGCGGCTATCGGTTTTGTCGGATGGGGCGTCTGGGCTCACCACATGTTCGCTTCTGGTCTCGGCCCGATCTCGGTTGCCGCCTTCTCGGTCGCAACGATGGCGATTGCGATTCCGACCGGTGTGAAGATCGTCAACTGGACGCTCACCATGTGGGGCGGAAAATTGCGATTCACCGTTCCGATGTTGTACTCCGTTGGCGTCATAGTGCAGTTCACCATCGGTGGTCTCTCGGGTGTCACGCACTCAGTTGCACCGTCTGACACGCAGCAGACCGACACGTATTACATCGTTGCTCACTTTCACTACGTCATTTTCGGTGGCGCCGTGCTCGGGTTGTTTGCAGGCATGTATTACTGGTGGCCGAAGATGTTCGGAAAGATGCTCAACGAGCGTCTGGGACGAGTCAATTTCTGGTTCACAATCATTGGCATGAACCTCACCTTCGGGCCGATGCATATCGTTGGTCTTCAGGGCCAGCCGCGCCGCATGTATGTATGGACGGAGAACCGTGCCGGCGACGGCTTCTTCAATATCGGTTTCTGGAACCTCATTGCTTCTATCGGATCATTTGTCTTGGCTCTCGGAATCTTGCTCTTCTTCGTGAACATTTATGTCTCACATCGCAAGGGCACCGAAAAAGCTCCTCTCGACCCATGGGATGCGCGCAGCCTTGAGTGGATCACGACGAACCCGCCGAAAGAACACAACTTCGATCGCCTGCCTCAGGTGGGTCATCTCGATGAGTTCTTCCACCGGAAGTATGAAGACCGTGGTTCAGACGGCCATCACGAGTTCCATCAGATTGCGACAGCGGAAGAAGTTGTCGCTGAAGAAGAGAACAACGCTGATGGGCACATTCATTTGCCCTCACCGTCGTATTGGCCAATTCTTCTGGCCTTCAGTCTTCCGATCATGGCGTACGGTGTGATCTACAACGTGTTCCTTCTCATCGGAGGGGCAGTACTTGGTCTGGTGTCATTCTACGGTTGGGGTCTTGAGCCTCACACGGCGCCAGAAGATGATTACGATCCGCCAACGGGCACAGCGATGGAGGTTGCCGCTCATGGCTGATACCGCAGTTCACGCCGACGAACACGTCGATCACGGAGGTCATTACTCATCGACCGGCTTGTCAAATAACAAGCTGGCGATGTGGATGTTCCTTGGTTCAGAGTGTTTGCTGTTCGGAGGTCTCATCTCGACGTACATGCTCTACCGCGGGCGTCACTCTGAAAACCTTGGCCCCGACCAGGTGTGGGATATTCCGTTTACATCAGCGTCGAGCTTCGTGCTGCTGATGTCCTCTCTCACGATGGTGCTCGCAGTGTCATCGGCCGTACGCGACGATGACCGCAACACGAAGGTATGGCTGTCGGTCACGGCCCTGCTCGGTGCACTATTCGTTGCCGGTCAGGTGTATGAGTTCACTACCTTCTACCGCGAGGGCCTTGGTTTCACGACGAGTCTCTTCTCTTCGAGTTTCTACACCCTCACCGGTTTCCACGGTGTTCACGTGAGCGTCGGCATCATCATGTTGATGTCGTTGGTCGGAATGATCTCAAAGAACAAGGTCGTCGGTGACAAGAAAGAAACCGTCGAACTCTTTGGTCTCTATTGGCACTTTGTTGACGTGGTGTGGATCCTCATCTTCACCCTTGTCTACCTGATCCCGGCCTGATAAGAATCGAGTTGACATGAGCACCGTCACAGAACAGCACAACACCCATGGCGATGATCACGCCGACCACGGTTTGACCGATCTGGGTTACATTAAGATCGCTATTTTTCTTGCGGTCATCACCGCTGTCGAGGTCGTCTTCAGCTACACCCAAGATCAGTTGGGTGCAGCATTCCTGCCTGGCTTGCTCATTTTGATGGCGGTCAAATTTTTTATGGTGCTGCTCTACTTCATGCACCTGAAATTTGATTCAAAGTTGTTCAGTTTGATGTTCTACATCGGGCTCGTGCTTGCTGTTGGTTGTTATGCAGTGTTCTTAGCGACCCTGCATTTCTTCCAGAGCTGAGGTGTGGTCGACATGATGTTGGCACAGATCGACATCGCAACTGATCCGTGGAAGTTTGTCCCGCACCCCGAGGTGTGGCTCCTCACAAGCTTTCTGACGATCGCCTACATCTACACAGTGCGTGTCATCGGGCCGAAAGCCGTAGCGCCGGGCGAATCGGTATTAAGCCGCTCTCACGTCGTGTCATTCGTTGCAGCTATTACCGTGCTGTGGGTTTCAAGTGACTGGCCGATCCATGACATCAGCGAGGATTACCTCTACTCGGTGCACATGGTGCAGCACATGGCGCTGTCGTTCTGGCTTCCACCACTTGCGCTGCTCGCAACCCCCACCTGGTTAATGCGCGTGCTCATCGGAACGGGTTCGACGTATCGAGCCACGCGCTTCCTCACTCGCCCTGTCATCGCAGCATTGCTGTTCAATGGTGCAACACTGCTCACGCACATGCCATCGCTGGTGAATGCGTCGGTTGGCGACGGGTACTGGAATGGGGCTCTGCATTACCTGCTTCATGTGCTCGTCGTTGCGTCAGCGCTGTTGATGTGGATGCCTGTGGTTGGTCCGATACGTGAATTCCAGCTCGGTCCATTGGGCAAAGGCATTTATCTCTTTGCACAATCGATCATTCCGACGATTCCAGCTGCGTTCCTCACCTTTGCAGAAACTGCGGTGTACGAGGCATACGCACGTCCGGTGCGACTCTGGGGGCTCTCGCTCGCAGAAGACCAGCAACTCGCTGGGGCGATCATGAAAACGATGGCGGGCATGTTCTTGTGGGCGCTCATCATTGGCTACTTCATTCAGTATGCAAAGCAATTCCGCAACAGTCACGATTACCGGCGAAACTCCTCCAACACGCTTGAAGACGTCGACGAGGCACTGCTGACAACAGCCGATGTCGAAGCGGCGTTTGCACGCACGGCTCCTGCCCGCGAAGAAGACTAGGCGGTAGCCTCGGCACGGTGATTGACGTTCGGCAGCTTCGAGAACACGCTGATGAAACGTGCTCAGCACTTGCGCGTCGAGGTGACGTGACCTGCGACAGTCAGGTCAAAGAACTTCTTGAACTCGACCAACAGTTGAGACAGCTTACGGCGCGTCGAGACGAGGCTCGAGCGAAGATCAATGAACTTTCTCGACAAGTGGGACAACTTCGCCGTGATGGAAACGTCGAGCAAGCCGATGTGGTACAAGCAGAAAGTCGAGCTCTCGGAGACGAAGTAGGCCGAATCGAGGGTGAGCACGAAACAGTCTCATCGAAGATGCACGATCTATTGCTGCACATACCGAATGTTCCGCATCCTGATGTGCCCGCTGGCGCAAGTGACGATGACAATCCGGTTGTCAGTGGACCATTTCTTCCCAACGGCGGCCTCGATGGTTTTGCTGCGCATCAACGAGTTCCACATTGGGAGATCGGCGAAGCCCTCGGAATTCTCGATAATGAGCGCGCCACAAAAATTGCGGCCTCGATGTTCACCATGCAGCGTGGAGCCGGTGCAACTATGGCCCGAGCGCTTTGCCAGTACGCGCTCGATAGCAATGCCGATGAGTTTGAAGAGATCCGTCCCCCTTCGCTGGTGTCGACAGCAACTCTGACCTCGACTGGGCAGTTGCCGAAGTTTGCCGATGACGCCTACGCGATCGAGCGAGACGACCTGTGGTGTATCCCAACTGCCGAGGTGCCACTCACGTCGCTGTACGGAGGCGAAATTCTTGACGCTGGCAATCTACCGGCTCGCTTCATGGCGTATAGCCCGTGCTTCCGTCGAGAGGCCGGCTCTGCAGGTCGAGATACTCGAGGCATGCTTAGAGCCCATGAGTTCGACAAGGTCGAAATTCTCGCTCTCGCAACCCCAGAGCAAGCGCCTGGCCTTTTGTCTGACATGGTGACGCGGGTCGAGCTCATGATTTCTTCGCTTGGTTTGCACCATCGAGTGATCGAGATTTGCTCTGGCGATCTTGGTCAAAGCCACCATCGGTCATTCGATATCGAGGTGTACGCACCTGGTTGCGAGCAGTGGCTCGAGGTTTCATCAGTGTCGTGGTTCTCTGATTACCAAGCCCGCCGAGCAGATATTCGGTATCGCCAGGTAGACGCCGACGGAAAGCCAGTGAAGGGTACGGTTCTCGTGCATACGTTGAATGGTTCGGCTCTCGCAGTGCCGCGGGTGTGGGCTGCAATTCTTGAAACCCATCGTCAGGCCGATGGCATCGTGGCAATTCCTGAGGTGTTGTGGCCATATATGCGCGGTCTCACGGTGCTCGGTGGCTGATATGGCAGATGACAACGACTTGGTTCGGAATCGACGCGTACAATATGAGACCGCTGGGCTAGATGTCTCAGATGTTGATCCATCCCCGGTCTCTCAGTGGCACCGGTGGCATGAAGAAGCTGCCGAGGCGAGCCTTGTGGAACCAAATGCAATGACGGTTGCTACCGTTGATGCATTAGGTGCACCGGATGGCCGAATTGTTCTTGCGCGCGACGTGTCTGATAGCGGTATCACGTTCTTCACCAACTTCAATTCGGCAAAAAGCGAGCAACTCAATTCCTCGAGTAGTGCAACAGGGGTCTTTGGTTGGTTGGCGCTCCACCGGCAAGTTCGAGTCACCGGCAAAGTTGAACGAATTTCTGACGAAGACAGCGACGCATACTTTGCGAGCCGTCCCAGAGGCTCACAGATTGGAGCATGGGCCTCACCACAATCAGAGGTGATCGAAAGCCGGGAGGTTCTTGAGAATCTCGTCGCTGACGTCGAGGCTCGGTTTGCGTCGAGTGAAGTCACACGGCCACCGTTTTGGGGTGGCTGGCGCATCATTCCTGTGAGATGGGAATTTTGGCAGGGTCGCCCAAGCCGCCTCCATGATCGCGTGCAATATGTTCCCTCAGCTGACGGTTGGCTTCGCCAGAGACTCGCTCCGTAAGCCAGAACCACTACCTACTCGTAGACTTGAGTTGCTCATGAATAACAGATCAAAGCAGAGGCATCGGGGCACCAAAAGTCGAGTCCAACCGGGCGAAATCTCACCAATGAGATTGGTGCCCAATACCATCCCTCGACCGTCCTACGCAGATACTGGAATCGTCGACAACTGGGACGAACCCCTTGTCAAAAGCCCTGAAGTTATTGAGCGTATGCGACATTCGGGAAAGATTGCGGCAGAGGTCCTTCGTCTTGCCGGCGAATTTCTCGAGCCCGGCAAAACAACTGATGAGGTCGATGCGTACGTGCACGATTTGTTTATCGAGCGTGGGGCCTACCCGAGCACACTCAACTACCACGGTTACCCGAAGAGTTTGTGTTCATCGGCGAATGAAGTGATTTGTCATGGAATTCCTGACTCGAGAGTCATGCTCGACGGGGACATCATGAACCTCGATGTAACTGGATTCGTTGGTGGTGTGCACGGCGATACCAATGCAACCTTTTGTGTTGGTGAGGTTGATCAGGCGAGCCGTGATCTCATTCGCGTGACGGAAGAGTGCACGTGGTTTGGCATCGAAGCGGTCAAACCAGGCCGTCCGGTCAGCGATATCGGTCGAGCCATTGAGAATCACGCAAAAAAACATCGCTATGGCGTCGTGAAGGCATTTATTGGTCACGGGATCGGTGAGCAATTTCATACGAACATTCAGATCCTTCATTACTACGACTCTCGGTCAACTCTTGAGATGTTGCCCGGTATGACGTTCACTATCGAGCCGATGATTACTCTCGGCGATTGGCGCCATCGAATGTGGGATGACGGATGGACCGCAGTGACTGCTGACTGGCAGCGAACCGCTCAGTTTGAACACACGTTGCTGGTGACCGACGATGGCGTCGAAGTGTTGACCGGTGGAGACGGAGCCGTGTCACCGACTGCGCCGTGGACCCGGTGAGGCGTTTCCTGGTTACTCATTTGCGATCGGTAAGGTGAGGCATATGAAATTTGGTGGGGCCTTTATCTTCTCGTTTGCATTGATATTGGCGTCGTGCGGAGGAAGTGACGCCGTGACGGTCTCTGATGCATGGGCACGAAGCAGCCCGGCAGGTGTAACGATGGGAGCGGCCTACTTCGACATCACTTCAGTTGATGACGATTCGCTTGTGGCGGTATCTGTTTCAAGTGATATCGCCGCCCGCGCAGAGATTCACGAGGTCGTCAAGGTAATGGACATTGGTGTTGGTTCATCTGAGATGCATGACCACGACATGGGTGAT
>DLTS01000089.1 GCA_002501485.1 Acidimicrobiaceae bacterium UBA7830
GCAAATTTCTGCATCAACGGCCTCACCGCCCCCGACCTCACCCCTCACCCCGCACTTCGAGAGTTCACTTGGGGTGCCCGACCTCTGATCGCCGAACACCTTGGCGACTGCAAGGTGCGCGTCACCAACCGCCGGTCGTTCACAGCAACAACCGACCTCGCCATGGAGTGGGCCTTCACCGCTGACGGTGAGATCACGTGTCGGGGACGCGAGCTCATCGATATCTCACCGGGAAAATCGATCACGATTGATCTTTCGTCATCACGACCTGACGTCAGCGGCGAACTCCATCTCTCCATTGAGTTTTGTCTTCGCACCGCAACGTCATGGGCGCCGAAATCTCATGCCGTTGCGTGGGAACAGTTTGCCATCAGCGGCTCACAACAGCCGCAGACACAACGACGTCTGCCGCTCGATGTCGCGACCGGTGACCTAGGAGAACTCTCCGTCAGTTTCAGTGGTGACCACCTTCTCGTCACAGAGATCTACGCCTCGCTATGGAGAGCTCCAACAGACAATGACGGCTTCGGGCAGTCACTTCTTCACGGCGTGCACAGCCTCGGCGGGGCCCAGCAACGTTGGGAGGAATGGGGACTTCATCAACTCGAATACGAACTCATCGACATCTCCCAACAAAAGTCAGACGAAGAATACGCAATCACCGTCTCACGAGCTCTGCACGGCACCTCTCATCACGCGACGCACGACACGCATATCTCCATTGCAAACGGAGTTGCCGTGTTCGACGAGCACATTCACTTACCGGCACAATGGACTGACCTTCCACGAGTCGGCATCCGGTTTGAAGTTTCGCCTCACTTTTCTCAACTGTCTTGGTTCGGGCTCGGACCAACTGAGTCGTACCCCGACAGGTGTTCGGGCTCGACGCTGAGTCGTTGGCAATCGACCGTTGACGAACAGTTTCATCCGTACGTCGTCCCCCAAGAGCACGGCGCTCACATGGAGTGTCGTTGGATGCAACTTTGCGCACCTTCGGGCCAGGGAATACGCATTGACGCAGCGACACCGCTGATCATGACCGCTCGATCCCACCACGACCGCGACCTGACCTGCGCAACGACGCTGGCTGACCTTCACCAGGCCACAACCACTGAGGTGCACGTTGACGTCGCAATGCGCGGCGTCGGAACCGGCGCATGCGGGCCTGATGTTCTTCCCGATTACGTCGTGCCAGCGGGTGACTATCAGTGGACGTGGACGCTGTCAGGAGTCGGAGAGCCTGCGCAAAAGTGATCCAAACATCAATGAGTCGAAGAACTCTGCCCCACGCCCCTACTGTGACGTGCAATTAAAAGCGAGCGGCGAGTTGATCTTTTTTTGACGCCTGTGCATTTCGCGACGTCACGCCAAGACCGGCCGAATCTCGCCAACTACGTGTCGACTCCGACCATGAACGCAGCGGATGAGGAATTATGTCAAATCCCGGGCGTCTGCGGAGCACGGATGACCGGTGGCGGGTTCGGTGGATGCGTCGTTGCGCTGTGTGAACCTGGAGTCAACATTGAGGCGTGGATCGTTTCACCGGTGGGCGGCGCTCAACGTTTCGACGCAGACACCGATGACATGAACTAATCAACAGCATCGGGGTCTGCGACCACCGGTCAAATTGAGAAGAAATCCCGTGTTGGAGGGGTCTGCCATGCCAGCCTGTGTTGATGTCAACCGAAACCCGCACATGGGGTTCCCCATCTCAACCGCAGCAGACCGACGGTGCGGCCACAGAATGTCGCACCAAATTCGGAACATTTCCTGAATGTCCGCTCTGCGGTTCAGAACTTCACCCCGAACATGCCCACTTCAAATGCCGCAGCTGCGGGTGGCGCGATTCTTGTTGCGACTAAGTCACAACCACATTGAATTAGTCGAGGTAGAGGCGGTCGACGTCTTCACCATGTTGCCCACCAGCCGCCACTCTCGCCGTCAACGTAGAGCGAACGGTTTCTCCTAATTCAGCAACTGATAACAGTCGTTGCGCCCCTTCAATATTGTGCCGATCGACATTCAAAATTTGGCCAGCATCAGCGATGGAAATTCGATCAGCAGCAGTACCGCTCTCGTGCACAAGAGCATCGCCTGCCTCACACACCCCAGGTTCGATCACCCGCACGAGATACCCGGTGTACCCCGTCGTCTGCATTTCGACGGGCAGTGATTTACGGCCAAAGCGAGCCGCCAACTTGAAGCACGGGCTCCGTGGCTGGGATACCTGCACAACGACCGAGCCAACGCTGATGAAATCTCCGATTGCGACGTCGGTCTCGAGCAGACCAACCGTCGTAAAGTTTTCTGCCATTGCTCCGGCTTCATGCAGTTGAAGACCAACCGACCGCCAATGCGAGTAATGCTCAGACGGGTAAATAAGCAGTGCCATATCGGGGCCACCGTGGTGTTCGTACACGTGCTCATCGCCTTCGATTCCGAGCGGAGAAATCGTCACCGCTCCCGACAGCGGCTGTTTAACAAACGCCGTCTCGATGCTTCGAGAACCATGGTTTATCACGCTCTTCTGCCCGCTCGATATTGCAAGAAGGTGTCCCAAAGCGGTCAACATCTCTCACAACATAGTCGCCGACCATCGAAGAGCAGTTGTGAACGAACTACGTTCATCTATATGGCAACTGCAGCGGTCAATGGCATTGAAATCAACTACCGAGACACAGGCGGAGATGGGCCGGTTGTGTTGTTCAGCCACGGGTTCATGATGAATCACACCATGTTTGATGCCCAGTTGGAAGCCCTCGCTCCCGACTACCGATGTGTTGCATGGGACGAGCGTGGCTTCGGAGGAACACGAGCCACCGGACCCTTCACCTATTGGGATTCTGCAAATGATGCACTCGCGCTGTTAGACCATCTCGGTATTAAACAGGCCGTGCTCGCGGGAATGTCACAGGGTGGCTTTCTCTCGATGAGAGCAGCCCTCACCGCTCCAGAGCGAGTATCGGGGTTGATCTTCATCGACTCCGCTGCCGACCTCGACGACCCCGAAACCCTCGAAGGTAACCAAAAGATGGTTCACGTATTCGCCAACGGCGATGACGAGACCCGCTCATTCGTCTTCGACATTGTCGGCAATATGATTCTCGGCGACGAACACCTCGAGGCCGAGTGGAAACCGATCTGGGCGCAACTCGACATCGATCAAATTGAACTCGCCGGCGCAACTCTGCTCGGTCGAGACGACCTCGTTGACCGGCTCGGCGAAATCTCGTGCCCGACCTTGGTCATCCACGGCACCGAAGACGCAGCCATTTCCCTCGATCGTGGATACCTGTTGGCAAACGGAGTTCGTGACAGCCGAGGTGTGGTCGAAGTTGCGGGTGCCGCTCACGCCCCCAACATGACCCATCCCGATGAGGTCAACGTCGCAATTCGAGAGTTTCTTCAATCTCTCTGAGCACTCAGCCCCGATGAGGGGAAGTGCGCCACGAGCCACTGGCCATACGCGCCAACGCAAAGAGCACGAACTGCAATGGCAGTCGAACCCACGACACAACTCGCTCTCCTGCAGGGCGGTCACGCCAATCCCACGTCATGTAGAGGTTTGCCGGGTACACAGCAACGAGAAGAACGAACAGCGCAATCGCTCCTGATCGTCGCCATCTCGGAACAAACAACATCACACCAACAACCAACTCTGCAACGCCGCTGACCAAGGTCCAAAACCGCTGGGAGGGAGGGAGCCACGGTGGAACAATTGCGTCGAAAAACTCGGGGCGAACAAAATGCATAACCCCGGCAGCGCCAATTCCGGCACCGAGACCAACTGCGAGGCGTGGACGAGGTGAGGTCACTACTGATCTCCTGCAGGAGGCGCCTCAGGTGAGCGATCGTTCGGTGGCAAGCCACTATCAATCGATGCATTTCGATGGCGAATCCACCCTGGCCAATCGTGACCGTGCAAAGTTGCAGGCTCTTCCCCGATCACCGATTCGATCACATCAAGTGCGTCTGCAAGACGGGGTTCCATCACGAAAATTCGCGCCATCGGCTCTCGTGCACCAAATCGTAGGTGCGAGGTAAAGTCTTCAGACTGCACCGCGGGGATCTCACGCTCCCACAACTCGTGCAAGACCAACTGGGCCTGCCAAAGCGGCAACCACGCCGCTTCAATCGACCGCTCGGCATCAGGCGGTCGAGACTCGTGGCGCCCGAACACCCACTGAAAGAAACCCACCGTCAAACGCTAACCCGACTCACAGCACAACGAGTCGTCGAGCCAGATAACCAACAACTGTCACCGATTTCTGTGAACTACTGAGACAGCGCTGCAGCTGCGGCCTGCACTCCCGAAGATCCCATCGGAGCATCCATCGATGTGAGGGCCGTCTCGATCGATCCCAGCACACCAAGAATGGCGGGCGCGTTGACATGGCCCATATGCCCGACACGGAATGAGGCTGATTCATCACTGCCGATGCCGAGGCCAAGGGTGACACCCATCTGTCCGCGACAGAGCCTGCGCAACTCGACCGCATCAATTGAACCGGTCGTCACCGAGGTCACCGAATGCGATCGTTGATCTTCGCGCTGCGCAATGAACCCAATACCGCCTGGTGTCGACCATGCATCAACTGCAGCACGAACACCATCGGCGAGCACCCGATGTCGCTCCCAGCGAGCTTCCCAACCTTCTTCGGCCATCATTGCCAGTGCCTCAGCCAATCCGAAGAGGTGCGACACCGGCGGGGTTCCACAGAACCGCAAGTAATACGGCCCGTCTTCGCCGCGATACGTCCAATCCCAATAGCGGGTGCGCAGATCTGCATTCTCGTGAGCAGCAAGTGCTTTCTCGTTCGCCCACACCAAGCCCAGCCCCGGAGGTGTCATCATGCCTTTCTGGCTTGCTGCGATTGTGACATCAACGCCCCATGCGTCCATCTCAAATCGCTCGCAACCCATCGATGCAATGCAATCGACCATGAACAGCGCCGGATGGCCTGCGGCATCAATTGCATCTCGAAGGGCCGGAACGTCGTTGCGCACCGAAGTCGCAGTATCGACGTGAACGGTGAGCACCGCTGCAATCTCGTGATCGACATCAGCACGAAGGCGTTCTTCGAGAGCCGATGAATCATTCGCAAACCCCTCTTCGGCCTCCATCACCTCGACGTTCAGGCCATTGAATTCAGCCATCTCAGCCCAAATCGCAGCAAAGCGGCCACAGTTTAATACGAGCACGTGATCACCTCGAGACAACGTATTCGACAGGGCCATTTCCCATGCAGCATGGCCGTTGCCAATCGGCACAAACACCCGTCCGGATGTCTGCACAACATCGGGGAGCCCAGCCCACACCGCATCGATCACCGTCGTGAGGTCGCCCTCATAAATGTCGGGCATCGCTCGATGCATCGCTGACAGCACCCGGTCAGGAATGATGCTCGGGCCAGGAATAGCAACGATCTCACGTCCCTGCGACAAGTTGTGCTTCACATAGTCCAGTCTGTCAGGTGAAACTCACTTCACCGCGCTCGGCTCAGCGTTGAGTTCATTCACCACATCAACAAGTTGAGCGACGGTGTCAATGCGGTTAGGGCCCGACACTTTGGCTTGTATCGACGTGATGCCGGCGCTCCGATAGAGGCGCAGACGTTCCTTGATCGTGCCAGCGGGACCGAGCAGATTTGTCTTGAAACCAATATCGATAGGCACTCGAGCAGCTGCCTCCTCGCGCTTACCGGCATGCCACAACTCGGCAACTGCAGCAACGTCATCACCGAGACCCTGTGCGGCAAACGCCCGGTTGTAGAAATTTTTTCCAGGAGCTCCCATTGCACCAATCGTGAACGCGTATCCGTCGGCGTGACGCCTCGACGCCTCTTCGACATCTTCGGTGAACTCGACAGCGACCGGCATCACGAGATCGAGATCGGTGAGCGAACGTCCACCCCGCTCACAGCCGACGCGCAACGGGCCCAAAAAGGCCTCGGCCGCCTCGGGCATCATTGCGTTTCCCAGCCAACCGTCAGCAATCTCACCAGTGAGTTCAAGATTGCGAGGCCCGAGCGAAGCAACGTACATCGGAATTGATTCGCAGGCCGGAGCCAACGATCGGATACTCCGACCAAAACCGTCCGGGGGAAGTTGAAAGAGTTCGCCCTCGTATTCAAGGCGTTCCCCTCGCGCAATCATGCGCACAATGTCGATACTTTCGCGAGTGAGCTGCACCGGCCTCAAAAAGGGGACACCGTGCCAACCTTCCATAATGCGTGGCCCGCTCGACCCGACGCCGAGTACAAATCGTCCTCTCGACATCATCTGCAACGACATCGACTGCATCGCCAACATGGCAGGAGTACGAGCACCGAGTTGCACTATGCCGGTTGCGAGGCGAATGGTGGAGGTCTTTCCTGCGAGCAGGCCGAGAGGCGTCATTGCGTCATAGCCCCACACTTCGGGCACCCAAACGGTGTCGACACCAAGGCGTTCACATTCGATCACAAACTCGACATCGCTCGGCCCCTGGATCAATGTGCTAACACCAACTCGCATAAGGTGGACGCTAGATCACTTACAAAAGGCGAAGAGAGGCGAACCCATCATGAGTAAAGAACTACGCTATTCCGAATCACCCTCGACCGAGGTGTCACGAACCATTCCAGCCTCGCCAGAAGCTCTCTGGGCACTGCTGAGCGATATCAACCTCCCGGCGCGTTTTTCAACCGAATTCAAAGGCGCAGAGTGGCTTGATGGTGCGTCGGCTCCCGCAGTGGGTTCACGGTTCCGAGGCACGAATGAACATCCCCACATTGGTAATTGGAGCAGCGAAAGCACGATTACCATCTTCGAGCCACAGCAGCACATTGAATGGCAAGTTGATGGTGGCGGGGGTCCAG
Source organism: Acidimicrobiaceae bacterium UBA7830 (assembly GCA_002501485.1). Taxonomy (GTDB): domain Bacteria; phylum Actinomycetota; class Acidimicrobiia; order Acidimicrobiales; family Ilumatobacteraceae; genus Casp-actino5. Next base: position 6,861 of record DLTS01000089.1, read on the forward strand.
CCGCAACGTGGGGTTTTCGCCTCGAGGCGACGACGGATGGCACCGTTGTAACCCAATACTGCACGCTCGGCCCAGGCCGAAGTGGTCTCAACGCCGCTATCGAAGACAGGCCTGACAAGGAACACAAGATCATCGCTTACCGGCTCGGGGAACACGCTGAGAACATGGAACGGAACCTTGAGGGCATCGCCAGCCTGATCTGACACACAACCGCATACTCGTAGAGTCGCTTCGCGCAGCTAACGAACATCAACCCCCCCTCCGTCGCACGAGAAAACTGCGGTACGTCATGGTGCGTACGACTCGGCAAGACTAGAAAAGTCGAATGCATCGATCGGAGGTTGTCATGTCAGAACACAACGAAGCACCATCTCTTAAGGACATCTTAGTTGGGGTCGCTGATGCGTTTGCTGGGGCTTCAACAGTTGCCTGCATCATCGCAGGGCACCGGACAGGCCTCTACAAGGCGATGGCGCACGGCGACCCGATGACGTCTGACGAACTCGCGGCGGCGGCAGCAACTAATGAGCGACTAACTCGGGAATGGCTTGACCAGCAAGCAGCAGCCCAACTTGTCATTTATGACGAGCCGAGCGATTCTTATACGCTGCCATCCTCCGCTGCAGCTGTGCTCGCTGACCCAGACTCACCGTTCTGGCTTGCCGGCGGACTTGTTGGAGTGCAAGCACTGTATTTGGACCTTGACCGCGGGATTGAAGTAATGAAGGGTGACGGAGCTCTCGGGTGGGGTGAACACCACCCATATCTCTTTGAGGGTACCCAAGAGTTATTCCGACCGGCCTACGACCATCAACTCGTCCAACATTGGTTGCCGCAACGCGCTAATGGCATTGCAGATCTAGAAACTGGCATCACCGTTGCCGACATCGGCTGCGGCACCGGTTACTCAACAATCACCCTTGCTCGAGCTTTTCCCGAAAGCACCTTCATCGGTTTCGATCTTCACCAACCCTCAATCGACGAAGCCCGTCACAATGCGTCAGAGGCAGGCCTCACTAATGTCTCATTCGAAGTCGCAGCGGCAGACGCAACCTCAGGGCCTTTCGACCTCATCTGCTTCTTTGATTGCCTGCACGACATGGGTGACCCCGTCGGCATCGCTAGCCACAGCATTAACCAACTTTCAGACGGTGGATCAATCATCGTGGTGGAACCATTTGCGATGCAAACACGAACCGAAAATCACTACCTCCGTGCTGCACCGCGTTACGCAATGAGTTTGTTCTGCTGTGTCCCATGCTCACTCTCACAACCTGGTGCTCGTGGCATGGGGTGCCAGGCTGGCGAGGTCGGCATGCGGGCAGTATTCGCAGAAGCCGGTCTCAACGACTTCACCCGCATCGCGGAGAGTCCAAACCACATCGTGTACGAGGCACAGCCCTCGTGAGCGGAAACGCACACCTTTAACCACGCGAGTGTTCATGACATCGACCGCGACCCCGAATCACAACGTTGGGAGCTTGATGGCAAATGCCGCATTCCGAGGGGTGCTTGCGAGCAACGTCATGGCCTCGATTGCGCTTGGTACCAGTCGCTTTGTGTTTGTCTGGCTTGTTGGTGAATTGACCGATTGGAACCCTGCTACTGCAATTCTCGGCATCGTCATCGGTCTTCCTCCCCTATTGCTCTCAGCATGGGCGGGTTCGCTCGTAGACCGTATGTCGGCGCAAACTCTCGGCGTCGCGCTATTCACAGCATCAACGGCGCTATTCACCATTTCAGCCGTCCTTTTGCACACCGGGTTGATGACCGTCTCTGTAGCGATGGTCTGCGGCCTGATCACGGCGATCGCACCCGCAATGCTCATGCCCCTTCTTCAGGCACTTGTTCCGCGCGTCGTCGATGACTCAGTGCTCCTACAAGCCGTTGCCCTGCAAAACCTTGGAATGACCGGCTCGTCGGTCGGCGGCATCTTTCTCGGCGGTGCGGTCATTCAAGCATTTGGACTTGAAGCCGGGTTCTGGCTTCTCGCCGCAGCATCGCTAGCGGGCGTAATCATTCATCAACGCACCCCGATTCCACCCCACGAGGCCTCGACGGCGCGGCAAGGGGCGATCCGAAGCGCCGCCACGATCGTCTTTCGCACAGAGCCTCTTCGTTCGCTCTTAGCATTGACGACTATGCTGGGAATCGTCATTATTGCCAGCACGCTGCTGCTTCCTGAAATTGCCCGCGACGTACTCGGTACGCAATCGCTCGCCGCGAGCGCACTCAATGTCGCAATGAGTGTTGGCATGATCACGACCTCGATGCTCGTGGCGACCCGTTGGCAGCCCGCTCGACGTGGGAGGGCACTTGCTCTCGCTACTGGAAGCGCAATGGGAACCGGTCTCGTCGCTCTTGGTCTCTCGAAGAACTACCTGCTCACGCTTTTCATCTGTGTCTGTTGGGGCCTCACCGGAGGCATCGCGATGACGATGATGCGAACCCTTATGCAAACTCATACACCACCCGAACTCATGGGCAGGGTAATGGGGCTTGCGTCAACCGCTCAGAACGGGTCATTCCCCGTCGCTGCGGCAGTGCTGTTCGCGCTGGTGTCAGCCACATCGGTTCCGACAGCGATGGTGATCACCGGTGTGTTGTGCTCAATGGCTGTGTGGTCAATTGTCTTCCGGCGCACCGTTCGCGATCTATAAGGCATTGTCACGGAGGGGTTTGCACGCCGTTCGCCGACGTCTTGTACGCAAACTAATGTGAGCATCAACACACCATGAGGGGGGCTCATGTTCACAGTTACCGACACCTCGTTGTCAACACGATTCCCGATCTACACGCGTGCAAACGTAGGGGAAGTTTTTCCAGACCCTGTGGCGCCGGCCACTCGTTCACTGTTGCTCTTCGAATCAGAACTCGGTTGGCGGGACGCATATATCAGGATGGGAGCGTTCGAGGCGAGCGAGTTTCCTGATGATGAATTCTGCATTCTTGGCGTTGCCGGTGGCTATTGCTATCTCAATGCGTCGGTGATGCGTGTCTTTGGTGAGCGCGCACCTGGGCTGTCATGGGAAGCAATCGATGAACAGTTCTTTGGTGCTCAACCCGGTATCCCTGACTACGTCGAACAGCCCGGCGATGTCCGACCCGATCTCACCAAAAAGCTTGAGCAGACCTTCGGATGGGTATTCAGCATCACCGACGTCAACCAACTCGATCGACTCAATGACCATAAGTCACGCACTGTTGATCTTCGCGCATCACGCCCTGACTTCTCATCGATGTCAGACCTCGAGCTCTGGGAGTATGCGGAGGCACTCTTCCCATTTCACCGCGAACTATTCCAAGAGCACATTTTTGTCACCACGTTGACGACAGTGCCGGTCGGGGTGATTCAAACCCTCGCTACCGCCGTTGGCAGGCCTGACCTCATCATGCCGCTCATCGCCGGTGTTGGCCAGGTCGACTCGGCCGAACCGAGCTATGCGATGTGGGAGTTGTCACGACTCGATCCAACGAGCGATGAATTCGCATCGGGCTTCGAACAATTCCGTCTCGACTTTGGCAGCCGCGGACCTAACGAATGGGAAGCGCGATCGCCAACCTGGGACACCCACCCCAACATTGCCCTTGCGGCAATCGATCGCATGCGTCTCGCAGGAGAAGATGCCAACCCTCGGACTCATCAACAGCAG
>DLTS01000092.1:0-11461 GCA_002501485.1 Acidimicrobiaceae bacterium UBA7830
TTTCATCGCAGCGGGGTACCAACTGCGGTTGCGACTTGTGGGACGGCGTTCACTGAAGAGCATGTGAAGCTGTTGAAGCGCTACACCTCGCGTGTTGTGCTTGCATTTGATGCCGACGCGGCAGGGCAGGGGGCGGCCGAGCGTTTTTACGAGTGGGAGCGAAAGTACGATATTGAGGTTTCCGTTGCGAAGCTTCTTGGTGGCAAAGACCCTGGCGATCTCGCCCAGTCAAACCCTGAGTCGCTTCCGTTAGCGATTGAGCAAGCATCTCCCTTCCTTGCATTTCGAATCGACAGGGTGCTCGCAACGATGCCGTCAGATACTCCAGAGCATCGAACTCGAGCAGCCGAGAGCGCGATGGCAGTGGTCAACGAGCATCCAAATGTGAATGTTCGCAAGTTGTATGCAGGTGAAGTCGCGACGCGACTTGACCTTCCGGTGCATGATTTGGTGATCGTGGCCGAACAGGGAGGTCGTGCGGCAGTATTCACCGTGCCATCGGCCCGTCGACGAAATACTCCTCGCGACAACGCAGAGTTCGCAGTACTTGCAGTACTCGTCCAAGATTGGGATGCAGTGGCGCCATGGCTGGCCGAGCCACTGTTTTCTGAGCCGGCAAATCGGCAGGCATTTTCCGCACTAGTGGAGTCTGACGGTGATCTTGAGATGACGATTAACCGACTTAAAGGTCCGGCGCGAGATGTCGTTGAGCGGGCTGCAATTGTTGATGTTGTGGTTGACGCTGCGATGGAGGCTCGTATTCTCATTGCGGCCGCAGTGCGACGTGAATTGAGGCGCGTCATCCCGGGTGCAGGTTCCGAGAGGATCGCAAGTGACGCTCAGGCTCGTTTACTTGTCGAAGATCTACAAGATCCACATAGAGCCGAAGATGCATCAGAGTGGTTATTGGGTTGGCTTATCGAGCGCGAGGAGGTTGCCGATGGAGCCTCGGGAGGCTGAATCTTCTGCCCTTCTTGCACTGCCCGGAGTGGTTGACCACGACTGGCAGGCGTTAGTTGCTAAAGGAAGAACTGAGGGGGTTGTTCACGCCGAAGATGTTGCGCATGTCGTTCGAGATGTCGAACTCACTCCTGATGTGCTCATTTCAGTGAGTGACGCACTTGCGAAACTGGGAATCGAAATTGATGATGCCGTAGAGATCGAAGCAGACCACGATGAAACTCCGGCATCAGGTCGTCGGCGCCGCCGGCAAATGGATGACACGGCGGGTATTCCCAGGGTCAATAGGGGCCGTCGCGCAACGGGTGGTGACGTTGCTGCGGGCGACGGGATGCGTATGTATTTGCAGGAAATCGGGCGCGTCGATCTGTTGAGTGCTGACGAAGAGCGCCGCTTGGCACAACTAGTAGCTGAGGGCATTGAGGCTGCAACCACAATTGACGCTGACTCTGTTGGCGATGCTGAGCGCCGCCAGTTGCTTCGGCAAGTGTCACGAGGACAGCGTGCTCGCCACGCTTTAACCCAAGCAAACTTACGTTTAGTGGTTTCAATTGCAAAGCGGTACACCAACAGGGGAGTGCAACTTCTTGACCTCATTCAAGAGGGAAATCTTGGTTTGATGAAAGCAGTCGAAAAATTTGATTACGAAAAGGGGTTCAAGTTCTCGACTTATGCGACGTGGTGGATCCGTCAAGCGATTACACGGTCGATTGCCGATCAATCTCGAACTATCCGAATACCGGTTCACATGGTCGAGCACCTCAACCGTCTGCTGCGAGGACGCCGAGAGTTCCTTCAGGAGTTCCGGCGTGAACCAACAGTCCCAGAGCTCGCCGAACGCTTACATATGCCGGAAGATCGGGTCTCCGAATTGTTGCGCTGGTCGCAAGAGCCCCTTTCGCTTGATTCGCCAGTAGGTGACGGAGACGACGCCGAACTCGGTGACTTTGTTGCCGACGATGTGGCTGGCCCTGCCTCTCAAGTTGAGGCGCTTGACCTCGAGTCAAAAATCGTTGAACTTCTTGGCAGCCTCGGTGAGCGTGAACGAGAGATTTTGCAGATGCGCTTCGGTCTCGGACTCGACCGACCTCGCACACTTGAAGAGGTCGGTGCCGAACTTGGTGTCACCCGCGAGCGCATTCGACAGATCGAAGCGAAGACTCTCGCCCGATTGCGCTCCCCGCTTATGGCTGAGCGTCTTCGCGAATTTCTGCAATAGATGAGTTCGCACAGCAAAAAGCAGCATCCGAGCTGACGTTTCGTAATAGTCAGGCCCGGGACCGATAAGATTCGAGACGGTAATTCCGGGATAGCTCAGTTGGCAGAGCAGCTGACTGTTAATCAGCGGGTCGCAGGTTCGAGCCCTGCTCCCGGAGCCACGGGCGGGGTCCTTCGGGGCCCCGCCCGTCTTTAGGGGCGATAGCTCAGTGGTTAGAGCATGGGACTCATAATCCCTTGGTCGTGGGTTCGATCCCCACTCGCCCTACAGAGCAGTCTGTTGCGACGAGGTAAGCGGAGGTAAAGGTCGTCGCGTTCGATCGGCGGACGAGCATGTGACAATTGCCACCAATAATTTCCTTTTGCGGTGTCGCGTTGTCTATGATTTCCCGGAACGCCTCTGGTCGCCCTTGACCAAAGGCCTTAAAAGGGGGAGTACAGATTTCATGTCGCAGTTGTCTGTTCGTGACATCACGGTGAAGTTCGGGGGTATTACCGCTCTTGACTCAGCATCGTTTGATGTCGAGAAAGGCCAGATCTGTGGTTTGATCGGTCCCAATGGGGCCGGCAAAACGACGTTGTTCAACGTCGTTAGCCGCATTTATGACCCGACCGAAGGCTCGGTTGAATTCGAAGGTCAGGATCTCTTGGCTTTGCAAGCACACGAGATTTGTGAGGTAGGTGCATATCGAACCTTTCAGAACTTGGCGTTGTGGAAAGGCCTTACCGTTCTTGAAAACGTGATGGTTGGTGCGCACACCACAACCTCAGCCGGTTACTGGCGCTCAATGTTCAAGGTCAACACTAAAAAGGAAGAGTCTGAGCTCCGTGAGAAGGCTTACGGCGTGCTAGCCGAACTCAACCTTGAAGATGTTGCGTTTCACCCGGCTGATGGTCTGCCCTTTGGCACGTTGAAGCGCATTGAAATTGCTCGTGCGTTAATCGGTTCACCGAAGTTGTTGATGCTTGATGAGCCAGCATCTGGTCTGACCCATGCTGAAGTGCAAGAGCTCGGAAGCGTGATTCGTGAGATTCGGGACCGCTATCAGCTAACTGTTCTTCTCGTTGAGCACCACATGAAGATGGTGATGGCGCTGACAGAGAAGATCGTCGTACTCAACCTTGGTCGAAAGATCGCCGAAGGCACACCAGAGGAAGTTCGCGAGAACCCAGCTGTTGTCGAGGCCTACTTGGGGAGCAGCAAATAATGAGTAACCAAGTTCTTTCCTGTGAAAATGTGACGGCGTCCTACGGAGCAATTCAGGCATTGCATGGTGTCAACCTCGAAGTGAACGAGGGCGAGATCGTGGTGGTGCTGGGTGCCAATGGTGCCGGAAAGACCACGACTCTCCGAGCGATCTGCAACATGGTTGCAACCGAGGGCACGGTCATGCTGAATGGCAGGGATATCTCAAAAGCAGACACCGCTGACATCGTGAACGCCGGTGTTGCCCATGTTCCGCAGGGACGTGGAACATTTGCTGCGCTCACTGTGCTTGAAAATCTTGAAGTAGGTGCTTACACCCGCACCGACGATGAGGTTCAGTCAGACATCGAAATGTGGTTTGAGAAATATCCGGTGCTTGGTGAGCGTCGAACACAAGCCGCTGGCTCGTTGTCTGGTGGTGAACAGCAAATGCTCGCTGTGGCTCGGGCCGCAATGAGCCGACCGACAATGATGTTGCTAGACGAGCCATCACTTGGTCTTGCGCCGCTCATCATTGAAGATCTCTTCCAGACTTTCGCCCAACTCAATAAAGAGCAAGGCACATCGATGCTGCTCGTGGAGCAGAACGCAAACCTGGCGCTCGAGATTGCCGATCGCGGTTATCTGCTTGAGACCGGAGAAATTACAGGCTCGGGTTCCGCTGAGGAACTTCGTAATGACCCAGCGGTTCAGGCCGCGTATCTCGGAGCGTAAGGGGGACCGTAGATGCAACTATTACTTCAACGTATCTTTGACGGGGTGAGTGACGGGGCGGTGTACGCCTCGATCGCCGTCGCCCTTGTCCTTATTTTCAAAGCCACAACTTTGATCAACTTTGCTCAAGGCGAAATGGCAATGTTTGGTGCGTTCTTCGCCTACATCTTTGCGGTTCAAAGCGGCATTCTTGACTTCCTCGGAAATCAATATTTGATTATCTGGGTGGCTGCCATCATTGCGATGGTGCTCTCCGCAGGAGTTGGGATCACGATCGAGCGAACGCTCACGCGACCGTTCGACCCAGAAGATCACCTGCCGGTCGTGTTGATCACGCTTGGACTCTTCCTTGGAATCAACGCAATTGCAGGAATCATCTGGAACTATCAGGCTCGAGTAATGCCAGCAATGTTCCCGAACGGCTCAGATGACAAGGTCGTCATTTTTGGCGCCCGCTTGTTCTACGACACCATTGGCACAATCGTCACCCTCGGTGTCGTTCTCTACATCTTGTTCATCATCTTGAACAAGACCAAGATGGGTCTCGCATTCCGCGCAGTGTCTGCAAACGTTGAGTCAGCTCGACTCGTCGGAGTCCGCACTGGTCGGGTTTTGAGTTTCGGCTGGGCACTTGCTTCGGCGTTCGGCGCCCTTGGCGCCGTCATCGTTGCACCACGTATCACGTTGCAGCCAAGCATGATGGCAGCGATCGTCATCTACGCCTTTGCAGCTGCAGCCGTTGGTGGTCTTGACTCGGTTGGAGGAGCAGCTATTGGTGGAATGATTGTCGGTCTCACGAAATCGCTCGGCAACGGCTACCTCGGCTCCTGGCATTTTGGCCTCGAACATCCGCCTCTTGAGTTCCTGCCAGCAACACCGTTACTGATTCCAGTACTCATCTTGTTGGCAGTGCTGTGGTTTAAACCCAGCGGCCTGTTTGGCACGAAGCGAATTGAAAGGGTCTGATTTATCATGTTTCCAATTGTTGTAGAACGCGGTAGTTCAAAGCACCGCACGCACATGATGATCCTCATGGCGATTGTCCTGGTTATCCTCATCGCAGTCGCATTTATCCTCCCGGAATATCAGGTGGGACGCGTAAACCGGATGTGGGCGATGGCGATTGCCATTATGGGCCTGAACCTGGTTCTTGGTTACGGAGGGCTTTTCGCACTCGGGCACAGTGCCTTCATTGGTTTGGGTGCTTTCGTAACAGCTTGGCTCGTGCAGGACTTGCGGTTTGATTATTGGATGGTGATTCCGTTCTCAATGGCGGCATCTTTCGCCTTTGGCTCGCTACTAGCACTACCGGCGCTACGCATTAAAGGTTTGTACCTAGTGGTAATCACAATCGCGGTAGCCGTGGTGTTCCCGTCCCTAGCAAAGATTGAAACCTTTGGGATTGCGGAGAAAACTGGTGGCGCCAACGGCCGCATCATTGACGAGAAGGTGATTCCGACGGGCCTCGGAAAGGCTCTCGGGTTCACCGAGACAGAGCCCGCTCGTTATCGGTACTTCCTAATTGTGGCCATGGTTCTTGTGGTGACGTTCGCAGTGAGAAACCTTCTCAACAGCCGTGCGGGGCGAGCAATTATCGCTATTCGTGACAACGAGACGGGTGCTGCGGTGAGCGGGGTTAACCTTGTGCGCCAAAAGGTCTTTACCTTTGGAACCTCGGCAGCAATGTGTGGGCTTTCGGGAACGATTCTCGCACTCGATAAAGGATTCGTCGCCGAGCAGGACTTCTTGTTCCCACTCGCAGTCGAAATGTTGGTGGGACTCGTCATCGGAGGTGTTGCAACTCTTGGTGGTGCCTTCATCGGTGCGTTCGTTATCGTGTTCGTGAAGGAGTTCTCTAAGAATGTAAATATCGACTTCGGACTTTTTGTTCTCGACGGCAAAGGTCCGTTCTCGGCATTAATTTTCGGCGTAATCCTCGTGATTGTGACCTTCTTTATGCCTCGAGGCATTGTTGGATCATTGAAACCAACTTTTATGCAGAGGGTGTACCGAATTGATCCAAAAGCACCTCCACTACCCGAAAATCTGACACGCCTGTCGTGACAGATTCTTTATTTACAATTCCGATAACGTCACATTTCAATAACAAAGTCGCTGAGTCGTCCCGGCTCATCGAAACAACAAAAAGGGGAGATACATGAGAAGGATGAAGAAGAACTTCGCCGCCCTCGCAGTGGTCGCAATGGTGGCCGCAGCATGTGGTGGAGACGACGCTTCCGATACTTCATCAGCAAGTGAAGCAGCATCTGAAGAAGCTGATGCACCTGCTGAAGAAGCTGCTGAAGAGCCGGCCGAAGATACCGGCGGCGCAGCGAGCGAAGAAGAAACAGCAGATGCTCTCGCAGAGGCATCAGAAGAAGACGCAGAAGCAGCAGCTGAACTGCCGACCACGCTTGAAGGCTGGCAAGAACTTTGGGCCTCGGAGCGTGCAGCGGTTGTAGCAGCAGCAGAAGCCGAGGGTTGGGGTCTTGGCGATGACGGTATTCTCGTCGGACCTGCAGGTTTCACAATTGATACCAACGAGTGCCCAGAAGGTTGGAACAACGACGAAGGCCTCGATGACGGTGTGATCACCATCGGTGTCACAACCGCTAACTCCGGTTCACTCGCCGTCTATGGCAACATCTACGCCGGACTCGGTGCGTACTTCGACATGGTCAACGATCAGGGTGGTATCGGTGGATACACCTTCGAAGTCATTGTGAAGGACGATGAGTACGTTGCTACTAAGACCATTGAAGCTTGGAGCGAGTTCTTCCAGAGCACGAAGCCACTCGTTGGTCACACGCTCGGTTCGCCTAACACCTTCTCAGTGCAGCCAGAGTTCAACAATCAGTGTGTTCCACAGGTGATGGTCGCAACTGGACACCAGGCATGGGGCGACCCGGTCAACCATCCATGGACCACCGGCTACCAGCTCAGCTACGCCTCCGAGGCTCTTCTTTGGGGAGCATGGATTGAAGCCAACACCGAGCCAGGTGTTGTCGTAGCAGGTCTCGTCATGGACAACGACTTCGGTCTTGCCTATGAGCAGGCGTTCAAGGACTTTGCTGAAAATAGTGACCACATCGCTAAATTTGAGATCGTCCGTCACGACCCAGCATCAGCCACGCTGACCAACGAAGTCACCACGCTCGCCGCAACCAACCCGGACGTCTTCATCTCGATGACCGCCGGTAACCCTTGCGTGTTGGCAATCCAAGAAGCAGGCCGTTCCGGCATCATCGAGAACGCGCAAGCAGTCTTCACGCCATCGGTGTGTAAGTCAATTGCGGCTTACATGGACCCAGCAGGTGAGGATGCCGATGGCTGGTACATCGTCGGTGGTGGCATCAAGGACACAACTGATGCTGGCTACGCAGATGACCTCTGGATCTCATACGCCAACGAGAAGTTGGATGAGTACGGCGGCGACTCGTCGATTTCACTGCAAGGTGAAGGCTTCGCTAACCGCGGAATTGTGTGGGAGCAAGTCCTCCGTATTGCAGCCGATCTTGAGGGCGGTATCAACCGCACCAACATCATGCTTGCCCAGCGTGGACTCCTGAACTTCACGCACCCGGCTCTGCTTGATGGCATCAAGATGAACCTGAACGGAAATGAGGATGCATACTTCGTTGAAGGCTCCGACATTTCAAAGTACGACCTCGCTAATCGGACTTGGGTCCAGCAGGGCGGAACGATTGACCTTAGCGGTCTTTCACCGAACTGTGCTTGGGTTCCAGGCGAAGGTTGCTGAGTAATTACTCTCAGTAAGTAATCACTTCAAGTGGTGCCGGTGGGCGAAAGCCCACCGGCACTACTTTTGTATCGGTGAGGATTTCGTGACACTTCTCATTCAGCGGTTATTGGACGGGCTCTTTAACGGCTCGATTTACGCGGCTCTCGCTGTTGCTATTGCAATAAGCCATCGCGCGACCGGGCGAGTCAACCTCGCACAGGGTGAGATTGGACTCTTCGGTGGCTATCTTGCACTCGCTATGGCCTCACCAGCTGCATCATTCGTGGCCGGTGCAGCGTTGTTTTCGAATTTGCCGGGGCATCCGTTCCATTTATGGATCTCAACGCTTTTGGCAGTGATTGTTGCGGCGGTGCTTGCTGTTGCGTTGCAGCGTGCGCTCATGCGAGATTTTGATGAATCAACCCCACAGCGTGCCCTCAATCGCTCTATTGCACTTCTTATTTGTGTGAGCGCGGTGATTTCTAGTCAGTGGGGCACGCGCGGGCGTATTTTCGGTGAACTGTTCCCATCGGGGTCGAACGATTTTGTAAGCGTCTTCGGTGCTCGACTCCGATACACAACGATTGGTGCTTGGGTGGTCGTAATTATCGCTTGCGGCCTCGTGACATTGTTTTTGTCGAAGACCAAAGCAGGTCTTTCGTTTCGAGCACTCACCGACAACCGAGCAAGCTCGGTACTTGTTGGAATTCAACCGAAGAAACTCATGGCGATCGGTTGGGGGATTTCTGGAGCACTCGCCGCTCTCGCTGCCAGCCTGGCTGCATCGATGTCTCTTCTTGATTCGTCCCTCATGTTCCGTACGTTGATCTATTCCCTTGCGGCCGTCACCCTTGGAGGCTTCGATTCGCTCCGAGGAGCCGTAATTGGGGGAATCATCGTTGCGCAAGCCCAAACGCTCATTCCGGGCTATCTCGGCCTACCTACCGAGATGTCAATCGTTGCCGCACTAATTGTGTTGATCACGGTTCTGGTGTTTCGCCCGTGGGGTCTTTTTGGGCAGCGCCCGGTGGAGCGGGTATGAGCAGGAAAGGAGCAAGCTTTCTACTAGGCGCAATCGTTGTAGCGGCGATACTCGTATTGCCTTTGTTGCTCACACAGAACGAACTCCGAAACTTTGCGCGCTTCCTCGTTCTCGTACTTGCAGTGCTCGGAGTAAATGTGGCGCTTGGCGCAGGAGGAATTGTCAGTCTTGGCCAATCTGTCTTTGTTGGCGTAGGAGCGTTCGCTCTCGTTTCATTTAGCGACGATTTCGGGCTACCAATTCTCGTGGCATTGCCGTTGGCAGCGTTGTTTACTGGTGGTGTCGGTGTCGTACTCGGTTTTCCATCGCTTCGCGTTCGAGAGTCGCAGTTTGCCCTTGTGTCATTCGGCTATGCGATAGCGTTCCCACCCTTTGCGAGATGGTGCCGTTCGATTACTGGGGGCCCAAGTGGAAGAAACCTCGAACGAGAACTTCTTCCACCGTCATGGCTACCGATTGAAGATCTCGTGTACCGCTACCTCGTCACGATGTTCGTCATCGTGCTCTGCATGGTGGTTGCAGCGAATTTCTTGCAGAGCCGGTGGGGAAGAGCAACAAAGGCGCAACGCGACAATTCGCTCGCTGCAGCAACCTTTGGAGTCCCGATTGCTAGAACACGGTCAGCAGCGCTAGGTCTCTCTGCTGCGCTGTCCGGTGTGTCTGGTGCCCTCGGTGTCATCTTGTTTCCCTTCGTGCAAGCCAACGATTTTGACGTCTTTATGGCGCTTCGGCTCTACGCCGCAGCAGTCATAGGCGGACTGTCATCGGCAGTTGGTGCCCTGTGGGGCGTCTTGAGTCTGTGGTTGTTCCCGCTTATCGGCGAGACCATCGGCATCGGGGGAGGAGCAAACTTTATTTTCGGCCTCAGCGTGCTCATCCTCTCGTACTCCCAAATCGACGGAGTTGTCGGCGCATTCAGAGCACTTGAAGCTGCAATCATTCGGCGCAGGGAGCGCAGCGTCGCACGGAGTTCATCAGAGTGATGCGTGCCCTTTCAATTTGATACTTGCGACGCGTGCCACGCGTGCGCACTTTGAACGATGTCGTCGAGGGTGAGTTTGGAAGTCCAGCCAAGAACTCGCTCGGCAGCAGAAGGGTCTGCGAAGACAACCGCAGGGTCACCAACCCGCCGTTCGACTATCTCGTATGGGACCTCGTGACCAGCCTCATTTGCGGTGCGGTCAAGTATGTCGATGACCGATGACCCGACACCCGTTCCAAGGTTCAAGGTGGTGCTTGCACCACCAGCGGCGAGGTAGTCAAGGGCAGCGACGTGGGCACGGGCAAGATCCTCCACGTGGATATAGTCCCGAATGCCGGTGCCATCAGGCGTGGGGTAGTCATTTCCAAAGACCTGTACCGGGCCTGATACGCCAAGGGCAGCCTTCATGACAAGGGGCACGAGGTTCGTCGTCACAGACCAGTTTTCGCCAATCACTCCATCGAGACTGGCCCCGGCTGCGTTGAAATAGCGGAGGCTCACCGAGCGGAGATCGTGTGTTTCGCCATACCACGAGAGCACACGCTCCATCGTTGCTTTTGACTCGGCGTACACGTTTTCTGGACGAATCTCTGCGTCTTCAGCAATCGGTGTGGTCCTAGGATTCCCGTAGACAGATGCAGATGATGAGAAGACCATCTGCTGTACTCCAGCAGCGAGAGCACCTTCTGCAAGATGAACAGTGCCGGCAACATTGTTGTTCCAGTACATCCCGGGTGATGACATTGATTCACCAACACTCTTGTAAGCGGCAAAATGAATGATTGCGGAGACATTGTGTTGACGGCAAGTTTTTTCGACCAGGGCCTCATCGTTAATCGATCCAACAATGAGTTCGGCACCAAGAAGTGCTTTTTTGTGACCTCGTTCAAGTGAGTCAAGAACAATGACCTCTCGACCAAGCGCCCGCAGGAGACGGACCGTGTGGGAGCCGATGAATCCAGCTCCTCCCGTAACTAGTATCGCCAAGACCCCGAGAATACTTCAAAATTTGGACTATGTGAATGACGCTCTCCGAGCTTACGAATTCGCAAGAAAAGCATGACCGGTTCAGGATCGAACTAAGCAGTAGGGTTTTTGGTGTGCCTTTTAAAGATCGGCTGAAATATTTCATCGCGTTGTTTGCGGTGTTTGCGGTGTTTATTCTCCCAGACTCAGTATCAGCTGAGGTTTGGCACAGCGACGATGCCATTGGATATATCGTTCATGGCACCGGCTATGGACATGGTCGTGGAATGAGTCAGTATGGCGCGTACGGATGGGCTGTTGATCATGGATGGACGTGGGAGGAGATACTTGACTTCTACTACGGCGGAACAGTCCTCGCTGATGTTGAAGAATCCGATATCAGAGTTCGGCTAACTGCTTGGGACAATACCGAGGATGTAACTCTTGTCTCAACCAGCGGTCCGCTCACGGTTACATTTGCTGGGGAAAATGTCTTGGTTGGCAACTCTGTGCGACTCATTCGCACGGGAACGAATCGATTCACGATGCAGTCATCACCGAACTCAACTTGTGGCGATTCATCCTTCCTCTTGCCATCTGGTCCGTTCACACAGAATTCGACCCGCCAAA
>DLTS01000092.1:11855-14147 GCA_002501485.1 Acidimicrobiaceae bacterium UBA7830
GTGGATGGAATCTTTGGCCCAATGACCGCAGGCGCAGTTGCGAGATTTCAGGCCTCAGTCGGTTTAACAGATAACGGTACTTGGTCATCTGAGGAGGCGTTTCAAGGATCATTGCAGATGATGGACATTACCGATGTCTCGCTGCAGACTGGGTCAACCCGCAACGTCGAAGTGCGCAAGTTGCAGCGGTTTCTTAATGACCAGGGCTTCAACGCTGGGCCGGTGGATGGAATTTTCGGATCAATGACTAGAGGCGCCCTTGTTCGGTTCCAGGTCGCAGCAGAAATGCCGGCAACGGGTGATTGGGGCCGTGATGATGCGGTCGCTGCCATCGCATACGCCTCGGGCGAAGATACCCAAGAAGTTGCATGGGGAGACGTTCGCACAGGAATCTCTGGACCGATCGTTGTGAGTGTCGATCAAGATGAATCATCCGGTGATGCCGGAGATGCTCTTGCTGTCTGTTCTGGTCAGCAACTCATTCACTACCGAGGAACAATCGAGTTCCTGCAAAGCAATGCTGGCTCACGGCTTGTCAACGAAGTTTCAGTTGATAACTACTTGAGAGGAGTGGTCCCGAAAGAGGTCAGCGCATCGTGGGGTGACGCAGGCGGCGGAGCAGGGATGAACGCGCTTATGGCTCAATCCGTTGCTGCGAGGTCATACGTCCTATCGGAGAGTCGTTATAGCTACGCGGATACGTGCGATACGCAGTCCTGCCAAGTCTATGGCGGAGCCGCCAAGCGTCCGTCCTCTAGCGCATCCGTCATATCGGTCGAAAGGCCGCAGACAGACTCTGCCATTAGTCAAACAAGTGGGAAAGTGCGCCGGTGGTCCACAGGAGCAAACGCCGGTCAGATTGCTTCAACGGAGTACTCATCCTCCAATGGGCCGAATACCGCAGGTGGTGCGTTCCCAAGTGTTGAAGACCTCGGTGATGCAACTTCTCGAAATCCGAATCACACCTGGACCAGAGTAATCACGCTTGAAGAAATTTCTGCCAAGTACCCATCGGCTGATCTCAATGGAGTCTCAACTGAGGAAAACCCGGTATCTGCCTACGAGGGTATTTATGCAAATCGAGTGAGGCTGAACTCCAACCTTTACGTGTCAGCGCTCGCATTTCGTGCTGCATTCGGTTTGCTTAGCCCGGGCTTTGTTGTTGAGAAACTTACCGTAGCTAATCGAAGCGACCTTGGAATGGCTCAGGTCGGAGACTCAGTAGGAGTTGGGGCTACAAGCCGAGGCCTCGGAGGGGCCTTTGATGCCCTCTCGTCACAACTCTTCCCTGATCCTTCATTCGACAACCTCACGAGCAGACCTGTTGGCTCATCGCCAAACGGGGAAAACGGTCTCGGAGCGCTGGAGGCAATCCCAGAAGGTATTGACCTTGTTGTAATTGAACTCGGCTATAACGGTGGCCTTACCGCTCAGTCAATAGATGCGGCAATGAATATTCTCGAAGAAAAAGGAGCACCGGCTGTCGCTTGGGTTAATCTTTCCACCCGCTCAGGAAGTTATGCCCAATCGAATACAAACCTTTCGGAAGCCTCGACCCGATGGTCGAATCTCACGATTCTGGATTGGTCGAATGCAAGTTCAGGTGCCTCAAGTGACCGTTGGTTTGCAAGCGATGGTGTACATCTCACGAAGACCGGAAACGCCGAATTCTCAGCATGGCTAGTTTCCCAACTATCTGATGTTCTAGACGAGACTTTCAAGGCTCCTGACACTGACGATTGTTCGACTTCTAGTCAGTGCGAAGATCCTGTTTTGACCACCACCGTCGATGTTCCAGACGGCCCGATTGGTTTCAAGTCGAATGACACAGACTCGGTGAGAAAAATTCAACGTTTTCTCGTTGAATACAATTTCAGACCAGGACCAATTGACGGTGACTTCGGAAGGATGACCCTCGCAGCACTTAACCGTTTCCAACGCCAGAGTTCACTTGCCGTTACAAATCAGTGGACTCCAACTGATGCCCTGAAGGCGAGAGAACTTGGTTCTGTGGCAGTGGAGACGCCCCCTTCCAACTCAACCATGTTCCCAGCAGGACCGCTCTCGGTGGGGAGCGCGGATCCAGATTCAACGAGGTCGGTCCAGCGTTATCTTTCGTATGCGGGTCATAATCCTGGTCCAGTTGATGGAATTTACGGAAGGATGACGGCGGGAGCGGTTAGTCGCTTTCAAGCATCGAAGGGTCTTACGCAGTCGGGCATTTGGGGTAGCGCTGAACAATCCGCAGCCTCTGCGGACCTCGCAACTCCAGCAGGACCGCTCTCGGTGGGG
>DLTS01000092.1:14412-19476 GCA_002501485.1 Acidimicrobiaceae bacterium UBA7830
GGGTAGTGCTGAACAATCCGCAGCAACCTAGTTTTTGCGGACATTCGGCTGGTGGCGCGCACCGTCTAACTCGTTGCTGCGCGAAGAAAGAAGTACCCGATGAGCACCCTTGTCTCGAGTGGCGCATTTTACACGGATGAAAACTCTTTCGTGGCCTCACGAAATGCGGTTGAGGCACTACTTTGTGGAGTGATTACTTTCACCTGTAAGACAGCACCTAAATCACGGTGCCCACACGACAGGTGTCCAGCGAAGAATATGGCCTGACCCTCCATCAACCGTCGAGCCATTGACTTCCAAGCGCAGCAATCTGCCAGTACCAACTGGCAATTCCTCAACAAGACGGTGACTGAATTCAAGGAGATCGCCTTCATAAGCGGGGCCAATATGATCACATCCATCCCATGACACGACGTGGGCGAGGCCCGGAAGAATTCGGGTAAGAGATGCCTGCGCAAGAGCTTGAACATGCCCCCCGTAAACAAGACGACGGCCGCCAGCACCAAGAGTCTGGTCTCGGTGTACCGCCGCCTGATTAAAGGTGCTTCGCGCAAATGGTGCCGCAAGATCGATGTGATCTCGGAGTGGGTCGGCGCGCTCCTCATCGATCGACCAATCAGAGAAGGGCAGAGTGGACAGATTCCAGTCAGGAACCGTTCCGACGAGTTCGCTGAGAGGAGTAGGGTCCGACGGCCCCGGAATGTCATCGGCATGGCCTGTTCCACCAGCCCGAGCGGGGATCAGTGCACAACGCTCATACTGAACAATGGGACCATGTTCAGACGAGGTCGTGATGCCCAACCAGACCTTTCCGCGGTGCTGGTCACCCTTGGCCGCTGATTCTCGTAAGCCGAGCACGGTTGTGGTCGTGGTGAGCGTCTCCCCGATATGCACCGGCCGAAGAATTCGAACCGAGCGGTAATAGAGATTGGCAATTGCTCGCCGCGTGGCATTTGTTGTCTGCCCGATCGAAAAGTGCATAACAAGACCAGGATTCGCAAGCGCATCAGAGTCACCAGACACCTGTTGATGGATCATGCGGTCAGCGGTCTGCAAATGCTGGTCACCGGTGACTGCGCGGAACCAGGAGTTATCACCTTCGGTGAGAGTTATCGACGGTAACGGAGGTATCTGTCCGCCGACCGTGAAGTCTTCAAACATCGGGCCGAATTCGTGGGGGAGCACCATGACGGAGATGTTAGGTCGCTCGCCACCCAACTCTCACATCGTTGCGGCGATAGGCAAATTTACTTATCTACCAGTTGCTCGAAGACCGCAAGAAGTTCGAGAGCCGCAGCGGCAGCTTCTGCGCCCTTATTTCCCGGTCCTTCCACAGACCGCTCATCTGCTTGGGCTTCGGTTTCGACAGTGAGAATTCCATTCGTGACCACGCGTCCTGAGTCGAGTCCGACTCTCATAATTCCGGATGCGCTCTCATTCGACACCACTTCGAAGTGGTAGGTGTCGCCCCGCAACACCACACCGAGCGCGATTGCCGCGTCGAAGGCGCCCGTTGCGAGAGCTGCTTTAATTGCGATTGGTATTTCGAGTGCTCCGGGCACCTTGATTGAGGTGATGTCGCCTTCGGCAACTCCGGCGTTGAGCAACTCCTGGCGTGCTCCGTTTTCGAGGCGATTGACGATCAGGTCATTCCACCGAGCGCAGACGAGTACGATTCGTTGGCCGGCGCCATTGAGCTTTGGAGCGATTCCGGTGGTGAGATTCTTACTCATTGGTCGTCCTCGGGGAAGAGGTGACCCATACGATCGCGCTTTGTTCTGAGGTATTGCTCGGCTTCTGGGTGAACGGGCACGTGAATTGACTCGCGCCCTTCAATTGTGATTCCGAAACCCTCAAGTCCGCCGAACTTGGCGGGGTTGTTAGTGAGAAGTCGAAGTCGCTGAACACCAAGATCCACGAGAATTTGCGCGCCGATGCCGTATTCACGACTGTCAACTGGGAGGCCAAGTTCGAGGTTCGCGTCGACCGTATCGAGGCCTGAGTCCTGAAGCTCATAGGCCCGAAGCTTGTGGCTGATGCCGATGCCTCGGCCCTCGTGTCCTCGCAGGTAGACGACTACGCCTCGACCATTTTCTGCGACACGTCGCATCGCCTCATTGAGTTGTGGTCCACAGTCACATTTGATGCTCGAAAAGATGTCACCTGTGAGACATTCGCTGTGCACGCGCACAAGAATCGGCTCGTCATTCGACTCGTCGGAAACATCGCCTTTTACGAAGGCTAGATGGGTTTCATTATCCAGAAGGCTTTGGAACGAGTAGGCCCGAAATTCGCCGAACTCGGTGGGGAGTCGGGCCTCCGCCGATCGGACTACGAGTTTCTCGCTACGCCGTCGGTATCTGATGAGATCGGCGATTGAAATGAACTTAAGATTGTGTTCGTCAGCAAACGCCCGGAGCTCGGGCCCTCGCATCATGGAACCATCTTCGGAGACAAGTTCACACAACACTCCCGCTGATTCTCGGCCTGCAAGTCGGGCGAGGTCAAGTGCTGCTTCGGTGTGTCCTGCGCGTTTCAAAACGCCGCCGGGACGTGCCTGAAGAGGAAAGATATGTCCGGGTCGGTTGAACTCTTCGGCTGGGATTGACCGGTCAGCAAGTGCCGTAATGGTTGCTGCTCGGTCAGCGGCAGAAATCCCGGTGGTTGTTCCCGAACGCAGGTCGACTGTCACCGTGAATGCGGTTCCTTGCGACTCGCTGTTAGCCATTGGCGGCACCATTGGCGGAAGACGAAGGTCCGCACAACGGTCGCCGTCGAGCGATACGCAAATCACTCCTGAGGTGTAACGCACAAAAAATGCGATCGATGCGTCGGTAGCAGCATCTGCGGCCATGATGAGGTCGCCCTCGTTTTCGCGATCCTCGTCGTCGGAGACAACAACCAGGCCTCCAGCAGCAATTACAGCAATTGCCTCTTCAACCGGGTCAAGTCGGATGGTGTCGTTATTAGCTTCAGTACTCATTGTTATCCATTCATGAGTTGAGGTGAGGGGTGATCATTCGCTCGACATACTTTGCAATCACGTCGACTTCGATATTGACGAGATCGTCAGGGTGTTTACTGCCAAGGTTGGTGACGTCAGCAGTGTGCGGGATCACCGCAACGGAAAACGTGTCGTCGACTACATCAACAATGGTCAGGCTGACGCCATCGACGGTGACCGACCCCTTTTCGACCATGTACTTTGTCAATTCGGCGGGTACGCGAACCCGGAGGTCGGGGACTCGCTGCACAATGGTGCCTACAGCATCAACATGGCCTTGCACGATGTGGCCACCCATTCGCTGAGACGCTGCAACGGCGCGCTCCAAGTTCACCAAAGTTCCAACTCCAAGTTGACGAAAAGCCGTACGTATCAACGTTTCTTCTGAGAGATCGGCTTCCCACATTGCTTCGGTGTATTCAACAACGGTGAGACAGCAACCATTCACGGCTATTGAATCTCCGAGGCCGACACCTTCGAGCACGGTCGAAGCCGTAATACGAAGGCGACCTGATTCGAGAGATTCGACAACGCCTACCTCTTCAATAATTCCGGTGAACATTACGTGGATACTCCGTTTCGGTGTGGGGGTTCAACGAGCAACATGACATCACAATCGAGATGGCGGCTTTCGAGCACTCTTCCTGATGCGTACTCTGAAATCGATGCCGCGGGCGTCGAATTCACGAGTGGGTAGCGTGGGCTTCCTCCCATAAATCCCGGTGCAAGGTAGACGGCCCAGCGGTCGATCAGACCAGCGGTGTGGAATGATCCGAGCACCGTTGGTCCACCTTCAATCAGCAACTGTAGGCATCCTTGCTCTCCGAGTTCATCGAGAAGATCATCGATTGAAGAATTCCATTCAAGGCAAGGGTGGATGTTCGCGTCTCGGGGCGCCGAGCCGAGCACGACACGAAGTGGGTCACGTCCTTCGACATGCCGCACGGTGAGCGATGGGTTATCGGCTCGAACCGTTCCGGCACCAACGACGATGGCATCACTTTCTGCCCGAAGTCGATGGGCATCGCAACGGGCGGCGTCACTTGTGATCCATTGCGAGGAGCCATCTTCCGCGGCGGTGTGGCCATCGAGAGTAGCTGCAATCTTTGCCAGCACGAACGGTCGCGCTGTTTTGCGGTGGTGAATATAGGGAAGCAGTTGCTCGGTGATCTCCTCTGAAGCCACACCGACATCGACAGCAATGTTGGCGGCCTGCAGTCGTGAGATTCCATTGCCCGCAACCTTCTCATCAGGGTCGACGATGCCAATAACGACTCGCGAAACTCCCGATGCGATGACTGCATCGGCGCATGGGGGAGTGCGGCCCACATGGCAACACGGTTCAAGCGTGACAAAAAGAGTTGCACCTCGCGCAGCATCACCGGCCTGTTGTAGGGCCGTGGCTTCTGCATGGGGGCCGCCAACAGGTGCTGTCGCTCCGGTGCCGACGACTTCGCCGTTAGCTGCAACAACAACAGCACCAACCCACGGATTCGGTGAGGTGCTCTTGCGCACCGACGCCCCTAGAGCAAGAGCAAGGCGCATCGCCGCAGTGTCATCACCGGGTGAGATGGCGTCGAAAGCGCCGAGGTCGTGAGAAGTCTCTGTCATGTTGCGTGCGGCGCGGGGTCAAGCAACAAGAGAACAGCAACATCGTGCTGCCCGTTCACCTGCTCTCATCCGGACTATTACCGTCGGCCCCGGAATTTCACCGGATCGGCCTCTGCCGAAACAGAGGTTCGCGGGCTATACCGCCGGTCGGGACTTACACCCAACCCCGCAGGTCATTAAGTTGTGTCCCTCATCGTACCTGCTAAGACACGCCACGTCAGTGTTGTTCGCGGGGACTTCTCCCAACAGTCCAGACGTGACGTTGCAGACGAACTCACGAATCTGATCTTTGTGGGGAATGAATGGAATCATCCTCAGTCGCAAAATCGGCTGGAGAACATCAGCATGAGGGACTGAGAAAATCACTCGAGGGCACACCACGGCTTAATTCCGATTTCGGCCTCGAGCTCAGCTAGTAAGTCATCCTCGGTGGTCCTATGAGACCGCAG
>DLTS01000052.1 GCA_002501485.1 Acidimicrobiaceae bacterium UBA7830
CCGCGGCCCTCTCCCTTGACTTTGGGGGTTTCGCGGTTTGGGCATTATTTGTCGCTTTGGACGAGCGCACGACGGCGAGTGCTCAGACACCACGACAACTGAGTCTGCGGCGCCGGGATTCATCTCCGCACCTTCCAAATCTGCAGTGGCCACACGAGTATGACTCCCTCTGCAGCCGACTGGTATCGACGGATCGAGTCAAATTTGAATTGAATACTTTGCTTTTGAGAGGTGGAAATCGACGTTTTCAAATCCTCTCGCTCCGACCACTTTCAGGGATTTGCCGTCTTGCTGTCAGGATGGGTCCATGGCTACCCCAGATTCCCTCTCTGTAAATTCTCTGTTCTCCGTTGCCGGAAAAGTTGCCGTCGTCACTGGTGGCTCTAGGGGTATCGGTGAAATGATCGCGGCTGGACTCCTCGCTAACGGAGCGAAGGTTTACATTTCATCGCGCAAAGCGGAGCAGTGTGATGCGACGGCAACGCGCCTGTCAGAAACCTACGGTGGCGAATGCGTTTCAATTCCTGCTGATCTTTCAACGATGGAGGGCATCGGTTCGCTTGCTAACGCAATCGCAGAGAGCGAGACCCAAGTTGACATCCTCGTGAATAACGCCGGAGTGTCGTGGGGTGCTCCAATTGAGGAGTTTCCAGAGAAAGGGTGGGACAAAGTTTTTGACACCAACGTAAAAGGTGTCTTCTTCCTCACGCAGCAACTTTTGCCATTTCTCGAGGCTGGAGCAACTGAAGATGACCCTTCTCGTGTCGTGAATATCGGATCTATCGACGGACTCCGTGCACCGATTTTCGATACACATTCGTACGGTCCCTCGAAGGCAGCAGTTCATGCGCTGACTCGTGAAATGGCGACCAAACTTGTCAAGCGCAACATCATTCTTAACGCCATTGCTCCCGGCCCCTTTCCCACGTGGATGCTTTCCACTGGAGTTGGTGGTGGTGGTGATGTCGAGAACACAGACTGGGATGGCGTCGCCCGCACGAACCCACGCAAGCGTGTTGGCACTGCAGAGGACATTGCTGGTCTCACGATCTTTTTATGTTCACGCGCTGGGGCGTACACGATCGGCGAAACCATTTGCTGCGATGGCGGGGTAGCTATTTCTTGATAGTCAGCAAATCTTGGTGGTCAGATTAGAAAAACTTAAGAAAAAGTGCGAGAACGCTCCTCGTGAGCGCTCTTGAACGTTGTGCCGAACAATCGGCACTCGAACAGGGGAGAACAAGCCGTGAACATCAATTTCAAAACCAACCGAAACTTCCGGGCCACCGGAGTCTTAATCGCTGCATTTGCAACGCTTGGAACTGCAGCATGTGGTGGTGCAGCAGAACTCGTGGAATCACAACCCACGACCATCGCACCCTCCGAGCAAGACATCTCTGATGCCGCTGGAGAACTCGACAACATGGAGGAACTTGAGGAAGTGGTCTCAGCCCTTCAAGATGAAGTTGATCGTCTTCAAACCGAGCTGAATGAAGCTCAAGAGGTCCCATCGGAGCCGTCACCTGAGGAGTCGTCACCTGAGGAGTCGTCAACCAGCTCCGCAACTGCGACTTCGGCAACGGGGACAACAGCGCAGGCAGAAGAGCGAGTATCCGAGGAAATCGTCGCTATCGCTGCAACACCAGAAGTGGAGGGCGAGGATTGCGATGAAGTGAAGGATCTCAGCCGATACACGCTTGATGTCAACGGTGATACAGAAGTCATTACAAACGACCTTGTGAACTCGGGTGATGTCTGCGATTTTTATAGCTTTGAAGTTGACGGTCTAGACAACTCCAACATGAGAAGCGGGGTCCTGCGATTCATCCTCTCCTGCGATGAGGAGGACCGCTTCATTGAGGCCAACAACCAGGGCCGCGGGGGGTTCGATTGGCGTGTAGGCGGCCCTGACGGGGTCAAGTATCACTGTGGCGACAGCTGGGAGCAGAGCGTCTACTACCAGTCGTACAAAAAGAGTGTTGCGATCTACGTCAACCCTGCACGAAGCGAGGGAAGTGCTGACTACCAGCTCACAGTGATCGCCACCCCAAACTGACGTTCTGATTCTCACTACACGCCGAGAATCGGCATGTGACAAGCCGGGGTTGTTCCAGCGCAAGTTGGGACAACCCCGAACCGCGTCTACGTGTCCAAACGCTTCGTGCGCTCAACCAAATGCTGTGCACCGATGCGTTCACAGATCGCTGAGAACTCAGAAGTCGGCCCGTTCCATCGCCAATCGTCAACCTTGCCAACCTCGACATCAGTGACAAGCGTTGCCAAAGTTCGATACAACATCGCGTCATCTCGACGCGTTGCAAGGGTGTTTGCCAGCTTTGCAGCTCCGCGGAGCCCGACTACATCCCAGCGACCCGCCTCATCAGGAATGTGTTCAAGATGTTGATAGCGAGCGAGCACTGATGACGCGCTTTTTGCTCCCCACCCTTGAAGCCCTGGGATACCGTCCGCAGCGTCTCCGACAAGCGCAAGCCAATCGGCAATGCTCGTCGGGCCCACACCATATTTGTCGATTATTCCGGCCTCGTTCACAAAAAGCCTTTTACGGCGGTCATACTGCACCACTCGGTCACCGACCACGCATTGTCCTAGATCTTTATCTGGAGTAACGATAAGCACCCGGTCCACTTGAGGATCGCCTTCTGCTACTGCGGCCGCTGATGCAAGCGCATCGTCGGCCTCAAATTCAACCATTGGCCAGACTGTCACGCCCAAAGCCACGAGAGCGTCTTCCATAATCGGAATCTGCATGGCGAGTTCCGGCAGCATGCCGGACCCGTCCTTGTAGCCATCGAACAACCCGTTTCGGAAACTTTCAATGGTGTGATCGCTCGCTACCCCCAAATGGGTAGCGCCGTCCGCCAGTAGCTGAATTGTCGAGGCCAACACACCTGTCGTCGCATCGAATTCTCCTGGAGTGCGAGTTCCGCCGACGGTCGCACCAAAGTGTTGCCGGAACAGCTCGTAGGTGCCATCAACGACGTGAACGTCCATTGCAACATTCTGGCGTAAAGAGATGCACTGCACCGGCGTTGAGTTACGTCAATTCCCGAACAGCAAAAATGTTTTGACAATTTTTAAGACTCCGTGGAACACTGACCGTGCTCGAACGCTCTCAGGGACGTAGTTCGCGATAACGACTCATGGCTGCCAAACCTCTCATTGAGTGTCGTATTCAGGCACACTGTCACCCGTGCCCGCAATTACTGCCGATGCTCTAACACTTCCCCGAATCGTTCATGCTCCTGACTCGTTGACGCGCCCAGTGAAACTCGTTAGCGATGCTCCCAGCGGATTAGAGGGCGAAGGGTTCCCGGTTCGACGTGCATTTGCCGGCATCAGCGATGCCGACCTTGACCCATTCATACACATGGACCAAATGGGGGAGGTGGATTACGCGCCCTATGAGCCTCGTGGAACCGATTGGCATCCACATCGCGGATTCGAGACGGTGACCTACATCATTGACGGAATGTTTCTTCATCAAGACTCACACGGTGGTGGTGGTTCGATCACCAACGGCGCAACGCAATGGATGACGGCAGGTTCAGGGGTGCTGCATATTGAAACCCCGCCCGAGTCGTTAGTGGTCACCGGCGGCCTATTCCACGGGTTGCAGTTATGGGTCAACCTTCCATCGTCCGAGAAGATGACCGAGCCTCGCTACCAGAATCTTGAACCCTCCGATGTGGTGCTCGCAACTTCTCACGATGCCGGGTCGCTCATCAGAATCATTGCCGGCATTATCGATGGCCATGAAGGACCAGGTGGAACTCACACCCCCATCACCATCTGCCATGTCACCGTTTCTGCCGGTCACCAAGTGGTACTGCCCTGGAAGCCTGCCCACAACGCGTTGGCGTACACGCTGAGTGGCGCGGGTTCGGTAGGAGCCGAGCAGGTGCCGATGCAGACCGGTCGGCTCGCTGTGTTTGGTGCTGGAGATTCGTTGACCTTCACGGCGTCTGATTATGAGGATCTTGATCTCTACGTGCTTGGCGGCGAGCCAATTCGTGAGCCAGTTGCGAAATATGGGCCGTTCGTCATGAACAACCGGACGGAGCTACAAAAGGCGTTCGAAGACTTTCAGGCCGGTCGGCTTGGAACCGTTCCAGCAGATGGTTTGCGGCCGTTTCGAGGCTGAAGAAAGTTTCACGCGCAGAGCCCCGTCGGCTGAGGCGACGGCCAGGCGATCTGCGGCGCACGAGCGATGCCGCTGAAGGCTGCTCCCTTCCGGGCCTGACCTGATTCACGGGCGCCCGTCGCACAGGACCCGACCGTCACCTCACCCGTCGGGGACCGACGTGCGAGAACAATCTCACGATACCGGGCGATATCGTGCAGGAACACAACTAGGAGAGGTGCGAGAGCGGCCGAATCGGCACGCTTGGAAAGCGTGTGAAGGGCAACCTTCCGTGGGTTCGAATCCCACCCTCTCCGCCAAGGGATTTAGAAAATTTGCCTAAGTCATCGAATAGGTAAAACCCCAAGCGGTAATGCTCTCTTTGGGGACACATCTAGCTCATCAAAACAGATTTCATCCCAGCCATCGACCAACCAACCAATTTCGTTTTTCTTCAGGTCTGCAATATCTTTTTCTTGATGCTCTCTCGAAAAGGGTTGGTCGCTCTTGCGGCGATGTCGGTCGCAGCGGGAGGAACAATGACGGCATCAGCGTCGACCTCCACTGTTCAGGTTGGGTCCGACATCGTCGGTGAAGCAAGCGGGGCGATGACTGCCTCAGCTTCAATAACGGGCGTCACCCTTGAAGGTCCCTCCCAAAACCAGAGCGGCACCATCGCCGCCATCGGCGGTTCCTGGGGTTGGATCTCACTCAATGAACAATTGTCTGCCGGTCAGCGCTTGGTCATGGACAAGGATTTCTTTGATGACCTCTTCGCCGCATTCCCTAATCGCAGCAACATCTCAATCGGCATAAAAGACCCGAGCACTTGGTCAAATTCGTCTCTAGTCTCTGGCGCCTTCATAAATGACCAGTACCTCCTAATCGTTAAGTACCAAACCGGAAACACTATTGCGCGCCATTACACGGACACCAGTGAAACGGGGCTAGATGCGGTAATCCTTACCACCGACGATTACGAAGCCTTTTTCGAGTTGACCGCCGATGGGAACAACATCCGTTTCGGTCAACAACACTCGAATACGAACCAGAACCCCACTTGGCTTCACGATCTCAGCACCACTCAATACACCGACTGGGATGTCGACAACAAAGTCGAGACTGGCGATCAGGGTTACGAGTACACGGCTGTTGATGTAGTCATGAAAATGGTCAGCAACCAAAACTCTTCGCCGTGGGACACCGCCGATGTTGACTGGACTGGTCTGACGATAAGGAGCATTCCAACACCACTGAACATCACGTATGACAGCCAAGGCGGTTCCGCTGTATCTGATGGTGACGTGACAACCATTGCTGGTGGAACCATCGATGCTCTACCCTCTGACCCGACGCGTGGCGGCTACACGTTCGCCGGATGGCACACCGCAGCATCAGGTGGAACAGAAATCACGACCGGTGTAGCTCACAACCAGACTGCTGATTTCACGTTGTATGCCCAATGGATAGCAAACCCCACAACGACAACAACCGAAGTCCCCACAACCATGGCTTCAACGACAACCGTTGCGCCGACAACGACAACCGTTGTGCTTCCAGCCACAGGGTCATCGGACCGAACAGTTTCGCTAGTGCTCCTTGTGCTTGGAGTCGGTGGTCTCTTAGTGTTGTTTGCTCGCCGACGACTGAACATCCGCGAATAGGTAGATTCTCCGCTCGAGAAACGAGTGAAAACAGGTTCGACAAAGCGGACCAACCCAGCCAGACCGAACTGGCACACAAACACCTAATGCACCCCTCAGCGCACTATCCAAAAAATGTTGGCGAGACTGGGAACCGTTTTCCCGCCTTCATCGTCAAACATGTCAGCAGATGAGTAACGCTCTGCTCTACAACCTCACTCACAGGACAACATGATGAACTACGTGAAGAACACCACAATTCTCCTCCTTGCCGCACTCACAACGACTGGCTGTATCGCCGACGACACCGACTCCGACGGACAGCACTCATCAGGTACCGAAACATCCTCTTCAGCAACCGAGCCCAACCCGCCCACCGGAGCGTTTGGTCGAACTGGATTGCTGTTCGACACCGCATGCGACGTCATCCTCGATGAAATCAAAACGATTGCTCTCACAGAAGTAACTCCATGGGGGCTCGAAAGCGACTACTGGATTCTTGAAGAGAGAACTGTCATGGAAGTCGAAGAATCCGTTGGAGCGACTGAAATGTCAGACGCGTCGGCAGATTCCTCTACAGGTGACTTCTCAGAGACGAACACGCAAGAGGTTGGGGTCGATGAAGGCGACATCTTAGAAACTGACGGCATCCGCATTTTCCGTGCATCTAGTAACCAACTTGACGTCATCGATGTCGAAACGCTTGGTGTGACAGATTCGGTCATCCTTCCTGATGGCACACACAATCTCGTACTCCACGATGGGCAACTCGCAGTGGTCTCCAACCTTTGGCAATCGTGGGACACCACGCACATCAGAGTCTTCAACGTCACTGAAGATGGCAGCATTGAACTTCAATCAACAGAGACTCTTGACGGGCGAACTGTCGGAGTGAGGTCAGTAAACGGTCACCTCCGCATCTTGTTAGAAACCTCCAACCGCGACCAGCTTGACTTCGTCTCCCCATGGGAGGACAACCTGACCGAAGAAGAAGCGCTCGAGCACAACATTGAACAAATTGAACGCTCGACAATCGACCAATGGATGCCAAGAGTCTTCCAAGACGGAGTCACTAACTCAGCGCTCAACTGCAATCAAATCGCGATCTCAGAGCAGTCCCCAACCGCGCAAACGACAACCTGGGTTGCAACCCGTGACATTCACCGCAACGAAATCACACAAGGGCAGCTCGGCATCATGTCGAGAGCTGACACAATGTATGCAACTGCAAATAGTGTGCACTTCACCACCACGGCTTGGAACAGCGATGTTGAATGGCCTCAACAACCCGGGCCAAAGACATCTGTCCACTCTTTTTCGTTCAACACGAATGACACGATGTATCACCTGGCATCGGGAGCAATCCCCGGCGAAACCATCGGTCAATTCGCCCTCAACGAACACGGAGACGAACTACGCATCGCCACCACACGCAACGTTGACGGAATCAGCGAATCCGCAGTCACCATTCTGACGGCCGGCGACAACAACACCTATAACGTTTTGGGTGAAGTCGGCGGCCTTGGCCTGACGGAGCGCATCTACGCAGTTCGCTACATCGGTGATCTTGCGTACGTCGTCACATTCAGAGAAACCGACCCGCTGTACGTGGTCGATCTGACTGATCCGACTCAGCCGTTTGCAGCTGGAGAGCTCAAAATCCCAGGATATTCGAGCTATTTGCATCCGATCGCTGACGGCAAGTTGCTCGGCATTGGCCAAGATGCCGATGACAGAGGGCGAACACTTGGAACGCAACTCAGTCTGTTTGATGTCAGCGACTCAACAAATCCATTGCGACTTGACAAGGTTGATATCGGTGGAGCGTCGGCGGCTGAATACGATCATAGGGCTTTCCTCTGGTGGCCAGCAGGTGAATTCACTGCTACCGCCAACTACAACGGAACCGTCACCGTTACACGCATGAGCGAACTTCAAACATTCGCAGAACCGGTCGAACTCGAACATCCAGTATCAGAAGATTGCCGTTGGTGGAATAGCACTACACGAGCACTCGTGATCGGTAACCAAATTGTGACCATCGATGCGACACATATTGCAAAATACGACTTAGAAACTCTTCGAATGACTGAAGCCAGTTCATACGTGGAAAGCACGGAAACAGATTCAGAAACCGGTGACAATGCCAGCATCTCTGAGCCATCAATGGAACCAATGTGCTGACCACGGGCAGCCACTTGCGGCTTAGGTTCGTATAACGAAGCAGTCGATCGGGCGAGGAACGCCAAGTGGGAGAGTTCTCACCCAGGGGCCGACACCCAAAACGACCTTGCGAGCGCAATAACGCCACCATCTTTGTCAAATGCCGCTGACGCCGCGCCACGCTTACGCCCATCCCACACGGGCTCGTAATCACCATTCCAGCCAACAATGGCAACGCGCTCACCGGCAGTGACCTCCTGCCGCTGGTCGACGGCGTACTGGACGGTGAACGCCATCCGTTCACCATCACTGCCGCACACGTAAAACGCTGCGGTGCAGTCAAGCGCAGCCCACAGGGAAGCGGACGCAGCGAGAGGAGATGTCGCCCAATCGGGCACCGTCCAATCTGTTGCGTAGCGACCGTCGCCAAGATGGGCGCCATGCACCTGCATCGACGTTGGATGAATTCCGCAGGAGAAACATGTCATCGAAATGTTGTCATCGAGAAACGGCACGAACCTCGAGCGCGCTTCCGCAGCGTCCTCAAGCGAAACGGGTTCAGTTGTTACTGCATCGGGTTCCCACGGTGTCGCCTCCATGATGGGCACATCGCCGTTAAGCAACTGCACGGTGTCGCCTCGAACCACATTGAGTTCATCACCGAGTGGCACGTGATGACGCAGGGCAAATGTGTGAGGACCGTCAAGGTGTTCTGAAAACTGCCGAGCTGTCCAACCACCGTTACCGCTGCCAGCGGGACCTTCAAAGAATGGCTCGATTACAAGTGTTGACACAACCTCACCGTAATCAACGGGTAAGTAAATTTCCTGTGTTGTGCCGAAGGTCAACTCGCTAAAGCTGGCGTCGAAATTGTTGGCCGTCGAATCATAGTGACCAACATTCCTGCAGCGATGGCGGTTCCTCCACCGGCTGAGAACGCCCAGGTGTAATCACCCGAGGCCTCTCGAATGACGGCCGCTCCCCATGCAGAAAGAGCCGCACCAATCTGATGAGCTGCGAACACCCAGCCATAAACGACCCCTACGTTATGTCGGCCAAACGCCTCAGCGCAGAGCATGATCGTCGGGGGAATTGTTGCGATGTAATCGAGGCCGAACAGAACTGCAAAGACACCAATTGACACGTTGTCGTGAACGACCGGCAAGAAAAAGAGACTCACCCCTCGGAACGAGTAGTACGCAAACAACAGCCGTCGTGGGTCATATCGATCGGTGAGCCAGCCACTGATCAGCGTGCCAACAAAATTAAACATCCCCATAACTGCAAGCCAATTCGCTGCGGTGACCTCGGCGAATCCATGCTCGGTTGCGTGAGCAATGAAGTGTTGGCCGACAAGCCCATTGCTCGTCACCCCACACACCATGAACGTGCCTGCAAGCAACCAAAATTCTGGTCGACGCACGGCTCGTCGAAAGAGCCCACGATCAGGGGCCCTAGTTGGCTCGGGACTGCCACCATAGGGCGCAAGTCCAACATCAGCCGGTGAATCACGCATCAACCAAGCCGCTGGAATTGCCGTGACCACAAGTATTACCGCGCCAATTTCGAGGGACCGACGCCATCCCGAGTTCGCAGCCAACGCTGTAAAGAATGGAAAGAACACCAATAACCCGGCACTCGTTGAAGCACCGAAAATCCCGGTGACTAGCCCTCGCCGATCAACAAACCAACGATTAGCAATCGTTGCGCCCAGGACGCTCGCTATCAGTCCACTCGCAAGACCCGCTCCAAAACCAAACCAAAGATAAAACGACCACAGTGATTCGCTTCGAGCGCTAAACAAAAACGACACTGCAGCTAGCAGCAAGCTCATTACCGTCGTCGACCGAAGACCAATTCTTGACATCACTAACGCTGCGAGTGGCCCGCCAACTCCGTACATTACGAGACTGATCGATGCAGCAATCGACAAAGTTGTGGTACTCCAACCGGTTGAACGTTCCATGTCAACGAGAAGAGCCCCCGGTGCAGCACGGCTTCCGGCCGTCATCAAAACTGCGATGACCGCAACCCCAACAACAACCCAGCCGTAAAACACCCTCTTTGGCGCATATTTTGGTATGCGTTGCCGGGGGGCAACGGGAACGGGGGGGTTCACATCTCGCATCTTACGGGAGGTCACCCAAACTGGCCTCGTCAGATCACTATGGACATAACCTGCCGGTATGGGAGTTCTCAAACCCGACGACTTCACCACCGTCGAACTCGACACGTGGATGTTGCAAGCACTTGAGGAAGCCCGCTCAGCAGAATCCCATAGCGACGTTCCTGTCGGCGCCCTCGTCATCCACCATCGTGGTGTGATTGCAGCTCGCCACAACGAACGTGAGTTGACCGGCGACCCAACTGCTCACGCTGAGGTCCTTGCCTTGCGCGATGCTGCCAGCGTCATCGGCAACTGGCATCTTGAGGAGTGCCTGCTGGTGGTCACCCTTGAGCCGTGTGTGATGTGCGCTGGCGCAATGGTCAACAGCCGGCTTGGCATGCTCGTCTTCGGCGCGCACGACCCGAAGGCTGGGGCCTCGGGGAGCTGCTTTGATCTCACAAACTCCGAGTTGTTGAATCATCGGATACCGCACATCGCCGGCGTTCGAAGCGAGGAAAGCTCGCAACTCTTGAAACGCTTCTTCGCCGACCGGCGACGCTGAGTTCGCAACGGCAGTCGCCCTGACCAACGTTGGCCGATAGCCTCGGTCTACGGAAGGATGCCAGAGCGGACGAATGGGACGGCCTCGAAAGCCGTTGAGGTCTTCGGGCCTCCGTGGGTTCGAATCCCACTCCTTCCGCCAAAGAGATGGCGACTGTCAGTCTCCATAAATGTGTCGTTTAGCGACACATTGTGTCGTCAGCTGGTGTGATTAGTTCGATGAGATAATCGTTGACGAGTTCATTGACACATTTGTTAACCCCGTACCCGGTGTGCTGATCGGCCTCCACTACGACGAGTCGGCCATCATCCAAGGCATCTGCCATTGACTCAGTTGATGAGAGCGGAGTCGCAGGATCACCGGTGGTGCCGATGACGACAATCGGCCCGGCGCCAACACCTGTGATGTCGACCCGCGGGTCGTGCGCCGTGGGGAAGAACGTGCAGAAGTACTGGCCCGCTGACCCTTCGGGTACAAGTCGAGGAGCCACCGCACGGTAGTCGTCAATGAGAGCGTCCTCCTCGGCAACGCTGAGGCGTTCTGCGGTGTCCGCACAACTGATGGTCTGAAATGCCTCAAGCTCATTTCCGTAGGTTCCGTTTGGTTGGCGCTGGTAGTACGCGTCGTGTAGGGCAAGCAATCCTGAACCATCGCCAGATGCAGCCGCTGCAAGGGCTGCATCAAGGGTCGGCCAAAATGAATCTGAGTACATCGCTTCGATCACGCCGTTGATGGCGACAGCGAGATTGGCCGGCGGGCGACCGCTAGATGTCGGGGCCGGGTTTGCATCGAGTGTTTGAAGCAGCGCTTCAAACGCCGCCTCTGCGTTTCCATCATTATGAAATTTGCACGAGACATTATTACTGCAGCGTTGCAGAAACGTGGTGAGTGAGGCTTCGAATCCTTCAAGTTGTTGCAGAGATGACTCGAGGCTGTCGGCATTCGGGTCAGCTGCTCCATCAAGCACTGCTGCTCGAACTGTGTCGGGGAACAGTGTCGCCCAAGTAGCACCAAGTTCGCTTCCATAGGAGAACCCGAAGTAGCTGATCTTTTCTTCACCAAGGGCCCGGCGCAAAACATCCATATCTCGGGCCGAATTGTTCGTGCCTGCGTGAGTCGTCAATCCTTCGTTCGTACCGACGCATTGGTCAGCGAACTTTTGCGCAATTTCAACTAATGCTCGCCGTTCTTCATTAGTTTCGGGGGTGACGTCGACCTCTGCATAAAACGGGTCGTAATCGTCGATGCAATCGATAGCCGGAGTGCTTTGCCCGGTGCCGCGTGGGTCCCATCCGACAATGTCGAACCGGTCGAGTAACGCGTCGTCATAGATCTCGGACGCAAAGGCAGCAAGTACTGAACCACCGAACCCTGGACCACCTGGGTTGACCAACAGAGAGCCGATGCGGCGATCTTGGCTGCGCGCAGAGTGACGTACGACGTACAAAGTGATGGTGTCACCGTCGGGATCGCTGTAGTCGAGAGGGACGACAAGCTCTGTTGAATCGGTCTCTGAACTGAGCGGGGTCCACTCAAGATCAGGCACCACCACATCTTCGAGTTGTGGTTCAGCTACGGCTGTTTCACCCGAAAGCTCTCTTGAGTCGTCGACTGCGGGCTGCGACGAACTCACCGTCGTCTCAGACGACACCAGCCGCGCAGGTTGTGGCGCTCCACATGATGCCGCGAATGCAGCTATGACAACCGTACAGAGCACCCGATGCCACGTCATAAGTTCAGGGTAGGCCCGTAATGCACTTGCGCCACGGGTACTTAACATAAGGACATGCGCATGGGCCCTCACCACATGATGCCAGTCACCTTGACATCGAAATTGAAGCTTTGGTTCAAGACGCGCTTTCAGCCGCTCTCACCGGTTGAACTGCGATCGTGATCGCTCACCGTTTGTCAACTGTGCGTTCAGCAGATTGGACCATCGTTATCGACAACGGCGGTATCGCTGAACAGGGAGCCCTCGACGACCGTGTCGCAGCCGACGGATTGCACGCAAGCCAGTTGCGCGTAGGGAAGTTGCTTACTGAAGGCGACTAACGCAGCGGTTATGGCGTGGCGTACGCCACTTGGCAGAACCCATGGTTGCAGTATCCAGCGGGATACTTGTGAAGGTAGCCCTGGTGGTAATCCTCGGCGTAGTAGAAGATACCGTCGCCAGCTTCGGCGGCGTCACAGATCTGAGTCGTAATATTTCCGTATCCCGAATGCGACAGCGATGCTTGATACTGATCGCGAGATGCGTCCACCGCCAAAAGTTGGTCAGGGGTCGTCGTGTAAATCGCTGACCGGTACTGAGTGCCGATGTCATTGCCTTGACGGTTCGCTGTTGTGGGGTCGTGGTTCTCCCAGAACGCCGCTAGCAGAGTCTCGATATTCGCAACATTCGGGTCGAAGACCACCATCACGATTTCGGTGTGCCCCGTTCGCGATGTGCAGGTCTCTTCATATGTGGGGTTCGGTGTCCACCCGCCCATGTACCCACATGCCGTTGAATGCACGCCAGGAATTTGCCACATGATGCGATCGGCTCCCCAAAAACACCCCATCGCGAAATAGATCACCTCGTGTCCATCTGGCCACGGCCCGACCAGTGGTGTGCCGAGAACGGGGTGCACCTCGGCCACGGCCATCGGTTCGGTGCGACCTGGTAACGCTTCTTCGGGTCGGATCATGTCGGTTCGTTTTTGGAAGAGCACACGCTGAGATTAGAGCGATTCTCGAAGTCGATGCACTCCGGGCACTCAACATTTGTTAACCCAAGACCGCATCCGCGCATACTTACGTCATGGCAATTGATATTCGTTCGATGACTCCTGATGACTTCCCGTGGGTTATCGCTCTCAACCAGCAGCATGTGCCAGCGGTCAGCGATGCTGAAGGCGAACGTTTTTCCTATCTGTTCGAACGCTCCGCCATTGCCCTTACCGCTTGGGTCGACGAGGTCCGCGCCGGGTTTTCTCTCACCATGACGCACGGCCTTAAGTACGACAGCACTAACTACCAATGGTTTTCGGACAACTATGGGAACTTCATCTACCTTGATCGTGTCGTTGTCGACGAATCATTTCACCGACACGGCATCGGTCGAGCTCTGTACTTAGAAACCGAACGACGCGGTGTCAAACACGTACCGGACGCCGAAATTTTTGGTTTGGAAGTTAATGTTGAACCACGCAACGATGTCTCGCTCGCCTTCCACCAACGACTCGGCTTTTACGAACTCGTGCAGCGCCCTACGCCCTACGGCATTGTTGTTGCGATGATGGGCAAACCGCTTACGCCGAAAGCGTGACGAGTCGCTCGACCGCCTCGTCGATCACTTCTGGTCGCTTGCAGCAAGCAAACCTCACCAAACTTCTGCCGTGCTCCGGGTTGACGTAAAACACTTGGTTCGGAATTGCAACCACGCCGATTTTGCGCGGAAGCTCGGTGCAAAAGGCGACGCCGTCGCCGTCGGAGCGAAGTGGTGTGATGTCGACGGTGGTGAAGTACGTTGCTTCCGAAGGGAATACATCGAAACCAGCTGCGCAAAGTCCTTCCCCGAGACGATCTCGGGTGTCAGCAAGACTGGCCGCCAGTCGGTTGAAGTAGTCATCTCCGAGACGAAGCCCAGCAGCGATGGCTGGTTGAAACGGCGCACCATTGACATAGGTCAGAAACTGCTTGGCGCTCATTGCGGCACGAAGCAATTCTTGCGGCCCACAGATCCACCCGATCTTCCAACCAGTCGTATTGAACGTCTTTCCTCCCGACGAAATGGTCAACGTTCGTTCGCGCATCCCCGGTAGTCCTGCCATCGAAATGTGTTCACGACCGTCAAAAATGAGGTGCTCGTAAACCTCATCAGTAATCACCATGAGGTCATGCTCGATTGCAAGAGATGAGATAAAGGTGATCTCTTCACGCGTAAACACTTTGCCCGTCGGGTTATGCGGTGTGTTCAACAAGATTGATCTCGTCTGAGGTCTGATCGCAGCC
The DNA here is from genome assembly GCA_002501485.1 of Acidimicrobiaceae bacterium UBA7830. Taxonomy (GTDB): domain Bacteria; phylum Actinomycetota; class Acidimicrobiia; order Acidimicrobiales; family Ilumatobacteraceae; genus Casp-actino5. Next base: position 14,610 of record DLTS01000052.1, read on the forward strand.
TTTAGTTCATTTTCGTCAAAGCGATATCCGTCTGGGGTTGGTCGGAGCAGTACCGGAACAACTTTTGCTCCCGACAGCGCAATGCAAGCTTGGTATGAGTCGTACATCGGCTCAAATACAACCACTTCATCTCCCGGCTCAAGCGTTCCCAATAGTGCCCCAGCGAGGGCCTCGGTTGCGCCTGCAGTGATGAGCACCTCAGTATCAGGGTCAAATTCGAGCCCCCAAAACCTCTGTTGATGGTCGGCGACGGCATGCCGAAGTTCTGGCACTCCAATGCCCGGTGGATACTGATTCTGACCCGACTTAATCGCATTCACTGCAGCGTCAAGAACCTCCGAAGGTCCGTCGGTGTCGGGAAACCCTTGACCGAGGTTGATCGCTCCAGTCTCAACCGCCAACGCCGACATAGTGGCGAAAATGGTGGTTCCAAACGGGGCAAGACGACTGTTCAACGGATCACGCACAACATGATCGTAGTTAGTTGGTTCCACTGATGATCATGGCAAGCCCACGCGATTCGGTC
>DLTS01000021.1 GCA_002501485.1 Acidimicrobiaceae bacterium UBA7830
ATGGCATGACCCAAGCGATATTGGTGAGGATGAATCCTGCTGCATCAACGCAGCGAATCATTCGCCTCACCATCTGGGGAGCGTTCGCGTCTCCGATTGCCATCCCAGCAACCGAATTTCTTCGTGGCACGTTTGGTTGGCGGGTCGCAATTGAAGTTCCTGCTGGTGTTGCCTGTTGTGTGTTTTTGCTCGCTGCCCGCGTTGTGCGGCGGGTTCCAAGGCACGGTGAGTTTGAGCGGTCGCCAACATGGAGGATCGCAGTAACAACCGCAGCTCGATCGGGGGCAGTTCGCTGGCACGCAATCGGGGTGTTCTGTGCGTATATGTCGATGTCGACGTTGTTGGTGTTCCAGCTTTCAATTATGAGGTGGGCAGGGCTTTCTGCTGCTGCCGCTGCCGGTTTTGGTGGAGCGAGGGGTCTACTCCAACTCCTAGGAAGGTTGCCGTTGCAACGGGCACTCCGCCGTTACGGGCCTTGGTTCCTTCTTGCGGGCGCACGATTGTGCGTGGCAGTTGCTTGTGGGCTGGTGCTCATCAGTGGGAATGTGGCCATTGCGTCGCTGTACGTAGCGATCGCCGGCGTCGGCATCGGTGCCATCAGTGCACTCGATGGGATCGTTGCTCGAACAGTGATTCCAACCGGCGACTTTGGGGCCATAAGCGGGGTCGTCACATTCCTCGGCGCGATTGGTGGGGGAGTAGCACCGGTGCTTGCTGGACTTCTCACCGATGTAAGCGGTGCACCGACGATGGCATCGGTGGTCGCCGCATCTGCTGCAGTGATTGCAGTTGCTTCTCTAAATCGGACCAGATGGCATTTCACTCGGGCGAGTGAGAGCGTCACCTAGCTGGTGCGAACTAGGTGGTGAGAACTGCCTGAGTCTGGGTGGTTCGAGAGACAACCTTCCCCTCTGGGTTAATGACATCGGTGGTGACGGTGATCGTCCGACGCCCAGCCATCACAAGGGTTGACACGATCGAATACAACGCTTGTGGAGCGGGGCGAAGGAAATTCGTTGATGATGAGATTGTCGAGGTTCCAGCTCCTTCCGGCAGGTGCTGTACCGAGAGGAACGCCCCAATCGCATCCGCAAGCGACATGAGGTATCCGCCGTGCAGATTGCCGTTTACCGTGCAGAATTTCTCCCTCCATGCGATGCGCCCGGTCACGCGTTCAGGGGTAAATGTGTCGATGACGACCTCGCAGAGGTCGGTGAATGGCATGGACGTTCTGATCCATTCAGTGTTTGCTGGATCGCCGGGAATGAGTGGTGTTTCAGTGCACACGCGTCGACCGTACGCCGTCGGGCATCGAAGGTCGTGAGTGGGCGGCCACGAGTCTGGTTGGCGAGAGTGTGAGCGACCGTGTCTTAGGGTGAACGGTTGGCTCGTTAGGTATGTCGGGAGGTCATCCCGCCATCGACGGGCAGGATCACGCCGTTCATATAACTCGATGCAGGAAGCACCAGGTTCAACATGCCGTGGGCGATTTCTTCTGGTTGTCCGTAGCGACGAACGGGCACGCGACGTTTTGCGAAGATCTCTTTGTGTTCGTCGGCAATGTTCGACGTCATACCGGTCACGATCGGCCCCGGGCAGACTGCGTTTGCAGTGATGCCGTGACGACCGAGTTCAACCGCAAGTGATCGAACGAGACCAATAACTGCGTGCTTTGAGGCGTTGTACGCAGGAATTCCGCCAGTTGCACCAAGACCTTCGGTCGACGCGGTGCATACGATCCTGCCGCCATCACTCTTCATGAGGTAAGGGAGCGCGGCTCGGGTAAGCCGTGCATAGGAGGTGATATTGACGGCGAGAGTTGCATCCCATGCTTCGTCGAATACGTCGGCGGTTGTTGTCATGTCGGCGTTAACCACGACCCCGGCGTTGTTGATGAGAATGTCGATGCCTCCAAACGCCTCGGCAACAGCATCTGGGAGGGCATCGAGTGCAGCATTATCGGTGACGTCGACGGTCCAGCCCTTCACGCAGTCCGCTCCGTGCACGTCCGAGATTTCTCCAACCACTTGGGCAACGCCTTCACCGTTGCGGTCGACGACGGCAACTAGGGCACCTTCATCGGCGAAGAGGTGGGCGGTGGCGCGCCCGATACCTGATCCTGCGCCGCTAACGATGGCGACGCGACCTGCGATCGAACGGCTTCCTGAGGTTAAGCGAGTTGTGCTCATGCACCGAAGGTAATGACAAGAGATCGATAACTCAGCACCGGAAGTCGCGCTCGGAAGAGATGACAGGAGTGTTCGCAGATACCCTCGCGGTATGGGAAATCCGTGGTTCGAGTCGGTGGCAGTTGCTCAACGGCGTGCCGAGCGTATTCTTCCGCGCCACGTCTATGATGCGCTGATCGCCGGTAGCGAGGCAGGACTCACACTCGACGACAACCGTGCCGCCTACCGTGAACTCGGCTTTCAGCCAGTGATCGCCGATCGACCGTCAGAGCGTCATCTTGCTACGTCGGTGCTTGGTCTTGACCTCTCGATGCCGGTGATGATTTCACCAACCGGTGTGCAGGCAGTGCATCCAGACGGTGAACTTGCAGTGGCGCGGGCAGCAGCAGCGCGTGGTACCGCTGTTGGGCTTTCATCGTTTGGCTCAAAGCCGATGGAAGACATCGCCGCTGAAAATGAGAATTTTCTTTTCCAGATGTACTGGATCAACGGGCGTGACTGGGTGAGCGCTCAGATGGATAGGGCGCGCTCTGCCGGAGCGAAAGCCGTCATTTTGACGCTCGACTGGTCGTATAGCCACAGCCGCGACTGGGGGAGCCCTGAACTTCCGGATGGCATTGATCTCAAGACGATGGTGAAGTATGCGCCGTCGGTGCTTGCCCGCCCGCGGTGGCTTGGTCGGTTCTTGAGGGCGGGGCACCTTCCCGACCTGACGGCTCCAAATATGAGCATTGACGGCTCGCCCCCTCCAACATTTTTCGGTGCCTACGGGCAGTGGATGGGTTCGCCGCAGCCGACTTGGGATGACCTTGCGTGGTTTGTCAATGAGTGGAATGGCCCTTGTGTGGTGAAAGGTGTGATGCGGGTTGACGATGCTCGTCGTGCGCGTGACGCCGGCTTCACCGGATTGTCGGTTTCCAATCATGGAGGCAACAACCTTGATGGAACGCCATCGCCGCTTCGAGCATTGCCGGCGATCGCTGAAGCGGTTGGCTCAGAGGTTGACGTGATACTCGACGGAGGTGTCCGACGTGGCAGCGACGTCGTCAAGGCGGTCGCTTTGGGCGCTCGGGCGGTCATGATCGGGCGTGCTTACCTTTGGGGGCTTGCAGCGAATGGCCAGGCAGGTGTCGAGAATGTGCTCGATGTCTTACGGATGGGAATTGACTCGGCTCTTCTTGGAATGGGCGTCGAGACAGTGCATGATCTTCAACGGGAACACCTTGTAATTCCCGATGGTTTTGAGCGCCGCTTGGGCATCCACTGAACGCAGTTACGAGTCTCGGCTACACCCACGTTGCCCAGGTGTCGAGCGGAAGTCGTTCGGCGACGAGGTCGTTGACCGGAGCTGCGGTATTTCGGTAACCGATTGCCATCCCGCAGAACAACATTTCTTCTTCTGGTGCGCCGACGAACTCCATGACTGCACCGTGGCGGCTCGACCAGTATTCCTGAGCACACGTATCGAGACCGACCTCTACTGCCAGCAGCATGAACGTCTGAAGGAACATTCCGAGGTCTGACCATTGAGGCTCGTTGAAGCGACGGTCGATGGTGATGAAAAACGCAGCGGGAGCATCGAAGAAGCGGGCATTGCGAGCGAACTGTTGAAGGCGGCCGGCTTTGTCTTCGCGGGGAATGTCGAGGAGGCCGTACATCTGCTCGCCTAGTTCAAAACGGGCGGTTCGGTGGGGCTCCCAAAGGTTCGCAGGATAGACGTCGTATTCTGACGGTTCAGTATCAGGTTGAGTGCTGAGGAAGTAGAGAAAATCGGTCATCCGAGAACCGTTGAGCACGTAGATACGCCACGGTTGAACATTGCCACCTGACGGCGCTCGGGCGGCGTTTTTGAGAAGGTCACGAAGAAGTTCATCGTCGACTGGATCGGTGAGGAAGTCTCGGATTGATCGGCGAGCTGCAACGGCTTCGGATACGTCCATGAACCCAGTGTTGCAGTCGGTGGCTGGCGTTTTCGCGTCAGAGATGCTGAGCCGACGATCGACGCTTTCGCACCACTTCAATGATCACGTTGATGGCGAGTGCGGTGAGAAACGCAATGAGGAACGCCGCTGTGTGGTTGTCTTGGAGTGCTTTTCCGAAGATCGCTCCGAGGACTGCTGCGTAGGTGGCCCAGATGCTGACGGCGAGCACTACCCACTTTACGAACCACCGCTGCGGCTGTTGGGTGAGTCCACATGAAATAGTGAGCGCCGTTCGGCCACCGGGGATGAATCGTGCGGTGACAAGAAGAAGACCGCCTCGGTTGCGAACTTGTTCTGCTGCCCAGTCAAGTCGCCGTTGCGTCGAGGGTTTACGGGTTGCCCGACGAGAGATTGGTCCATGAAATGAGCGACCGATGAGATACGCGAGGTTGTCTCCGATGAAGGCACCGATCGCTCCCGCAATGATGACCAAAATGAGGTTTTGATCTCCGGCACCGGCGGCAACCCCACCGATGATCACAGTGGTTTCGCTGGGTACGACCGGTACTACCGAATCGAGCAGTGCGATCACAAAAATGACGGCGAGAAACCATTGTGCACTAGATGTATCAACTAGCCAGTTGGTGAGTCGTGCAACGATGCCGTCTCCAGATGCGGCGAGGATGACACTGTGCACGGCATTGATGGTATCTGGTGACCCAGTCTGTGAAGAAAGTCACATACAGACGTGAGTTGAGACGCATTCACCAGTAGCGTCCCACCCATGCGTGTATTCGTTGATGAAGAAAAATGCCAGGGCCATAACCGTTGTTTTGCCATCGCCCCTGAGTTATTTGATGTCGATGACTACGGCACTGCGTTTGCATTGAACGACGGCGCCGTTCCCGCTGGGCTTGTGGACAAAGCTCGACTTGCCGCAGCAAATTGTCCCGAATTCGCAATCACGATTGAAGACTGAATTTCTCGGAGTATCTCATGACTGGAATGTACGAAAAAGTTCTCGACTGGGTGAATGACTTTGATCATGCCGACCCTGAATACAACGAGCGAGCGCACGAGATTTGGGAGGAGTTTCAGGGTTCTGAATGCCCGGTAGCTCACAGCGAACGCTACGACGGGCTGTGGGCACCGTTTACCTACGAGATGGTCCACGAGATCGCCTATGACACCGAGCACTTCACTTCGCAGGGTGTTGTGGTCAACACTGGCCGCCCTTTGATCGAGGCTCCTGTTGGGCCTGCGCCGCCCATCACGAGCGACCCGCCATTCCACAACATTGCCCGTCGTCTTCTGCTGCCTCCGTTTGCACCAAAGGTGATTGCAGAGTGGGAGCCTGAAGTTCGCCGGCTCTGCAATGATCTCCTCGATCGCATGGGTGCTATCACCGAAGGTGAATCAATTGTCGATGGCGCGGTGCAATATGCGCAGAGCATCCCTGTCAACGTGATCGCCCGGATGCTCGGCTTCCCGCAAGAGGATGAAGCGCTCTTTAGAGACTTTGTGCACAACGTGCTTGAACGCATTAACGAACCGGCAGAGGATCGCGAAGCGTTTATGCAGCCCTTGGCCGATTACCTCGATAAGCAAATTGAGGATCACCGGGCGAACCCCCGCAATGACCTCACGAACTACCTGCTCAACGCCGAAATCGCAGGTAACAAACTTTCTGACGAACATGTCCGCGGATCGATCCTCCTGCTCCTTGTTGCCGGAATCGACACGACGTGGTCAGCGATTGGGTCATCGCTCTGGCACCTCGGAACCCACCCAGATGACTTGCAGCGTCTCGTTGACGAGCCAGACGTCATGATGTTTGCTCTCGAAGAGTTCCTTCGTGCGTACGCTCCAGTGACCATGGCTCGTCTCGTTAAAGACGACTACGACTTCCATGGTTGCCCGATGAAGGCCAACGATTGGGTGCTGCTTCCGTTCCCTGCTGCGAACCGTGACCCTAAGCAGTTCGAACACGCAACTCAGTTCGTGATCGACCGTCAAGAGAATCGCCATGGAGCTTTTGGACTTGGTATCCACCGCTGCTTGGGCTCAAACCTTGCGCGTCTGGAACTTAAGGTGGCGGTCGAAGAGTTTGTTCGACGGTTCCCGTCGTTCACCGTCGACGGCGACACCCGTTGGAGTGTCGGTCAGATTCGAGGACCGCGCGAGCTGCCGTTACGAGTGGTGAAGACCAGTTGACGATCGACGCAGCGCGTGCCGCTGCGTCTCATAGATCGTTCCAGAGCCTGAAGCAACCCAGGCAACGAGACAGCCAATCGTTATCGGGGCAACGGCTGCAGAGCCGAATAACTCCAGGCCCATCACACTGCACGCGAGTGGTGTATTCGCAGCTGCACCAAAGGTAGCGACCATGCCTATTGCGGCCGCAACGCCGATTGGCAGGCCCACAAGCTCGCCAACCGATGCCCCAAGTGTGGCGCCAATGACGAACAGTGGGGTGACCTCGCCGCCGAGGAACCCTGTGCCAATAGTAATTGCGGTAAACACGACTTTGAGTGCGAAGACGGTGAGGGCGATTGAGGCACCTGACAGCGCCGTGTCGAGGAGTGGGAGCGACAAGCCAAGATAGTCACGTCCGAATAGGGCCGACAGGCCGAGCACCGCTGCGCCGCCAATGACGGGACGGAGTACCGTCGACGGGAGATACCGGCGACCGAGGTTTCTGATGGTCGATGTTGCCGAGATAAACATTCGAGCGGCGATCCCACACGACACGCCGACAACGATCAGAGCACCGAGCGTTGACGACGACATCGAGAGATCCACCGAAAGTCGAGGAACGTGGTCGTGGCCCAGCCACCCGACCGTTGCGTCTCCGACGAAAGATGCGGATATTGCGGGCACGAGCGCTCGGAGTCGCAGACGCCCGACGGTTGGTACTTCGAGTGCAAAGACAACTCCTGCGAACGGAACGCCGAATACTGAGCCGAAGCCTCCGGCTAGGGCAGCAATGAGCAGGAGGGAGCGGTCACGGCGCTGAAGTTTGATGAGGCGGCCGAACGCGTCGCTGAGGCTCCCCGACATTTGGAGAGCGGTTCCCTCTCGACCAGCCGATCCGCCGAACAAATGTGTCCACCATGTTCCGAGCAGAACAAGCGGTGCCATTCGCCGGGGAACCCAGCGAGTTGGGCTGTGGATCTCCTGTAGCAGGAGTGAATTCCCCGAGGTGGAGCGACCGGCGAGCCATTTGTTCGAGAGCCCGATGACCAGACCTGCGATGGGCAGAAGGTAGATCATCCATTGTTCATCGGTCCGGAATGCGGTCGCCCGATCGAGACCCTCAAGGAATAGATACGAAGCGCATCCTGCGAGCAGTCCTGAGAACCCTCCGAGAACGATCCAACGGATGGTGTGCGAAAGATAAAGCAGTGTCCGTTGTACCGGTGATGTAGGGGCGCGCTCAGGGATTTTTGTTGACATTCTCACCAGATACTTACCGCATTCTGATGTACTCATGGGATGACCGATCAGAGATTACGGGTGCTGCTGGCCGAAGATGACCGGGCGGTTCGAGAGTCTCTTGCCCGAGCGATGACGCTCGAGGGCTACGAAGTGAGTGCGGTGAACGATGGTGCTGCAGCTCTTCAGCACTTGCGAGAAGACTCTGTCGATGCCCCTCCCGACATCATCATGCTTGACGTGTCGATGCCAGCTATTGATGGGTTGACGGTATGTCGGGTGCTTCGGTCTGAGGGAGTTCGCATCCCAATTCTCATGTTGACAGCGCGAACTGAACCAAGCGATCGAATTGCCGGGCTTGACGCAGGAGCCGACGACTACGTTCTGAAGCCATTTGATTTAGGTGAACTTTTCGCGCGTCTTCGGGCGCTCGTGCGTCGTTTAGTGGTTGATGCCGAGGAGCACTCAGGAGTCGAGCCGCTGGCGCTTGGCGACTTGGTGATGGACTCTGCAGGACGTCGGGTTTGGCGCGGCAGTCGCGAACTTGAATTGTCGAAAACCGAATTCGACCTTCTCGAATTGCTGATTCGGAACGCCGGCATAGTGCTCGACCATTCAACGATTTACGAGAGGATTTGGAAGTATGACTTTGGGCCAGACTCCAAAAACCTGGCTGTGTACATCGGTTACCTTCGCCGCAAAACCGAAGAAGGGGGCGGCTTGCGGTTGATCCATACCGTTCGTGGTGTGGGTTACTCGGCCCGGGTTGAACGATGAGCCTTCGACTCCGAATTGCTTTGTTAATGGCGACGCTTGCCGCCGTCGCAACCATTGTCGTTGGCTCGATCTCGTACCAGACAACGTCTTCACGGCTGTTGAGAGCGGTCGATGATTCATTGGTAGATGCCACTGCAGTGGCGACGGCACAAAGGTTCGATGAGCGTTTATTCGACTCCGGTCCTTTTGATGGGGTGGTAGTTCAGGCGGTGCTCAAAGATGGTTCGGTTCTTCGCTCAAACTTCCCGAAGCAGATGAAACCAAATCGCAAAGATCTCGAGTTGATCGGCCGCGCCGGGGTGACGAATTTTCGGTCAGCTCAACTCGGTCGGGCCGAGTATCGAATTCGCTCCATCGGTTTTGAAGACGGCATCATTCAGATTGGGCGACCGCTTGCCGAGACGAATTCTGTCTTAGAAAGTTTGAGGTTGCGAACACTGCTGTTGGTCACTGGTGTCACCCTTGCCGCCGGTGCGCTAGGAGCCGTCGTCGCTGGGCGGGTTACGCGACCGCTTCGCGTGCTGACCGATGCCGCTTCAGAGATTGAATCGACTGGACGTCTTGAGCTTGCAGATGGTGATCGACCTGAACGTCGTGATGAGGTCGGCCGTCTTTCAACTGCATTCCATCGTATGATCGGTGCTCTTGCTCGCTCTCGAGCTGACCAGCGCCGCCTTGTGGAGGACGCAGGTCACGAATTACGAACTCCGGTGACCTCGATTCGAACGGGGCTCGATACGTTAAGCCGATACCCGGACTTGCCGGCTGATGAGCGCGCAGAGATCGTTGAATCGATGCGTGCCGAGGCGAGCGAATTGACGTCTCTTGTGAATGAAGTTGTGCAGGTTGCGAGCGGTGAGGTTGATGACTCCGAGCCCGAGCAGGTTCGAATCGGCGACGTTGTTATCACCGCAGCCGAGCGATCTCAGCGTCGTTCAGGGCGACAGGTGCTTGTGCAGTCAGATGATTCCGAGGTCATTATTCGTCGGGGACAACTCGAGCGAGCAGTTTCTAACCTTTTGGAGAACGCAGTGAAATTTGACCAAACCGATGGCCCGATTGAGGTCACGGTTGTCGACGGCCGAATTTCGGTGCTCGATCGAGGCCCGGGCATTCCGATCGCTGATCAACCATTGGTGTTTGAGCGTTTTCATCGGTCAGCGACTGCTCGCACACTCCCTGGGTCAGGTCTTGGCCTCTCAATGGTGGCGTCGACCGCACGTCAACACAGTGGCGAGGTGTTTGTTGCAGATCGCGATGGGGGAGGAGCGGTCGTCGGCCTTACATTGCCGGTGGTTCGGTCGTGGGACCCTCCCTCGGTGTAGTTGAGAGAGTTCTCACGTTCTCCTTACCTAGATCACGCACACCTCTTGAAGACCCCTTCGATGATGGTGTCCAACGGAAGCAGGATCCCCCAACTTCCAAAGGAAAGAAAGAAGTCATCTATGAAGAAGAAAGCACTGTTCGCAGCAATGTCAGCGGGATTGCTCGCAGGAACTGGAGCGGGTTTCGTTCTCGGTGTGCCAGGGCTCACGAGCGCAGCGGGAGACGTCGAGACCGACGCGATTGATGAGCGCTCATCAGACGGGGTCGACGGTCGACATGGACGTGGAAGAGGTAAGGGCGGCAAGATGGGGTCTCCAGAGACGCTTGCAACTTCACTCGGTGTCGACACCGAGACGCTTCGTTCAGAGTTCGCAGCCGGAAAGTCGATTGCCGATATCGCTGCCGAGCAAGGAATCGCAATTGAGACGGTTGTCGCTGCTCTCGTTGCCGATCTTGAGGAGCATCTCAACGAGTACGTCGCAGATGGTTCTCTCACCGAAGATGAAGCGGCTGAGAAATTGGCTTCTGCTGAAGATCGAATTTCAGAAAAAGTGAATGAGGTGCCTCCGACTCGTGATCGCAACTCAGGTCCCCGCCGAGGTGGGCAATTGCCAGCGGCGGTGCTCGAGATGCTCGGCATTGATGGCCCAGCGTTGCGCGAAGCATTTTCAGAGGGGAAGTCAGTTGCCGACATTGCTGAGGAGAATGGCGTCGAGATCGGTGACATCGTCGGCGCTCTCGTCGACGAGCGGGCAGATCACCTGGCCGAGCATGTGGCAGATGGTTCGCTAACTGAGGACGAAGCCGCAGAAAAGTTAGAAGCAATGGAGGCAAAAATCACTGCGCGGTTGAACACTGTGCCTGAGGCTGTGGAACATCGCCGTGGTCCGAAGCACGATGGCGATGGTCATGGTGAATTCCGTCGTGGGCATCACGACCACGCAGATGATGGTGCGGTCGTTGAGGCCTGAGATCTCAACGTTTGGAGGGCGTTGCGCCTGTCCATGAGTTGACCTTCCACCCCCCGAGAGGTCAGTTCGTCCAAAGTTGTGGGTGCATCCGTAACTCGGGTGCACCCACCTTTTGCGTTCTCCTGATGTCTCAGTAGGGCTTCGATGATGAGGTGCAGTGCGCTTAACACCCGACCCGTACACTGAGGTCAGATGTCTGACCCCTCGCTGTTTTCGACAAGCCCATTTCTCACTGGTCTCAACCCTGCGCAGTACGACGCTGTTATTCACCCGAGCGGACCGTTGCTCGTGGTTGCCGGGGCTGGCTCGGGCAAAACACGTGTGTTAACCCATCGGATCGCTCACCTCATTCACACCGGGGTGCACCCCTCACAGATTCTTGCGATCACGTTCACCAATAAGGCAGCACGTGAAATGCGCGATCGGGTCGCTGATCTTGTGGGCCCGGTGGTGAAGAGCATGTGGGTGAGTACATTTCACTCCGCCTGTGTGCGAATTCTTCGTGTGCATGCCGAACGCGTTGGGTTGCCTCGAACATTCTCGATTTACGACCAAAGTGACGCAATTCGCCTCACGGGGTATGTGGTGCGCGATATGGGGCTCGACCCGAAGCGGTTTAACTCGAGGGCGGTACACGGCCACATTTCGTTGTTCAAGAACGAACTTGTCGACCCCGCAATCGCAATTGCGTCTGCTGATGACATTTTCGCTCGCCGTTATGCCGAGATCTATGCCGAGTATCAAACACGCCTCGAACGTGCTGGAGCGGCCGACTTTGATGATTTGCTCACCCTCACAGTGCGAATGCTCAACGAGTGCCCTGATGTTCTCGACGAATATCGGGGACGGTTCCGCCACCTTCTCGTCGACGAGTACCAAGACACCAATATGGCGCAAAACGAGATCGTGTTGGCTTTGGGTGGAGCGACTGACCCGACCGGGGCACATAACGTCTGCGTGGTTGGCGACAGCGACCAGAGCGTCTATCGCTTTCGCGGGGCCGATCTTCGCAACATCATCCAATTCGAAGATGTGTTCGCCGATGTGACCACCATCGTGCTCGATCAGAACTATCGCTCAACGCAGACCATTCTCGATGCAGCCAACGCAGTGATCGTGAATAATCCGGGACGCCAGCCGAAACACCTGTGGACCGACGGAAACCCCGGCGACCGCATCGTTCGCTACTACGCAAGTGATGAAGGCGATGAAGCAACGTTTGTCGCATCGTCTGCCCTTCAACTCACCCGCGAGACCGGCGCCATGTTCAGTGATACGGCAGTGCTGTACCGAACAAATGCTCAGAGTCGTGTGATCGAAGAATCGTTCATGCGGCTTGGGGTGCCATATCAGGTTGTCGGTGGCACCAAGTTCTACGACCGTCGCGAGGTGCGTGACGCGCTCGCGTATCTAAGGGTTGTGGCCAACCCTGCCGATGAGGTGAGTGTTAAGCGGGTGCTCAATGTGCCCAAGCGCGGTGTCGGCGACACGAGTGTTGCGAAAATTGACGAGTTCGCATCACTAGAAGGTATTTCGTTCATCGAAGCAGCGCGACGTGCGAGCGAAGCGGGAGTGAGTGGTAGAGCGGCGCGAGGTGTTGAAAGTTTTTCTGAGGTCATCGACGGTGCCATCGAATTGCTTCGAAGTGAGGGTGACGACGGGCTTACGGCGGGAGAACTTCTTCAGCACGTGCTTGAGTCGTCGGGTTACCTCACCGAGCTTGAAGAAGAGGACACTGTTGAGGCTCACGGTCGTATTGAGAACCTTGGTGAACTGGTTGGCTCAGCTCGAGAGTTCACGCGCCTCGAAGAATTCCTCGAGCAGGTTGCTCTCGTAGCCGATACCGACGACCTTGCTGATGAGGACAGAGTCGTCCTCATGACACTGCATTCAGCAAAAGGTCTTGAATTTCCAAACGTGTTTCTTGTCGGGGTTGAAGAAGGTGTGTTTCCTCATCATCGGGCGCTCTCCGACCCAGATGAGATGGAAGAAGAACGCCGGCTTGCCTATGTCGGCATTACGAGAGCGATGCAGCGCCTGTTCCTGTCGCACTCGTGGAGCAGGATGTTGTTCGGTTCGACGCAATACAACCCACCGTCGCGATTCTTCGACGAGATCCCAGAATCGTTGCTCGACATCCAAGGCGACCGTCGCCCCTCGGCTGCACAGAGTTCGTATCGCTCATCGTCATCGTGGGACTCCCCACCGCCGTACCGGCGACGAAGTATCGACCGAGACGAAAATGATGAACATCGTGACCGCATCGTTGAACGGGCGATGAGCACACGAACCGGTCCGACCCAGTCGGGCGCTCACGAGATCGGATTCCGTATCGGCGACGATGTGAGCCATCCTGCGTTCGGTGAGGGGGTCATCATTGAGATCACCGGTCAAGGTGACCGCGCAGAAGCGACGGTCAACTTTGCAGGTGTCGGAACAAAACATCTTGCGCTTGCCTTTGCGCCGCTCACTCGCCGATCTGGTTGAATAGGGCGTGATGAAGGCCTCACTACTCGTCGAAAGTCTCACCGGCAACACTTGGCGCGCAGCAGAGTTGATCGGTTCACATCTCCAGCAAGAAGGCTGGGAGATCACCGGTCTTTCTCGCGTTCGGCGTCCCGATCTCGCGAGTGTGCAAGCTGCAGACATTGTTCTCATCGGAACATGGACTCATGGCTTGTTCTTCGTCGGTCAGTCGCCGTGGGCTGCGGGCGATATTGCCAACATGCCGGTGATGCGAGGCAAGAAGGCTGCCTGCTTTCTCACGTATGCCCTTGAAGCGGGGAAGAGCCTTGACCGACTTTCCACCGCTGTCGGACAAACCGGTGCAGAAGTTGTGGGCGGCCTACAAATCAAGCGGAATCATCTTGAACACCACTCGGAGGTCTTCGCTGATCGCCTGATTGGCGCAACGTCACAGCACTAGTTGCTGACACCTCGGAAATCAATTTCAAGCAACGCTCGGTCAACGACGACGGGCCGGACCCCCTCAGGAGGGATGGCGAGGTCTTCAACGGTGACCGTTCTTCCGTCGCAATCGGTGAACATGTCGGTGCCGATCTGTTGGGTGACGATGCAGTCTGAGTCTCGGTCAGCAGGGTAGGCCCAGCGAACCCGCCACCCGTTGAGAGGGTCAGTTCCCTGATGATCGATGACGATTGAACGATCAGATACCGCAGTTCCGAGTTCGGCGAACAATAGGGGACCGTCGTTTGCGACAAGTTCTGAGAGATACTCGACGTTGCCGACGGGCCACGTGTCAGGAGCGAGACGGTTCGATGTCGACACCTCTCCTGAAGAGATGTACGCAGCCATTGCCCAGGTAAACAGACCGATCATGGTGAGCACGATGAGGCCTCCGACAACGGGTATCACTGCCCGAGCAAGCGGAGATCTGAACTGCGGAAGTTGCACACCTCTAGTCTGCCTTGTCCGTGAGTTAGTGAGTCGGGTCGTCAGGAAAGTAGGGTTCGGATCTTGTGAAGCGTCCTTACCGAGTTGTCGTGGCGAAACCTGGCCTTGATGGTCATGATCGTGGAGCCAAGACAATCACTCGCGCCCTGCGCGACCACGGGTTCGAAGTCATCTACACCGGGCTGCATCAAACTCCAGAGCAGATTGCCGAAACGGTACTTCAAGAGGATGCCGACGCCATTGGGCTGTCGTTGCTATCGGGGGCTCACCTCACCCTGTTTCCGCGGGTGATGGAAGAACTGAAGAATCGTGATCTCGGCGACGCTCTTGTCTTTGGTGGCGGGGTGATTCCCGACGCCGACGCTCGTGAGCTTCGCAATCAGGGCGTAGCCGAAATCTTCCAACCGGGAGCATCGTTGAAAGCGATCAGTTCCTGGTTGGAGTCAACACTCGATCAACGAGAGGACTGAACAAGTGGATCTGTTCGAATACCAAGGCAAGCAGTACTTTGCTCGCTTTGACATTCCGGTAAGCCCGGGTGACAAAGCGGACACCGTCGAAGAGGCGTTAGCGGCTGCAGAAGCCGCCGGGTATCCCGTCGTCGTCAAAGCTCAGGTGCAGGTTGGTGGTCGTGGCAAGGCCGGAGGTATCAAACTCGCCGATAATGCTGACGAGGTTCGCACCCACGCCGGAAACATCCTTGGCATGGACATCAAGGGTCACGTTGTAAATCGCCTTTGGGTCGAGCACGCCTCTGACATCGAAGACGAGTACTACGCAAGCTTCTCCCTCGACCGGGCGGCGAAGAAGCATCTGTTGATGTTGTCGGCTCAAGGCGGTGTCGAAATCGAGGCTGTTGCTGAGAGCGACCCTGATGCCATCGTGAAGCTTCACATCGACCCTGTTGTTGGTCTCGATGCAGCCACCGCTCGTCAAGCAGCGGTTGACGCGAAGATCCCTGAGAAAGCGCTCGACGGAACCGCTGACATCCTCGTCAAGTTGTATCGCTGCTTTTCAGAGGGTGACTGCGATCTCGCAGAGATCAATCCACTCATTCTCAAGCCCACCGGTGAGGTTCATGCGCTCGACGCCAAGGTGACACTCGATGCAAACGCATTGTTCCGTCACCCTGAATGGGCCGAGTATGCGGAGACCGAAGAGCTTGACGAGCGCGAACGTCTAGCGAAAACCCATGACCTGCAATACATCGGTCTTGACGGCACCGTCGGCATCATTGCAAACGGCGCCGGACTCGCAATGTCGACGCTCGATGTGGTGAATCAGGTCGGTGGATCGGCCGCCAACTTTTTGGACATCGGTGGTGGAGCCAATGCAGATGTCATGGCCGCAGCTCTTGAGGTCATCAACTTCGACCAAAACGTTTCATCGATCTTCATCAACATCTTCGGTGGAATCACCCGAGGTGAAGAGGTCGCGAAAGGCATCGTTGAGGCACTCGGCCGAGTCGATCTTCGTGCCCCCATCGTGATTCGTCTCGACGGCACCAATGCTGAAGAGGGCCGTCAGATTCTTGCCGACGCAGGAATTCCAGAATCAAAACTTCGTTCAGAACCAACCATGCTTGACGCCGCCCGCGCCGCCGTTGCGTTGGCAAAGAACTGAGAGGTCACACCATGTCGATTTTTGTTAACGAAAACACCAAAGTCATCGTTCAGGGCCTCACCGGCGGACAGGGCAAATATCACGGTCTTCGCAACCGTGACTATGGCACCAATGTCGTTGCGGGTGTGACGCCAGGCAAAGGCGGCCAAGACGTCGAAGGCATCCCGATCTTCGACAGCGTTGCTGATGCAGTTGCAGCTACCGGCGCCGACGCCTCGTTTGTCGCAGTCCCACCCAAAGCAGCACCGGCGGCAATTCTCGAAGCGGCGGCGGCTGGCGTGTCGTTCGTCGTGTGCATCACCGAAGGCATTCCTGCCCAAGATGAGGCCCGGGTGTTCAACACTTTGCTAGCCGACTATCCAAATACTCGGCTGCTCGGCCCCAACTGTCCGGGCATTATCAGCCCCGGAAAGTGCAATATCGGCATCACCGCAGGCGAGATCGCGTTGCCGCCCTCCGCAGAGGGTCCAAATGTTGGAATTGTGAGTCGCTCAGGAACCCTGACTTATCAGGCACTGTATGAGCTGAAGCAGAAGGGTATTGGCGTGTCGACGTGTGTCGGTATCGGTGGCGACCCTGTGCCAGGAACGAACTTCATCGATTGCCTGAGCGAGTTTCAAGCCGACCCAGATACGCACGCAATCATCATGATCGGTGAGATCGGTGGATCGGCCGAAGAGGAAGCGGCCGATTTCATCAAAGCAAACGTGACAAAACCGATGAGCGCGTATATCGCTGGCGTCACGGCGCCTGCGGGCAAGAAGATGGGCCACGCCGGTGCAATCGTCTCCGGCGGCAAGGGAACTGCCCAAGGCAAGATGGATGCATTGGCTGAGGCCGGCGTGAAGATCGGGCTTAACCCGACTGAGGCTGGCGAGTTGATGGCAGAAATCGTTGCCAATTTGAGCTGAGTTCGTATGCCCAATGCTCTTGTCTCTGTCTATGACAAGACCGGTGTAGTTGACCTTGCTCGTGAACTTCACGAGCTCGGGTGGTCATTATTGTCGTCGGGCGGAACTGCTGCTGTTATCGGTGATGCGGGGGTTCCCGTCACCGACGTCGCCGAGATCACAGGTGTTCCGGCGATCCTTGGGCATCGGGTTGTCACACTTCATCCGAAAGTTCACGGTGGCATCCTTGCTGACCGTTCAGATGCGACCCATCAGGCCGATCTTGCGGAATACGGCATCGATCCCATCGATGTGGTGATCGTCAATCTATATCCGTTCTCAACGGCGCCCGGGGTTGAACTCATCGATATTGGCGGCCCAGCGATGGTGAGAGCTGCAGCAAAGAATTTCGCCGATGTTGGTGTGGTGGTGAATCCCGACGACTATCAGTCGGTTGTCGACGAGATTCGTCAACACGGAGCGTTGCAGCAGTCGACACGAATACGCCTCGCGCGGGACGCATTTGCGCATACAGCGGCGTATGACGCAGCGATTGTTCGTTGGTTTGATGAGGTCCACGATGAAGGTGGCGATGAGTTGCCGCCAACCCTTCACCTTGCTCTCGAGCGAGTTGAAACGTTGAGATACGGAGAGAATCCGCATCAGATCGGTGCCCGATATCGAGATTTCACGTCGGCATCTGCCCAGAGCGGTTGGTGGGAAACATCGGTCCAGCACGGTGGAAAGGCAATGAGCTATCTCAACGTCTATGACACTGAAGCGGCGTGGCGCCTCGTGCATCAGTTCGGGGACCCAACGTCGGTTGTGATTAAGCATGCCAACCCCTGCGGAGTGGCAAGCGCTCAAACGATCGATGAGGCCTACCACCTTGCGCACAATTGTGATCCGGTGAGTGCGTTTGGCGGAATCGTGGCGGTCAACCGACCGGTCACCCAGACAATGGCTGAATCGCTCGCTCCCGTCTTCACTGAGGTCGTGATTGCGCCTAGCTATGAAGAGGGCGCTCTCGAGGCATTGACCGCAAAGGCGAACTTACGAGTGCTCAGCGCAGAGAGGCCAGACGGTCGACGTTTCGATCTGCGGCCGATAGATGGTGGCATGCTCGTACAGACCACTGACGATGTGTCGGTTGACATTGAGAATTGGTCTGTCGTCACTGATGCGAAACCGACCGACGAACAGTGGGATGACATCAAGTTTGCGTGGCAAGTCTGTGCGGCCGTTTCGTCGAACGCCATCGTGTATGCGAAAGACCGGCAGGCATTTGGCATCGGTGCTGGACAGCAAAATCGTCTTGATTCATCTCGTATCGCTGCTGAACGCTCTGCCGGCCGCGCCGAGGGAGGGGTATGCGCAAGCGATGCATTCTTTCCATTTCGAGACGGCCTCGACGCGGCGGTTGCGGCCGGGATTCGAGCGGTGGTGCAACCGGGTGGAAGCGTGCGTGACGACGAAGTGATTGCCGCTGCGAACGAGGCGGGAATTGCGATGGTGTTCACCGGGCGCCGCCACTTCCGCCACTAGACGCCGAAGTTTCCTTTTCAGCGGCGATACTGGAGACAATGTCGAAGACCTCCGACCGCACGTCTGCAACTGCGCAGGCGAACTCCTTGTCGAAAGTGCCGTATTTGCCAGCGCTCGACGGCTTGCGTGCGCTCGCAGTTGTTGCGGTGATGGTGTATCACGCCAATAGCGAGTGGCTCCCGGGCGGGTTTCTTGGCGTTGAAGTCTTCTTTGTGTTGAGTGGCTATCTCATCACGTTGCTGTTGCTTGCGGAGCATGATCGTGATGGAGCGATCGATCTCCGATCGTTCTGGGCGCGACGAGCCCGACGACTGCTACCTGCGCTTTTCGCCGTGCTGTTGTCGGTGGCGGTCGTTGCAACTCTGCTCCGCCCCGAAACTCTTGGGAAAGTACGTGGCGACATCATCGCCGGCTTCTTCTACGGCTCAAACTGGTTCCAGCTGTGGGTTGGCGCTGGCTACGCGGCAAGCGGCGATTTTGCTCCTCTACGCCACCTGTGGAGCCTCGCGGTTGAAGAACAGTTCTACCTGCTGTGGCCGCTCGTCATGGTTGCGGTGACACGCAAACAGGTGGTGCGCGTTGGACGGATGGTGCTCCTTTTTGTGGGAAGCGCGTTAGCTGTCACGCTGCTCGTTGCACTGCTTCATCACAGCGGACCGATCGGTGAATGCTCGGCAACACCGGACGCCTACTGGCAGATAGGGGGGCGATGCTTCTCGATTGCCGATGTGCTGTATCTCTCGACCCCGACAAGAGCGAGCGGTTTGTTGCTCGGAGCCGCCTTTGCAATGGTGTGGCGACCGAACGCAGTCATGCGAGGAAAACTGGGTAGGCGTCCGGCACGTCTTGACGCCGTCGCGATCATCGGTCTTGCGGCGTTGGCGATCTTGATCGTCAAGGTCAGCTACCTCAAGGCTGACCCAAGCGGAGCTGGAATTGTTGCTGACGGCGCGTTGATGCGAGGCGGTTTCTTATGGACCGCTGTCGCCACGTTGGCTGTGCTTGGGGCTCTTGTGCATCGACGTTCATACGTAGGACGCGTGCTAGCGATTCCGCCGTTGTTATGGCTGGGCACCCGTTCATACGGTCTTTACCTGTATCACTGGCCGATTTATCAGGTCATTCGGCGAGTGGCAGGCGTGCCGTTGTCGGTGGTCGAATTTGTCGTGGCAATGGTGCTCACAGGTGTTATCGCAGAAGTGTCGTACCGCTATCTGGAGATGCCTATTCGGCGCGGCAGCTTTAAGGAAGAGACAACCACTCGTGTCCGAGCGTGGCGACCGAAGTCGCGACGGATCATTGCTGTGTTGGGGCTTGTTGGAGCAGTGGTCGTTGGGTTTTCAGGATTCAGAGTTGCTACCGCAGATCTTGAACTTAACCAGATTGAGGCATCGATCGCCGCTGGCGAAGAAGAGGTGACATCGGTCGAAGAACTTCTTGGTGAGGTCACGTCCATAAACGCTCAGCCCAACGACGATCCTGCTCCTGAGGGTGCGGAAGAGACTGCCGTCACCACAACCACACCTGCCGCTGTCGTGGTACCACAGCGCGATCCAGTGCAGTTCTTGGCGATCGGGGACTCGGTGATGCTTGGCGCAGCCGGAGTGCTACGTGAGCGTGGGTACACCGTCAACGCAGAGAAGAACCGACAGCTGAAGGGGACGCTTGAGTTTCTGCAGCAATTGAAAGACGCAGGGACATTCGGCGATGTTCTCGTAGTTCACCTCGGCACTAACGGGCCGATTGCCCGAGATGATCTCGATACTTTCTTGGAGATCGTCAGCGAGGTCCCGCTGGTTGTAATGCTGAATGTTCGAGGCGAAGTCGCGTGGCGATCATCAAATAATGAAGTTCTTGCTTCGATTGATGTGGAGGGCGACAACATTGTGGTCGTCGACTGGCTCGCAGAATCGCAGAATTGTGCTCGCGCCTGTTTCAGCGATGATGGGATACATCTGTTGGGTGATGGCCAAGTGTTTTATGCAGACGTGATCCGAAATATCACGGGAAAGTAGAGCCAACGGTTTTGGGAGAGCCCGACGGCGACGGTCCGTTTAGTTGAAACAACCTTCGCAGGCGTACGCTGGAGGAATGACAACTCCTCTACGTGTGGCGGTCACCGGTGCCGCCGGCCAGATCGGTTACTCGCTTCTTTTCCGGATCGCTTCAGGGTCGATGTTGGGTCCTGACACTCCAGTCGCTCTGCAACTACTAGAGATCACTCCGGCGCTCGGTGCCCTTGAGGGGGTCAAGATGGAGCTTGACGATTCGGCCTTCCCGCTTTTGAGTTCAATTACCTGCACTGATGATGCCGATGTTGCATTCGGCGATGCTGACGTTGCGCTACTCGTTGGCGCAATGCCACGCAAGGCGGGCATGGAGCGCTCCGATCTCCTGTCGGCAAACGGTGGGATTTTCAAGCCCCAGGGTGAGGCGCTGTCACGTTCTGCCAAGCGCGATGTCAAGATCCTCGTCGTCGGCAACCCAGCAAACACCAATGCCTTGATCGCTCAGCAGAACGCACCTGACCTTGATCCAGGTCGTTTCACTGCAATGACTCGACTCGACCACAACCGGGCCGTAACGCAGATCGCCCAAAAGCTTGATGCATCAGTGAACGATGTGCGCAACATGACGATTTGGGGTAACCACTCGACCACTCAGTACCCTGACCTTTTCCATTGCGAGGTCGATGGCAAAAACGCCTATGAGGCAGTAAATGATCACGAATGGGTTGATTCGGAGTTCATTCCAACGGTTGCGAAGCGCGGAGCTGCGATCATCGAAGCTCGCGGAGCATCATCAGCGGCATCGGCTGCAAATGCCGCTGTCGACCACATTCGTTCGTGGTCGTCGGGAACCGCTCCCGGCGACTGGGTATCGATGTCGATTCCATCAGATGGCTCGTATGGCGTCCCAGAGGGAATTATCTCTTCATTTCCATGCACTTGTGAAAACGGTGAGTACAAGATCGTGCAGGGTCTCGACATCGACGACTACAGCCGTGGAAAGATCGACGCATCTGCTGGTGAGCTCGTCGAGGAACGTGACGCCGTTCGCGAACTCGGCTTGATCTAGCAGGATGCTCGTAAAGTCGAGCTCAAATCAGCGCTACGACACAGCAATACGGCACGCAAGGTGCATCATGGTGTCGACTCCTTGCGTAAGTTCTTCGTCTGAGATTCGGACTGTTGATCCGTCATCGCCGAGTACGTCAGACACAGTCATCATTGCGAGCGCCTCGATGTGATGAGTGGCGGCGACTGTGTACATCATCGCTGCTTCCATTTCGACGCCGACATGCCCAGTTGACTTCCATTTTGCGAATGCGGTGGCATCAGGATCGTAGAACAGTCCACTCGTCACGATGGGACCTACATGCACAGCGCTGCCTTCAGCTGAGGCGAGATCTACGGCGGCCTGAACAAGAGCAAATGTTGCCGTAGGGGAGAACCCGCTGACACCTGAATAGCGAATTGGGGTGGTGTCATCCGCAGTGGCACTCATCGCAATGACGGTGTCACCCATCTTTATTCCATCGAGAAGACCACCGCAGGTGCCAACCCGAACGAAGCGACGGGCGCCGAGTTGCGCAAGCTCTTCGAACACGATGCCAGCCGATGGGCAGCCCATACCGGTCGTTTGCACACTGATCGGACGGCCTTCAAACGTGCCGGTGTATCCGAGCATCCCGCGCTCTGAATTGACGAGACGAAAACCTGGGTCAAAAAACGTTTCGGCGATATGCGTTGCCCGATTGGGATCGCCGGGGCACAACACGTGTTCGGCGTAGTCCCCGGGCTCTGCTCGCAAGTGAATCGGCATGTGGAAAGACTAGGCGAGGACTTACGCGAGGTAGCGAGTGCGTACCCGCACCGTCTTGAACACTTCATCGAGTGCGGCGAACACCTCTTGAGCACCCATCAGCGCCTCGCGATCACCGAAGAGCAGAATCTTCCCCGTCACAAATGCTTCTTGAGCATTGAGTTCACCGGTCGCAACTGCAACTGCGGTCTCGTAACTTTGCTGCATTTTGACATCTTCAGGGTCTGCGGGGCCTGCGCCAAAGGCGGCAGTACCGTCAGCAACCTGAAGGTGATAGGTAACGTCGCCTTCAGGGGCATCTTCCACTATCTGAGTGACGCCAATTGAGTGGTGAGTCGCGAGATCAGCAAGCTCTGCACTTTCACGAACCTCGCGACTGAGTTCGCGTATCCAGGCGAGTGAGAGATAGTCGATCATCTCTTCGTCGTAATTGTCATCGGTACTCACAGGAGTCCTATTCTGCCTCGTGTGGACATCGAACCGGTCGAAGAGAGCCCGCATGAGGGTTGTATCGATGAATGGTGGTTTGGTTGGTGGGTCCCTGGTGCCGCCGGAGGCATCTGCGGACATCGCTCTGACCCCGTACGACGACTCCTCGGATATTGGTGGGCCTGGATCGCTCCGGGTGAGAAGTTTTTGCATATTACCGACTGGGAAATTCCGATGCGGAAGATAAACGGCCTCATGAAAGGCGAGCTGCTTTGGGCTGAACATGTCTGTGAATCTCCGCATGCGCAGTGGACTGTGTCGAACGAGTCTCGAGCGACCGCTCTCGATGACCCCACCGATCTCAAAGGATTGGGGTATGGCATGCCGACGGCGATTGCGTCGGATCTCGAATGGTACGCAATAAGCCCTTCAGTTTCTCTTGTCGAAGAATATGGGTACGAGCAGTCTGGGGTTGTGCATGGGGTCGTTGAAGTGGAGGGGCGTTCACCGTTTGGTCTCGATGAGATTTCTGCATGGAGATGCCATCGTTGGTGGACCCACGGGTCTGACATCCCGAAGATGGTGATGTCGCGCACATCAGACCATGATGCTGATGTCATCTTTCAGACACCTGAGGAATCGCTGTGGATCTTCAGTCTTGATGAGCACGGGTGGTCTCAGGTCATTCAACCGGCGTCCGGCGAGTCCTCCTCTGAAGGGCGACAACGAGGCACGGCACCATGACGGCCACAAGATACGGGCTTGTTGCGGCAACAAGCCAACCAAGAGACCTCATCGCCGCAACAAATGACGACCAGCCATCAACGAAGCCCGAAATGGTGGTTCGATCAGAATCTGAAAAGGGCGCATCGCCCGAAGAGTAGAGATCGATGGTCACGGTCGAGAGGGCAACACGATCGGCAAGAGATGCTTGTCGAGCTAGTTGCACATCAAGGTCGGTTTGACGATGCCACCAACACATTGGTTCCCTCTGGCACTCTGGAGGGATGCCAGCCAGAGGCACCCAAGACATACTCGACGAATTCGACGAGGATCGTCGCCGACCGACATATCCGACAGTAACGATCGAAGTTGGCATGGTCATTGAAGACCGGTCAAGCGGATTTGTCGGCGATGTTGTTCGGTGGTCGTTCGAGGGGGTCACATTGCGTGATCGTCAACAACAATTGCGCCACTTCACGTGGAAACCTGGTGGGTTCCTGATTCATGGCAAGGCGGTGACCCTAAAACGCCCTGAGGTGAGTCCTGTACTCACTCAGAACATCTCAGCAGCTGGAGGCTTCATCGACATCGACAACAGGTCGAATGGAGTCTCAAGAGCGCGGGTTGCACAACCGAACCGAATCTGGGTGGAAGGAACCCACGACGCAGAGCTTCTCGAACATGTCTGGGGAGAGGAGTTGCGTGAACTTGGCATTGTTGTTGAACCGATGCATGGCGCTGACGAACTTGCGCTGAGAGTCCGCGAATTTGCACCGACGGCAGACCGTCGTCTCGGTGTGTTGCTTGATCATCTTGTTGATGGGTCGAAGGAGCAACGAATCGCAGATTCGGTGGTGGAAGAACATGTTTTGATTACCGGCCATCCGTTTGTTGACGTCTGGGCGGGAATACGTCCACGGACGATTGGTCTCGATGCATGGCCCGATGTTCCAAAAGGCATTCCCTGGAAGCAAGGACTGTGTGACGCGATCGGAGTCGAACTCGATGGATTCTGGCCGATGTTGCGCGCTTCGGTGTCGTCGTTCGCTGACCTTGAGTCTTCCCTCGTTGGGGCAGTTGAGCAACTCATCGATTTTGTTGCCGCCGAGGCATAGAACCCAGGCGTTTTCGATTCGATGATTTGGTGACTGAAAACGACTGTGGCGGTGGGGATGAGCCCCACCGCCACAGCGAGTGCTTGACGTCTAGACAGGATCAGACGAATGCGCTGGCGAACACCAAAGCGACAATGGTCATCACTTTGATGAGAATGTTCATCGCCGGGCCGGACGTGTCCTTGAACGGGTCACCGACGGTGTCTCCAACGACGGCAGCCTTGTGGGCCTCTGAGCCCTTACCGCCGTGGTTGCCAGCTTCGATGTACTTCTTAGCGTTGTCCCACGCGCCGCCCGCATTCGCCATATAGATCGCGATTGCGAATCCGCTCACAAGGACACCAGCGAGCATGGCGCCGAGAGCGTTGACGGAGATGAATCCAGTTACGAGAGGGACAACGACCGCAAGCGCACCTGGAACGATCATTTCTTTTAGCGAAGCCTCGGTCGAGATGGCGACACATCGTGCGGAATCAGGAATAGCGCCTTCTTTACCTTCACGGAGACCAGGAATGTCGCGGAACTGTCGACGCACTTCCTCGATCATCTTGTTGGCCGCTCGACCGACCGCGTCGATCGTCAGGGCAGCGAACAGGAATGGGAGGCCTGCGCCGAGGAAGAGTCCGATGAATGCATCAACTTCGCCAATGTTGAGGTCTAGCGATCCACCTGCAGCGGCAATTGCGTATTCGAAACTCTTGAAGAGTGCGAGTGCGGTAAGTGCTGCCGAACCAACAGCAAAGCCTTTTGCGATTGCAGCGGTGGTGTTACCCAGGCTGTCGAGAGCGTCGGTCACCTTACGAACTGATGGGTCGAGGTGAGCCATTTCGGCGATACCGCCGGCGTTGTCTGAAATTGGGCCGTAAGCATCGACTGAGACCACGACTCCTGTCGTTGCGAGCATTCCGATTGCAGCCACGGCGATTCCGTAAATTCCACCAGGAATTTGAGCTTCACCGAATGACATATCGCCACCCCACCACGCGACGAGCACGCCAACGAGGATGAGAATGACCGATGCGGCAACTGAAACCATGCCGGTAGAAACACCTGAGAGAACAGTTGTTGCGGGGCCTGTTTCTGACTGGTTTGCAATTTTCTTGACAGGCGAGAATGCGTCAGAGGTGTAGTACTCGGCGGTTTTGCCAAGCGCCCAACCGACGATGAGTCCGCCGATCACCGATACTGCGATGCCCCACGGCTTATCAACGTCGAAGATCATGTACGCCGCAATAACGGTTGCAATGATGGTGAGACCCATTGCGATGTTGGTCCCGCGGTGAAGGGCTCGCGACAAGGCGTGGCTGTCGGTTGAGTCTCCGGACTTCACGAAGAATGAGCCAATAATCGAGGCGACCATTCCGAGGAACGCAATAGCAACCGGGAACATGAGGTACGACACGAAATCGGTCTGGTCGGTTTTGATGCCCGTTGCCGTCAATCCGCCTGCACCGGCAAATGCAATCAGCGAAATTGGGGCAATGATTGAACCGGCGTACGACTCGAAGAGGTCAGCGCCCATTCCTGCGACATCTCCAACGTTGTCACCCACGTTGTCAGCGATCGTTGCTGGGTTACGAGGATCATCCTCCGGTATACCTGCTTCGACCTTGCCGACAAGGTCAGCTCCGACGTCAGCAGCCTTGGTGTAGATGCCACCACCGACACGGCTGAAGAGGGCGATGGAAGATCCGCCGAGGCCGAACGCCGTGACGATTTCGAATGCTTGATCAACCTCGAGCCAGACGACGAACAAAAGGTAGGTGAACATCAGGCCAAGCAATGCAAGGCCTGCCACGGTGAATCCCATGACGGCTCCGCCCCGGAAGGCCACGGGAAGCGCCTTGCCTGCTCCCGACTTTGCTGCCTCCGCAGTGCGGGCATTCGCCATCGTGGCAACGGTCATACCGATGAACCCGGCTCCGGCCGACAGCAACGCTCCGAGGATGTAGGAGACCGCAGCCAATGGGGCGATTACAATTGCGAGCACGATCGCCAGCGCAACAACGAAAATTGCAACCCAGGAATACTCCTTGTAGAGGAAGGCTCGTGCGCCCTTTTGGATTTCGGTCATCAAAAAGACCATGCGGTCATCACCGGGAGGTGCTGCCTTGACGGCTTTATAGAAGAACGCCGCTAATGCGAGTGCGGCGATTGCCGAAGCCGCGGCGAGGTAGGGAATCATATCCACGGTAAAAGTGCCTCCTGTAGGGCTTTGCTGGACGCCACCTATTGGACGACCAAAATGTAACGAAGAGATGTTAGGCCGTTTCGGCCCTTACGACAAAGATTCTTTGTATAAGGCGTTTGGCTGGTCAGCCCTGCCATAGGAGGTTGTCCGCTGCGCAAGACGACGACCAAGGGGTTCGACTAGGTGCGAGAAGTCGTTCGCTGTCATTCCTTGGCCATGAGATGCGCCGGCGGCGCGAGAAATGTTCTCATCCATCAGGGTTCCGCCAAGGTCATTACAGCCCGCGTTCAAGAGTTGCCGACTCGCGTGTTCGCCGAGTTTAACCCACGACAGTTGGATGTTGTCGATGAGTCCTCGGTACACGATGCGGGCAACAGCATGAACAAGCAAGGTCTCTCTAAATGTGGGACCACGTCGCGCCTTGTGCTGCAAGTAAATCGGTGACGCCATATGAACGAAGGGCAGACCGACAAACTCGGTGAATCCGCCAGTGACCGCTTGGAGGTCTCTCGTCAAGATGAAGTGCTTTGCCCATGACCGAGGGTGTTCGATCGAACCAAACATCATTGTCACATTTGAGCCAAGACCAACCTCGTGTGCTGCGGCGTGGCAGTCGAGCCATTCGGCGGTTGTGATCTTGTCGGGGCACAACTCGGCCCGAACGGTGTCATCAAGGATTTCTGCGGCGGTGCCCGGCAGCGAAGACAGGCCCGCTTCTTTTAGGCGGCCGAGATATGTCACGAGGTCTTCTCCGAGGCGTTTCGCTCCCTCGGTGATCTCGAGAGCTGTGAACCCGTGCACGTGAATCGATGGGGCGGCGCTACGGACAGCATGAGTGACATCGATGTAGTAGTCGCCGTCGAAGTCTGGGTGGATTCCCCCTTGCAACGTGACCTCGGTGGCTCCGAGTTCTTCGGCTTCGTGGGCTCGTTCGGCGATGTCATCGAGGGTGAGTAAATAGGGGGTACCGCGCAGGTTGAGGGACATCGGCCCTTTTGAGAACCCGCAAAAACGGCATTTGAAGGTACAGACGTTGGTGTAGTTGATATTGCGGTTATGCACCCACGTGACGGTGTCACCGACGGCCTCGAACCGGAGTTGGTCGGCAACTTCAGCAATGGCGTTGACTTCTGGGCCGCGAGCTGAAAACAGCGTCACAATTTCGTCTTCGGTGAGTTGTTCCTCTGCTGCGACTGCGTCGAGCACGCGCTGTATCGGGGAGTCGGCAGCGGTTGACGAGCCACCCGGTATCAACGTGGTCGGTGGATTCGTTGCGCCTGCGTACCACGTAGTGGAGCGATGCCCAATTAGAACCACCTCGGCGCCATCGTGCACGACGTCTGCGGCCGTGGTCTTTTCAGGCCATATTGCTCCTGGGTCATCGCGGCCCAAGCCCTCTGCATCAGATCGGTCGAGAACGGCGAATCGTAGGCCTTTGTCGATCCATTTCTCCGGGTCAAGCACGTATTCGGGATGGGCGGTCAGTCGAGGTGCGAGGGAATACCCACGGTCTTCGGTGATGGTCCGTAGGCGGTCGAGTTCTGGCCATGGGCGTTCTGGGTTCACGTGATCTGAGGTCACCGGTGAGACGCCACCCCAGTCATCGATTCCTGCATCGATGAGTTGACTGATGTCGTCGGAGAGGTTAGGTGGGGCCTGAAGGTGAATTTCTGCAGGCAACAAGACCCGAGCTGCGGCGATTGTCCAGAGATATTCGTCGATCGGACATGCCGGTTCGTTGCGCATACCCGTTCCGGGTTTCGGCAAGAAGTTTTGAACGATGACTTCTTGTACATGCCTGTGGCGTTCATGAGAGGCAACAATGGCGTCGAGAGCGGCGAGTCGATCTGCTCGGGTTTCGCCGATGCCGACGAGGATGCCTGAGGTGAACGGAATGGCAAGTTCTCCAGCGGCCTCAAGAGTTGCTAGTCGGCGTTCAGGAGTTTTGTCAGGAGCGCCACGATGGCAGGCGAGGTCACCGCGCAATGTTTCGATCATCATTCCTTGGCTTGGTGAGACGCGGCGGAGCATGTTGAGTTCGTCTGCGGAGATGGCTCCAGCGTTAGCGTGGGGGAGGAGCCCAGTCTCATCGAGTACCAGTTGGGCCATGTCGTGCAGGTAATGAATTGTTGAGTCGTAGCCTCGCTCGGTCAACCATTGACGTGCGACGACATAGCGTTCTTCGGGTGCCTCGCCCAATGTAAAGAGGGCTTCGTGACAGCCGTTTCGGGCACCTTGTTTCGCAATTGCGAGGACGTCGTCGGGAGAGAGGAATGACTGCTCAAGCCGGGCAGGAGGTTGCGCAAACGTGCAGTAGCCGCACGAATCACGACAGAGCATGGTGAGGGGGATGAAGACTTTCGGCGAGTACGTCAGGCGGGAGCCAAACATTGAATCTCGCACTTTGGACGCTTGTTGCATTAGCGCGTCAAGTTCGAGCGTCATGATGTCTGCCGCAGTCGCACTTAGATCGTTCGTCGACGCCCCGCCGCTGGTTACCGAGATGGCAACAGGTTTCATACCGCAACTGTAGCGAGACTGAGTTCGAAATCCGAACTCAGTAGTTTTGAGTCTGAAGTGCGGTGTACCTTCGGGGAGTAATGAATCAGCAAGGTCAACCCGGATCAGCGATCGAAGAGACCCTTCGCGTCGTTGGCGATCGCTGGTCGATCTTGCTGGTTCGAGCTGGATTGAGGGGCATCCGTCGTTTCGATGATTTTTGTGATGACCTTGGGATTGCCCGTCCTGTGCTGACCGAGCGACTCCGGCGGTTGGTGAAATTCGGCATTCTCGAACGAGTGAAATATCAAGATAAGCCGGTCCGATATGAGTATCGATTGACCGAAGCTGGTCTGGCGTTGTCTCCAGCGCTTGTTGCTCTCGTGAGATGGAGTGAGGAATATTCTCAGGAGGTATCGAGCGAGACAACACTCGTTCACGCCCCCTGCGGTACTGAACTTGAACAGGCGTTTTGGTGTCGTTCGTGCCAGACAACCTTTGGTCCAAACGCGGTGAAGGGTGTCGGCTTAAACATCGAAGCTTAAGTTCTTGAAAACAGGTTCCTGTCGGTTGTGTTGAGAGAGGGTTTGGGGAACTAGCGTGAGAACTATGTCGCAGACTTTCCAGCGCGGACCAGTTACCGGGACCGCCGTGAAGAAACGGTCCCGCCGTAAACCATTCCTT
>DLTS01000047.1 GCA_002501485.1 Acidimicrobiaceae bacterium UBA7830
TTCACTTGCCGATCTCCAGTGCTCGCTCGTATGACTCTCGGGCACGGTTCAACACGTTGCTGTTCGCTTGAAATGAGCGTTGCGCAATGATGATGTCGGTCATCAGTTCTTCAAGGTTCATTGATGGCGCTACGACGAATCCGTCATCGTTTGCGAGTGGATGCGATGGGTCATACACGAGTCGGCCGTCGGTTTCGGCGACTGCGGTGTCGACAACGTCGACGCCTGCGACGCCTGCTTCAGGGTTGCGGGCTTGCACTTCGACGACGCGTTCTTGGAAAGGAACTTCGTCGGTTGCGGTGATGGTGTTGATGTTCGCGATGTTGTCGGCGATGGCATCAAGCCAGGTTTGGTAAGCCTGCATGCCTGACCCGGCGATGGAAATGCCGTCAAATGTGATGGTCATTAGAAGTCCTCCGAGGCGATGCGAATTCGGCTGTAGCGATCGTTGAGCGCTCTGACGAGCATTTGTTGGCGCAGTGCGGTTTCGGTGAGTTGCACCATTTCTTTTCCGAGGTCGACGTTGTTACCGAATCCGTCAACGGGGTCGGCTGACGTCACTGTTTCAGCTCGTGCAGTGGTGGGGTCGCCGTTCGCGATTGCGAGGCTGAGTTCGTCTTCGAACTCGACGCGCTGTGCAAGAAACCCGGGGGTTGAGGTGTTTGCGATGTTGTGCTCGAGGGCGGTGAAGCGTGTGTCGAGCAGCTGTAGCGCTGTTTGAAGGGTGATCGACGTGGAGTCGCTAACGATGGACATGGTTCCTTGAGTTGTGCTCAAGCCCGTCCTTGGACTGATCTGCGGATCTCTCCCTGACCCACTGTGCAGTTTCGACCAGTCGTCCGTTTTGTGGTGGTGACATCTGCACTCATTTGGCACGGATGTTTTATTTTGCCGTCTCCTCGCCAGGACGCGAGGTTGCGGGTGTTATGCGTCAACGCAGATGCGTGCGACCGGCTGTTGGCGTGCGGGCCGTGACCGCATTGGTCGGGGTGGTTCAAGGTTTGCGAGTTGCTCAGCGACGCGTGCTGCCGCAGCGTCAACACGTCGTTGCACTAGCACGAGGGCATCTCGGTCGTCTGCGGTAAATGTTGGGTTGTTGAGCATTGGCAGGTCGAGGGTTGGTTCGTCGTCGAGTTGAGCTGACCAGTCGAGCAGAATGTCAATGGTTTTCATGAGGTTCACGCAGCCCGCTCTTGTGCAGCGGCAGCAAACATTGCGGAGATTTCTTCTGCAACTCGATGCGCATTGGCAGCATGTTGAGTGCTTTTTTGAATGTTTGCTTCAACGAGTTCGTCGGTAATGAATTGATAGAGGGAGCGAAGTTCGTTTCCGGCGGGGCACGTGTCGACCTCGAGTGCGGTTGAGAGTTCGTCGACGATTTGTTGGGCGTGCACTAATAGTTCGTGTGCAGCGGCCGGATTCTGTTCTTCAATGTTGGCGATTGCTTGCGCAATATCGGACGTCATTCGTGCGGCAAGCATGACAACGATCTGGGTTTTTGATGCGGTTTGTGCGGCGTGCTGCCTGTAGGCGTTGATTCCTCGGGCGGTGTTCATCAGCTACCTCCGATTGGTCCGTATGACGGGAGGTTTGCAATTTGGCTACTGAGCCAGCTTGACTGTTGTTGCAGTTCGCTCAATGCGGTTTCGAGCGAGGTAAAGGTGCGCCGGTAGTTGGATTCGCGTTTATCAAGGCGGACATCCCAGGCAGCGATTTGGTCATCGATGTCGCGAACTCGTTGTTCGACGGCGTCTTCTGAGGTGGAGAGGTAGCCGACGGTGAAGTTGGTTGCGGCTTCAAGTTCGGTGTCGAGGCGACTTATGACGGTTTCTTGTGTGGTGTCCTCAGAAAAGAACAGGTCTTTGACTGCTTGCGGGTCGTCGTTGTAGGCGTCGATGAATTTCTGTTTGTCGAAACTGATCGTTCCTTCGCGTGACAGTTCGACACCGGCCAGCGATGCGGTTGACAGTGTCGATGAACTCACTTCATTGAACACAGCATTGCGAAGGTTGTTTTCGCTTCGTCGAAGCACCGATGCGCTCGACAGCAGCGATGATGTGCTTTCGTTAGTCTTTGTGAGGCTGTCTACTTGGTTGAGTGCGCCGATGAGATCGCCGAACATTGTTTCCATGTCATTTGCAAGGCTCTCGATGTCTTCGGTAACACTCACGGTGACAGCGCCAGTCGAGGGTTCGGTGACCGTGATATCGAGGCCAGGCATGACGTCGTCAAAGGTGTTGGTATTTGATGTGATGACGAGCGGGTTGTCACCGGAGATGCTGATTTGGGCGCCTCTACCCGTGGTGAGAGTGGTAAACCCGGAGGTGAGTCGATCGAATTCTGCTGCATCAACACCGACAGTTGAGTCAGCTCCAGTGTCTTTTGCTGACAGTTGAATGCGGTATTCGTCGGGAGCGGTTTGGATGAGCGCTGCGGTGGTGTTAAGAGTGTCGTCATAGTTGATCGCAGCGACTGCTTCGGATGCGGTCATTCCGGCGTACGTTCCAGTGTCGGAGACGACGTCGTCTGCGGTGACGGTGTCGGCGGTGTAGACGGCGTGGGCTGCTGCGGTCTGATCGACAGTGAAGGTGAATTGCCCGATTGCGGCGTCACTGTTGACGGTTGCTGCGACTTTGGTGTCAGATGACGTTGCGGTGCGTCGTTCCCAGGTGTCTGCGGTGTTGAGAGTCTCGAGTCGATCAGCGACCTTCGAGTATGCGCTCTTAAGGTCGCTGTATGCGCTTTGTTGACGGCTCAAAATGCTTTTCTGGCCGCGTAGCTGGTTTTGTGGAATGCGTTCGGCTGCCATGAGCGACGCGACCATCTGTGTTGTGTTAAATCCTGTTGCGATGCCGTCGACCGATGCCATGACGTGTCCCTAGGTTGTTATGTGGTGGCCGGCCACGTCGTTGGGGCCGGCCACCAGGGTGGGTTAATGGGTTGTGTTGCACCAAAGGTGCAGTTGTGTTCAAGTCGACTGGGAGTTGCCGACTCGAAGAAAAAGGTCTGGTCCGGCGCCAACAGCGCCGAACCAGACCAGTAACTCAGCCGAGCAGCTGCAGTGCGCCCTGGGACACACCGTTCGCCTGCGCCAGCATCGCGGTGCCGGCCTGCTGCAAGATCTGTGAGCGAGTGAAGCTCATCATTTCTTCAGCAACGTCGACATCACGGATACGTGACTCAGCAGCCGAGAGGTTCTCAGCGGTGACCGAAAGGTTCCTGACAACTGACTCCAAACGGTTCTGAGTTGCGCCAAGATTGCCTCGTTGCGTCGAAACCGCATTGATAGCAGTGTCGAGAACACCGAGTGTGCCGCCAGCGATGGTGCTCACACCATCAACTGCCGTAGCAGTTGTGCTGAGGTCGACAGCGCTGAGGGAGATGGTGTCACCGGAGCCGTTTCCAACCTGGAAGCTCTTTGCAGCACCGAAGACATCAGCTCCAGCGAACTTGGTGGAGTCCTCAATTCGGACAATCTCATCAGCAAGAGCGTCGAACTCGGATTGGATAGCAGCCTGCGA
Source organism: Acidimicrobiaceae bacterium UBA7830 (assembly GCA_002501485.1). Classification (GTDB taxonomy): domain Bacteria; phylum Actinomycetota; class Acidimicrobiia; order Acidimicrobiales; family Ilumatobacteraceae; genus Casp-actino5. The sequence goes on from DLTS01000047.1 coordinate 3,522, forward strand.
CTCGGTGTCCTGAGTTCCGTTCAGATACTGAACAGAGAGGTCACGCATACGGTTCAGCATGCCTGACACTTCATCAAGAGCACCTTCAGCGGTCTGGACGAAGCTGATGCCGTCTTGAGCGTTGCGGACGCTTTGACGAAGACCAGAAGACTCAGCGCGAAGCTTCTCTGAGATAACGAGACCAGCAGCATCGTCACCTGCACGGTTAATACGAAGACCAGATGAGAGACGCTCGATTGACTTACCGAGGTTCACACCAGTCTTTGAAAGATTGCGATGTGCCGAAAGAGCCGACACGTTCGTGTTAATACGCATTGAAAATTCCTTTTCTCAAAATTGTCTAGCCCCTCATGGGCCAGTTGCCCGCAGGATTGCGAACACCACCAACTGTCGGCACCCCACCAACAAACACACCCAGGCAAACCACCAAACCCGAACAGGACAAACCACCCATACAGCCAGCGTCAGCAGGTTGCGGCGACGGTTTCAGGGAACATAACCACAATTTCGGTGCGCCGGTTCTCCGCTCGTCCTTCTTCGGTGTCGTTATCTCCGCGAGGGATCGTGTCGGCACGGCCGACTGCAGCGAAACGTGCGGGTTCAAGTTCGGCGTCGGCCAGTAATTCACGCAGCACGTTGGTGGCTCGAGCTGACGACAGTTCCCAGTTTGTGGCGAAACGTGCAGTTGATGTCGGGCGGTTATCTGTATGGCCCTCAACTTCGACGTCGTTCGCGGGATGGCCGACTAACACGTCGGCCACGACAGCGAGTACATCTTGCGCCACCTCATCGAGAGCCGCTTCACCTGATGCAAACAGCGCGTTATCGGCGAGACGTAGCACAACTCCTCGTTGCTCAAGATCAACCGAATAGTCGCTGTCATCAAGATGAACTGACAGGGCGTCATCGAGTTGTTGAGCGAGCGCTTCTGCTTCTTCCAACGTCACTCGGAACAGTTCGTTCTCAAGCTCTTCGTCTTCACATTCCTCTCCACCAGGGATCGTTGTCGTTGTTGTGGCCGAATCGGAGTCTTCTGCTTCTGTCACCGGGCTTGGCGACGGGGGTGGCAACGCTTCTTCAACGCTGCCTTCCAACGTTCCTTCACCAGCGTTATCGATCGGGCCGTTCAACCCTTCAAAAAAGGCCTCGTATTTTTTGACGTCAAGATTTGACATTGCGAACAGCAGCACAAAAAACGCAAGCAACAGCGTCATTGCATCCGCATACGAATCAAGCCAGGCTTTCGACGGAGCCTCCGGTGGCGGAGCTTTGCGGCGGTTAGGCACTCTTCTTCAGCTCCTCCCCGACCGCTGCGTCACGCTGCGATGGCGGGAGGAACACCGTGAGCTTCTCGCTGAGGCTTCGCGGGTTCATTCCACGTTGAATAGAAAGAATGCCCTCAAGCTGAAGTTCCCTTAGGGAACGCTCGATTTGTGCATTTCGATCCATTTTGAACGCAATCGGTTGAAAGAAGAAGTTGGCGAGGAACACGCCCCACAGGGTCGTCACAAATGCAACTGCGAGCGCTGGGCCGAGCGCCGACGGGTCAGAGAGGTTTTTGAGCATGTCGATCAGACCGACCACCGTGCCAAACACACCGAACGCGGGGGCGAACCCGGATGCTTTTGTCCAAAATCCTGACGCAATCGAATATTGCGTCATTTGGGCTTCAACGTCGAGTTCAAGTATGTCTTTCGTGTCAGCAGGGTCGGTGCCGTCAACAACGAGCTGTATGCCGCGAGCGAGAAACTCGTCTTCAATTTCGGGGATCAGTTTGTCGAGTGCGAGCACACCCTCTTTGCGGGCTTTGTCGGCGAACTCAACAATTGACGCAATGGTGCCTGACAGGTCTGCTTTCGGTGATTTGATCGTCGTTGAGACACCGGCTTTCAAACCGCCGATCGAATCGCTCATTGCCATTGACGCGAATGTGGCGGCGATCGTGCCAACGAATACGAGCGCAGCTGACATCGGGTCGCCGAAGAAAATGCCGATCGGGTCCATGCCGCCGGTGAACATGACACCGAACGCCACGACGATTGCGACGAGGATTCCAACAATTGTGGTGGGCATCAGGCTGCACCTTCCGTTGAACTCGCAACGAGTGCTTCTGCGATGAGGGACGAGCGATATGAACGGATCATCGAGATGATGTCGGCAATCGACTCCTTCACGATGTACGTTTCGCCGCTCACGAGGTGCACCACGGTGTCAGGGTGTGCTTCGAGTCGCTCTAACAGGTCGGGGTTGAGCACAAACGATGCGCCGTTAAGTCGTGTGATCTTGATCATTAGTTCGGTACCTCACCGGTAATGGTCGGCCGAACCTGTCGTCATACGACGTGACATTTCTCCCTATTTAGCTCGGGCAGAAATGTGTTCTAGCGTTTAGCGGAGGAAGTCGAGCACTGATGCGCTCAGCACTCGGGCTGCAACACCGATACTTGCTTGGTACGACACTTCGGTGGCTTTCAACTCGAGAAGTTCACGTGTGATGTCAACGTCAACCGCCTTTGATCGATTTGTTTCGACACTTAAACGTGTATCGGCAATACGGTCCTCATGGCCTTCAACTCCTCGCTGACGGGCACCGATGGTTGCTTGCGCTGAGTGCACACCGTGTTGAAGTTCCTCAATCCGAGCAAGATGGGTGTTGGCAGGGAGACCGTTGTCGATGTCGGTTGCGACGGCTTGAAGAACTTGCATGATGTTTCCATCTGCTGGCGTTGTGGCGTCGTAAGCGCCTGCGATCATGTCACCGTGGATGTTCACTTCGAGTTGCACGGTGTCTGAGACGGATCTCAGCACCGCTTTGGTGTTACCCGAGAACACACCGTTTGCATCAAACGGGGCATCAGAGCTTGATGTTCCACCAAAAATCGGATGACCGGTGCGGGTCGTATTTAGCGAGTCAGCGACGTCTGCTGCGATCCCACGAATTTCTTCGGCGATTGCGGAGCGTGCATCTTGTCCGAGCACCCCGGAGTCTGATTGCAACATCAGGTTCCGTGCCCGAATGAGACGGTCGTCAACGGTTTGCGACACCTGGTCGGCGAGATCGAGCCAAGATTTCGCGTCGTCAAGGTTTCGTGAATACTGGTCGAGGTGACGTAGCTGCCGGTTGAACTTGTAGGCCTGCGCTGCGGCGCTTGGGTCGTCGCTCATTGAACGAACCCGCTTTCCGGTCGCAATGTTGGTTTGATGTTCAGCGATGCGTCCCTGCAGTGACGACACGTTGCGTTTTGTTTGCAGAACTTGTGATTGATTAGAGATTCTCATGGCTGTTTATCGTCCAACTGTTCCGAGGCGGTTAACGAGCGTGTCAAGCATCTGATCGATTGCACTCACTACTCGCGCTGATGCTTCATAGGCACGTTGCGTAGCAACAAGGTCGACCATTTCTTCGTCAAGCGATACCGATCGAGCTGCCAGTCGAGCTTCATCTACTTTGGCTGCCGCTTCACTTTGAGCGCTTGATCGCCGCTGAAGCGAACTAGTGGCAAGACCGAGCGACACTGAAAATGATTCGTAAAGACTGTCGGCGCCGGTCGCTGAGTTTCGAAGTTCTGCAATACCGAGCGCGATTTCACCGTCACGGATACCGGAGCCCGGTGACGCTGCAGCGACCGCTCGGGGGTCAGCGAGGATCGCCGCGTCAACGCTGATCGTTGCAGCTGATGTTCCCGAAAAGAAGGCTCCGCCTACGTTGCCGTCAAGATCTTCACCAGTGGCGTGCAGTGCGTTGACGTCTGAAATGAGTTGAGCGGCTACACCGTCGAGAGTTGACAGCGCCGACGGGATCGCCGAATTGACGTTCGAAACATGTCCGGCGAGTTCTCCGCCGAGTGAGGTCATGCGCACCGAGCCGCCGATCATGATGTCGGTTCGTTGCAAGCCAACCGGTGTGAGGCCAGGGTCAGCGGTCTCGGTGACAGAAAGTTCGAAGGTTCGTGAGCCTTGCACGATTGATGAGTTTCCGACATATACGTCGATGGTTCCGTTGTCTCGTTGTGAGACTCGTGCGCCGGTGAGTTCAGCAAGGCGGCTTACCGCTGCATCCCGCTGGTCAAGGAGGTCATTGGTGTTGGTGCCGCCAGATGAGGTTGCGACGGCATGGTTGATCGCAGCGATTTCTTCGGCGAGCGAGTTCACAGTTGCGACGGTGGCTTCAATAGTTTGTCGGGCGGCGGTGTGGAGCGCCCTAAATCCGGAGTCTGCTTCTCCGAGTCGTTCAGTGAGGATGGTGGCCGAGTTAACGAGTGCGACTCGTTGCGGTAGTTGATCTGGGAAGTTCGCAACGTCGTCGAACGCTGCCCATAGGTCGTCGAATGCTGCAGCGACACCTGAGTCAGATGGTTCTGCGAGTACTCCTTCGAGGTCGAGGTGCGATGCATAGGAGCTTTGGAGTTCTGCTGCGTTCGCTGAGCTCGCGAGTGATCGCACTTCGAGGAATGCGTCTCGTGAACGGCTGATGCCATCAATGGTGACGCCGCCCAGCGATGATGATGATCCCGACCAGATGCCGATCGCCGAACCTGAGTTTGCGGTCAAGTCGACACGTTGACGTGAATAACCCTCGGTGTTGGCGTTGGCAACGTTGTGACTGATGACGTCGAGGCGTCGCCGATGAGCAAGGAGCCCTGAAACTGCGCTTGAAAGACCTTCAACTGACATCAAGCAACTCCTTTGGTGCCTGCCGCGCTTTGCGACCCTGCCCGTCTGCCATCCCTTCCGTAGGTGCCGCCTGTTTCTTGGCTCTGTCCGAGAACGGCGAGAACCTGCGCTGAGTCGCTGGCGACAAGTCGAGCTGCTTGTGTGAGATCTGCGATCTGCTCGTCATAGAGCGAGATGTGATCTTGAAGGATCGTTTGTTCCATGTCGGGAAGCAGTGCGGCGAACTCGACGAGTGACATGTTGGGGTCGACTTCCGGGAAGTGTTCGCTGGCTTGCGACATCGCGTGGAAGACCTGCATCTGGGCTCCGACGAGTCGCTCCTCTGTGGAGATCATTTGACGGGTGGCGGTTTCGACGTCGTTGAAACGAGCTGAAAGTGATGCTGAGTGTTGTGCGCGCATGTGGTAGGCGAGTTCTGCCATGAGGGCGCGATGCTCCCAGAGTGACTCGCACAATGCTGAAAACACCTCGTCTCGGGTGTGTTGAAAATTTTTCATCGTGCTGAAGTAATCGTCAGTTTCTATCGATTTTCCACATTCGCACCAGAAATCTTCGTCAACCGGTGAGTGACAGAGGTCATGAAGCTGCTCGGACTGCCATTGCGTCAGCGAACTGCTGTTGAGCTGCCTGATGCCGGGTGCGTGGTTCGGTCCGTGCGGTGAACTGTGCCTGGATACCTTCGCCGAGTTTTTCGATTGCAGACTGCTTGATTTTTGACACTCGGGACATACCAACGCCCATTTCGTCTGCAATCTCGGAAAGGCCGATTTCTTCGATGTAGTAGCGAGTGATGACATGGCGTTGCTTGTCAGACAGCAGTTCGATGCCGGCGACGAGGAGTCGGCGAAGTTCTTCAAATTCGGCCTTGTCGGATGGTGAAATGTCGTTTGATTCGATTGATTCGCTCATTGGTGATCCTCCGTCGTCAAATGTTCGGTCGAGTGAGGTGGTGCGGGCTCGGGCCAGATCACGACGAATGGCTCGAAGTTGATCAACTTGAAGGTGGAGTTCTTGTGCGACGGTTGCATCTGAGTTGTCGCCCTCGATGGCGAAGCGGTCTTCAACAGCGGAAATCTGCTTTTCAACGGCCCTTAGTTGGCGTGGCATCCATGAGTCAGCTCGGACGTAGTCAAGGATTGCTCCCTCGATTCGGCGCCCAGCGAATGAGGCGAAGCTTGCGCCAGTTGTGGCGTCGAAACGCTGGGCTGCTTCGACAAGGCCCATCATTCCTGCCTGAACGAGGTCGTCTCGTTCGACGAATGACGGGAAGCCTTTTGCAACACGGTTCACGATGTGGTGCACAAGTGCCATGTGGTCAACCGGATTGATTGCTGAATCTGTTGAGTCATTGTTACGAAGTGGGCGGCGGGTTGTTGTGGTGTTCATGATGTTGCCTCCAAGGCGGGGAATGCGATGTTGTCGAGTGATGCGGTGCGGACCGCTGAGTTTTGGTTTTTGGATGAGATCTGCTCAGCGATTTCGCTTCGCAGAATGCGGACTGATCGAGGTGCGGAGAAACCGAGCTTGACGGTGTCGCCCTTGATCTCGAGGACGACTACTTCGATGTCGTCGCCGATTTGCACGCCAGCGTTTGATGAGCGTGTAAGAACCAGCATCAGTTGTCTCCGTTCAGAGGTGCAGCTGTTGACAGGTCGGTGTCTTGGACAACTTGTGCGATGGTGTTTGCGATCAAGTTGACGACGAGTGGGCCGGCGAGATTCACTGTGAATCCGTCGGCGACATTGACGATGCCGAGGATGAGCAGATCGTCGATGTCTTGTGCGTTGAGGTCTGCTGCGATGTCGTCTGGAATGTCGAGGCTGAGGCCGGTGAACGCTGCAGCTAAGTCGACGACGATGAACGACGGGAAGTCCGCATCAGCGACGGACAGTGTGAACCACGGGTAGTCGGCGTCGTGCTGAGCGAGTTCGAATGTGTCGTCGTTGAATCCGAGAAGTGGTCGAACGAATTGAACCGTTGTGGTTTCGAACTTTACTTTTGTTGAGCGACTCATGACTGAGCCTGCTCGTAGCTCGTCAATTGCAAGCTGATATTCGAGTTATCCTTGGCTCGAAGCTTGAGTTCCTGGCCGGTGTTGTTCATGTGATACTCCCTCTGTGTTTCCCCGGTGTTCCGAGGTGTTGAAGAGCAGTATCTGGACTCAAAAAGCCGTTGTAAAGCCAAAAAGGGCAGTTAGTTACAAACCACTTTTGAGGTAATTACATATGTCATTACATGGCAAATACGGACGTAGTTTTTTGTGACATTTGTATGGTCGGTGAGTGACTTTTGCACTCACACCCGCGCACCCGGTTTTCGGCTCCGTTGACGTCATTCGACAGCTGAAAACTGTGACCAGATTGAGCAACAGCCCTAGGAAAGCAATGATTTCGTTAGATCATTTCGATGCTGAACGGTGCAGCGCCCTCGACACGCACTCCGCTACTTGTTGAGTGCATTTCAAGGTGGCCACCGAGCGAGGCCATTCGTGCCTTCATGTTCAATGTTCCACTTGAACGCGAATTCCGTGGATCTACACCATTTCCATCATCGACAATGCTGAACTGCAAATGGTCTTTTAGGACCAAAATGTCAACCTTTATTTTTGTACCACCAGAATGTTTCACCGCGTTTGCGAGGGCTTCTCGTGTTACCGACACAACATTGTCAACCACGATTGAGGGCAGCCGGTCCAGCACGGTTTCATCGACAACCGAGAACTCTTCAAGTTCAACCTTGAATCCCTGAACACCGTCCCATCCGACACAGAGATCTCTCAACGTTTCAAGCAACGGATCGCCGTCTCGTTCTTTTGAATCGCTGATGATCGCCCGAATGTCGGTTGAAATTTTCCCGAGAGCATTTCGAACACTTCTCAGATGAGACGATTCCGTCTCGCCCACTGCGGCTTCTTCCCGAGAAAGTGTCATTGACGCAACGAAGAGCTCCTGAAGGATGTTGTCATGGAGTTCTCGAACAATGCGGTCATGCTCACCTTTACGGATACTTCTTTCCTGAGCTTCAAACGCAATCTCGAGAGCTGCTTGACGTTGCGCTTCCATATCTGACCCGAGTTGCACTTTGAGGTCCACATCGTCGCCCCATTCCATCAGGAATCCATCATCGGTTCGGGAAAAGATTGTCTCAATTTCGAGTGCTGACTCTCGGACATAGTCATCCCTATACGTCCCAGTATCCGCATCGTTGGGATTGAAGCGGAAAAATTGCGTTGACTCACCTAGAGTCCAGGCGCGCTTGAGGAATGGGAGAAGGTCTTCGGCGAAACGAACTCTTGACTCTGACCCAGTTGTTCCTTGAGGCAAGTCAGATTTACGATAACTCTGCCATGCTCGGTTCGCCCAGAGCAACGAAATGTCTGACAGCTGCCCTTCCTCGTCGAGTATTACACGGTGAGCAGCGATCGGACGAGAAAGGTTCTCTACTGCGGCTTGAACTGCCATCGACCGTGTATGCGCGAATTCTGGTAGCTGATTAACGGCGATCGGCCCTGCAGGCCGGTACACCCAGATCCCGGCATACTCCTCGCTGCCGATATGGCGAATGTAGTAGTCACGCAAAAATGCATTCCCGTTGAGATAAAAGGGATCGCCGTGGACATCATTTCCGCCAGAGTAAATTTCGGTTGTTCGCCTGTCGAAGAATTCCCAATCCTCATTAGGAAAAATGCGATGAACATGATCTCGCACATCTGTGAGCTCAAGATCTCTTTGCGGTTGCATGTTTCCAAACGTGGGCGCTATTCCGCTGAATCCAGCCATAAACATGTCGGCAAATGCCTGATTCATTTGAATAATTCTTGACGGAAGTTTTCCGTCTTCAAGGTCGACAACGAGTACCGGACCAGCGGCCTCAGCGACCACTGCCATCAGAGTTTGATCTCGGGCAGTTTCAATGATCAGTTCATTAGGGAGGCGCCGCCACTCGACCTCTTTCATCAAACCGCCTACAACCCTGCTGTCGCCGGAACCAGAATTCCAGACCTGAGTTGCGGAACCATGGGCGTGCGCCTGCTGCAGTATTAGTCTGAGATTCTCCCAGTTCGAGTAGGCATCGCTTGCACGTGACCCCGACCTGACCGGGCGTGCTCTTGTTGCCTGCCATTCATCATTCGTTGCAAGAATCTCGGCATCAGCGAGAGATCCGTCGTCGCTTAAAATTGGGCGAAGTAGCGCTGAACCACTTCGAGATCCCGTGTACAGCATTGAGAAGATGCGTAGGGATTCCTCAATTCCCAATCCGGCGAATTGTTCTCCAGAAAACGTGGCAGCTCCGACCACTCCCTGAGGCACTGAATCTTGACGATCTGGGCGTGTGTCGGCGTCTTTCATCAGCCCTCGTTGGATGGGGTATGGCCTGGGCTCGATGCCCGTTGACGCCACACCCGGGAAGCGAGCTGAGTTCTCGATTCAACATCAAGTTTCCGATATATCGAGGTCAGATGATTTCGAATCGTCGAACTCGCAATGTTGAGTTCTTCTGCGATTGCTGTATCTGAGTGGCCATCGGCGACGAGCTGAGCGATTGCATTTTCCCGCTCGGTGAACTCAGCGGGGTTATAACCACCCTCACTTTGAATGTTGCGCGCTGCTTCACGAGCAACGGAAAGGGTGAGCGACGAAAAACCTTTTGAGGCAGCGTCGATCGCTGCAGCGAGTGGCTCAATATCAAGAGACTTTTCGAGAAACGCATTAACGGCACCGGTGTCAAAGGCAGCCAAAATCGACTGAGGGGACGAAAAGGAGGTGAGAACGACGCACGGAATGTCCTTCTCTTCTCTCGATACATACTCTGCATATTGCAATCCAGATTCGTCTTGCAACCGGAGATCAATGACTGCAACCGTTGGCGATTTCTCCGCAGTGATCGAAATGGCTTCGGCAACCGTAGAAGCTTCCCAAACTTCACAGTCAGGGAACGTCTCCTCGAGGCTCACTCGAATGCCAGACCGAACTAAGGGGTGGTCATCGAGGATCAAAATCTTGTGCTGCATGGCGACCTCCGCCGTGATCGTAGATGATTTCATGTTATTTCGACATTTGTCTTCGTGTTGTGGATAGCACTTTCGACTTCCACCGTCGGCCAATTTTGACCACCCAACACACGACATTTGTCACTCAATTACCTCGATCCAGATTAGGGCTCCATTAATGAACCGCTGTTCAGAGATCGGTGACATTCGTACCATCCGACATCGACGGCACATTCCGATACTGCACTCCGATGGGAGTAGAAGCAATCGCAGATCAGCCTGCGCCGTACGACTTCGGGGTGAGTTCACGTCTCAGCCGTGAAGCAGTTGTTGGGCTCAAACGTATTCACGCAACGGCAGCCGACGAGCTCGAAGTGCTGCTGTCACGGTCATTCGGGGAAGATATTCGCGTCTCAAACGTCCATGTGACCCAGGTGCGCTACGAACAGTTCGTTGCCGCTGCCCCACTCGGCTCCTACCACTTCTTAATGGCGTCCGAATCCCTCGGAGGTCAGTTCCAAGCAGCGTTTGACCCTGACTCGACAGCAAAAATGCTGGCGCTCGTATTTGGTTCAGAGTCGGTTACCAATAACCGTGAGCTTTCACTTGTTGATGCCCGGGTTCTCGACTCCCGTGTCGGCCTCTTTGTTGAAGCACTAAACCGAAGCTTCGCACCATATTTTGAACTCGGGCTCACAAGTGTGCGATCGATGATCAACCCAAAACAGGTGAAGATCATCGACGACAACGAAACTGTCGTCCAAGCCGAACTTCACTTCGCTGTCGGCGTTTCAAAGACCGAATTTTGCCTTCGTATTTGCTACCCGCAAGACGACGTCACCCCAGTACTCGTCGCTCTGTCTGACGTTGAACGAGCGTCAGCAACCGAAGCCCTTCACCGCTCTACACCAATTCAGCAGTCACTAATGCGAGTGAAACTGCCGCTTTCTGTCCAGTTGCCCACATGGGTCATGAACGCAGAGTCGGTCGAGTCGCTCGCCGTTGGAGACGTCATTCGCACCGGCATTCCAACAACAACTCCCCCACGACTCTGCATTGCTGACAAACCACTTCTTGACGTCAACACGTTCGCCATCGGCCAGCGCATCGCCGCTGAAGTCCTTCACATTCACCACACAGGAACACCGAATCATGCCCACTAAAACAACGATCAATCTCGCCGAACTCGCAGTCATCGCTGAGGAATTCGCACAATCAACCGAAGGACTCACCGCCGAGGTGGTTCCTGCAACAACACTGCAACTTGACCCCAGCGAAGTGGAAACAGTCGTTGCGGGTGATGGTGAGGGGCGCATCATTCTTGCTACCGACCCGACCCCTCACGTCGTGATCCGGCCGCTCATGGACGCCGTTGAGCAGCGGGTTGGCGCCTTCTCAGCTTCATCAGTCGACTTTGTGTCGCTGCCAGACCCGGCTGCGATCACACTCACGTTCAACGGTGAGGTCGTTGGCGTCATGTTCGCTTCCGAGCCACATCTGACACCGACCACCGGGCCATCTGACGGTGTGCTGTCAATCGGTGTGCTTCGCCACGTTCCGCTCGAGGTCGCAGCAGAGTTGGGCCGAGCAAAAGTCACCATGGAAGAGATCCTGCAGTACGGACCTGGGTCGATCATCGAGCTCGATCGCACCGCCGGAAGCCCAGTTGACGTCGTTGTCAACGGATCGATGGTCGCCCGAGGAGAGGTGGTCGTCATCGGCGAGGAATACGGAGTGCGAGTCACCGAAATTCTCGGACGCACGTAAGTCGCAGCAAGACGCTGCTCAACCCGAAGGGAGACGGGTATGAGAAATATGGAATTTGAAATTGTTTACTCGGTTGTCGCGACTTCGGTGACAATGCTCACACTACGGCTTCTGGGTTCAGTGCTACTGCTGAGCGTCGCTGCGTGGGCGATCACCGTCGGAATGAGAAATCGTCGACCAGGGTCGAAGTTGCGTCCTAACCGAAACCATCTCGTTGCAGTGGGCCGACTTTCACTCACTCGACGTTCCTCAGTCGTGCTGGTGAAATCCGGTGATCGCACGTTTTTGCTCGGCAGTTCAGACTCAAACCTTGTCGTCATCGCAGAAGGTGACGACCTCGTGCTACCAACTCCTGATGGCCCTGAGCCGCAGTCGTTCTCAAATGCGTTCGCTGATGCGCTCCGCCAACGATTTAGCGGCAACGAATCATGAAACGATTCGCAAAGCTTGCCGCCTTCTGCGCAGTAGCAGCCACCACGCTCGGGGTTGCATCTGTCGCTCACGCTCAGGAAACACCGATTGAGCAGAGTGACTCCGCAGCAATTCTCGAGTTTCCTTTTGAACCACAGGTGTCCTCCTCGGCGACCGTTGGCGCTGAAGGCGCAACCGGTGCAACTGCAAACACCGAAGCTGGAACAGACGGCGACGTCGTGTTCAGCGTCGACCTTGGAGGCGACGACGGCCCACGCGTGCCCTCTCAAAGCGTTGTACTCATCATTTTGATCACCCTGCTGTCAGTGGCACCAGCGCTACTCATCATGATGACCTCGTTCACTCGGGTGGTCATCGTGTTCACTCTGCTGCGAAATGCTCTCGGCCTTCCCACTGCACCACCGAACCAGGTTCTTGTTGGGCTCAGCTTGTTCATTTCGCTGTTCATCATGGCGCCAACACTTTCTGAAGCTTGGAACGAAGGCGTCAAACCATTCACTGAAGGCGCACTCGAACAATCCGAAGCATTCGACGCCGCAATTGAACCGTTCAGAGAATTCATGTCAGCCAACGTGGGAACCGCCGAACTTGAACTCATGCTTGGCGCATCGCAGGTCACCGAAGCACCAGAAACGATTGCCGACGTTCCACTTCAGGCGCTTATTCCCGCATTCATTTTGTCGGAACTCAAAACGGCGTTCCTAATCGGATTCATCGTGTTCATCCCGTTCTTAGTCATCGACCTTGTGACGTCAGCGTCGCTGATGTCGCTTGGAATGATGATGATGCCGCCACCAATGGTGTCGCTGCCACTGAAACTGCTGCTCATTGTCATGGTTGACGGCTGGTCTCTGGTCACTTCCACGCTGATAAGCGGATTCAACACTTAGGGGCTTACGAGTCATGACTGATCAAATCGTTGTTGAAATTGCCACCCAGGCTCTGCTGACCGCCGGCAAAATTTCGGCCCCCATTCTGCTCACCGCACTGTTCGTAGGTGTCTTCATGGGTCTCATTCAAAGCGTCACCCAAATTCAAGAGCAAACGCTGTCATTCGTGCCGAAATTCATTGCAGTGGGTGTAGTAATTGCTCTCAGTGGCTCATGGATGATTGCCGAACTTGTTGCGTTGTGCACCCAGTTATTCGAGATGGCTGGGGAGCTCTCGCGATGACCGACCTTGCGACTCTTTCCATAGACGAGTCGTTACTTGTCAGTTTTCTGCTGGCAAGTGTGCGTATTGGTACGTGGCTGTTCATCGCTCCCCCGTTTGGTCGCATCATTCCTGCCCGTGTCCGCGGAGCTCTCGCATTCGGACTGGCACTTCCTATGGCTTCAGTGACCGAGGTCGCACTTCCAACCGGCATCGTTCAACTCGCTGCCGCAGCTCTGTTCCAGGCCGCTATCGGGCTCGCAACCGGCTTCATTGTGCTTGCGTTCATCTCGGTGTTCTCTGTTGCTGGAGCATTCGTTGATTTCAGCGGCGGCTTTTCAATGGGCGCAATGTTTGACCCGCTCTCCGGGTCGAGCGCTGCGATCATCAGTCGTGCCTACACGATGCTGGCGACCGTTCTCATTTTCGCAACCGGAGGTCACATTGTTCTTGTTGGTGGCTTCATGCGCACCTTCCAGTCCGCTCCGCTGCAAGGGCCCTCGATTGAGGCGCTCGGGCAGCTTGCTATCGACAACATCGGATGGTTGTTTCTCGCAGCCCTTGAAATCGCGTTTCCGATCGTTGCGGTGTTGTTTCTCGTTGAACTCGTGCTCGGCCTTGTCGCCCGAGCTGCACCGCAAACAAATGTGCTCACGATCGGTTTCGCCTTAAAAACCGGTGTTGCGATTCTTGCGATCGCAGCTTCTATCCCGCTGCTACCTGCAGCTGTTGAAACGTTGGTCACTGCAGCAGTTGGAGCCGCATCGTGAGCAATGACAAGCAGTCGAAAACTGAGAAACCAACAGCGCAACGCTTAAAGAAAGCACGCGAAGAAGGCCAAGTCGCTCGGTCGGCTGAACTTGGGTCATGGGTCACCCTCGCAGCTGCTTCGGTTCTTATTCCTCCTTACATTGGATGGGTACTTCGCCGGCTTGCGGAGCATTTCGCCATGCTGTCGTCACTGCCAACATCACCGAATGTCAGCGATGTTTCTGCGCTCGGCAAAGAAGTGATGATCAGTATTGCCCTTCTTATTGCCGTTCCACTGGGGCTCAACTTGGTGTTAAGCGTCGGAGCGTCTCTCGCTCAGACCGGCATTGTTTCTGCCCCGAAAGCGCTGAAACCGAAGATGTCGCGCCTGTCATGGAAGCAGGGCTTCAAGAAAGTGTTCAGCAAAAAGTCAGCATGGGAGACTGGCAAACAGACGTTTCGTCTCGTGACAGTGGCCGCTGTTGCTATTCCGATCGTGGTGTCATCATCGAAGGGCCTCACGGTTCCTGGGCTCAGCCTCACTGAGGGATTCGAATTCATTGTTCGCCGCCTGACTTTGCTGCTGCAGGTCATTGCGGTTACCGGTGTGGTGCTGTCGGTGATCGACTTTTTCTTCCAGAAGCGTTCAACTCGAAACGACCTGAAGATGACGAAGCAAGAGGTTCGCCAAGAGTCAAAGAACAATGATGGTGACCCGTTGATCAAAGGCCGAAGGCGTCAACTGCAAGCAGAGCTGTCTCGAAACCGAACGCTTGCAACGGTTGCCGATTCAACTGTCGTGATCGTGAACCCGGTTCACTTCGCCGTTGCATTAAAATACGAAGCAGGTGAAGGCGTTCCGGTCATCACTGCGCGGGCTACCGAAGCTAAAGCCGTTGAAATTCGTGACGAGGCACTTGCTGCGGGCGTCCCCGTCATCGAGTGCGTTCCGCTCGCCCGTCATCTGCACAAGAAAACACGTCGGGGATACCCCATCCCTGCGGAGAGTTACGCCGCTGTTGCCGTTGCGTTGGCGTTTGTTAGCAAACTCGGCAACAAAAAAGGCCTGCCTGTCATTCATCGCCTCGACGCAGAAACAGTCGGCATGTCAAGAGACGAGAGTGACATTTATACAGGGGACTCACCGGCATTACAGCCGACTAGTTAAGGACGTGAGGTTATTGCGTTTGGAATGCTGCCATGATTGCTGCTGAGAAGCGTTCGCGTTCAGCGGTCGTATTTCCTGCGGCCGTCATCGGGGTTGTTGCGATGATGGTCGTTCCACTGCCATCGCTCGTCCTTGACCTTTTGCTGTCGGTGAACATTGCCGCCGGAGTGCTGATTCTTCTCGCATCGATGAATGCAACGCGAGTCCTTGATCTTGCTTCATTTCCTTCAATTCTTCTTCTCGCGACATTGTTCCGCTTAGGGCTCAACGTCTCTACAACCCGACAAATATTGGGAACCGGTTCCGCCGGCTCGGTGATCACCTCATTCGGACAATCTGTAGTCGGAGGATCACTCGTTGTCGGTCTCGTCATTTTCTTCATTCTCGTCATCATCCAATTCGTGGTGATCACCAACGGCTCGTCACGTGTTTCTGAGGTTGCAGCTCGTTTCACACTTGACGCGATGCCTGGCAAGCAGATGGCGATCGACGCCGATCTAAACGCTGGTCTCATCAGTGACGGTGAAGCTCGTCGTCGACGCAACGAAATCGCGCAGGAAGCTGACTTTTTTGGTGCGATGGACGGAGCGTCAAAGTTCGTCAAAGGCGACGCAATCGCCGGTCTCATCATCACCACCGTCAACTTGATCGGTGGCCTCGCAATCGGAATGACCTCGATGGGACTGTCAGCCGGCGAGGCGATGAAACGTTTCGCTCTTCTCACCATCGGTGATGGGCTCGTTTCTCAGATCCCAGCACTCCTCATCTCCATTGCTGCCGGCATCATCGTCACCCGGTCGTCTGCTTCAGAACATGATCTTGGTTCTGCGGTTGCGGGTGAGTTCGCAAAGCAGCAGAGGGCATTCCAGATCGCAGGCGTTGCCCTTGCCGCTCTTGGTGCTCTTCCAGGCCTGCCTCTACTTCCCTTTGCGTTCATCGGCGGCCTCCTTGTTCTCGTTTCTGTTCGACTTCAAGTGGAACGCCCAACCGAGCCACTTAAGGAGGAACCAGAAGTCGAAGCAGAAGAACCCGATGACCCTCAGCAGCTCATTCGAAACGCACGTGTCGAGCCGCTCACACTCGAAATTGCGAACGACATGATTGACCTAGTTGACGAGACTCAAGGCGGAGATCTTCTCGAACGGATCAAAGGTCTTCGGCGGAAAGTCGCAATCGAAACTGGGTTCGTCATGCCGACGATCAGAACACGCGATAACGCCGGTCTTAACTTCGGTTCATATCGAATCCTCGCTCACGGTGTAACCATCGCTGAGGGGGTCGCTCCTGCTGGACGGGTTCTCGTCATCGATGACGAACTCGGGCGCTGGCCAGGTGAGGAAATTTTTGAACCAGTCTTTGGTCTCGCCGCCAAATGGGTGCCCGAGAGCTTTAAACCAACGATTGAAGCCGCTGGCGCAACAGTTGTGGATCGTTCAGCGGTAATCACGACCCACCTCGGCGAAGTACTAGTTGGCCATTCAGCTGATCTTTTCGACCGACAGCAAATGAATGATCTCATCGATGTCGCCAAGGAGAGTCAGCCATCGATTATTGATGACATTGCAACTGCTGACGTTCCTATGCCCACCATTCAATGGATCTTTCGAGACCTTCTGCAATCGCAGGTGCCGATTAAAGACTCGACTCGCATACTTGAAGTGATCTCGGCCTCATACCCCCGCTGCCAAGACCCAGAAGTAATTGTCGAAGAGGTTCGACTTGCTCTCGGAGCAGCGATCACCGAAGCAAACATGGTGAGCAAAGAACTTCAAGTCATCTCGATGGATGGCCTGTTAGAGCAGGAGCTACTCGCAGCACTCAACACCACTAACGGAAGCGAACTACTCGACGCAGCGACACTCCAAACAGTGCTGAATGAAATCGTCGAGGTCTCACAACGAGCCCAAAATAACGGGAATAATCCGGTGTTGCTGTGCTCTCCTCAACTGCGTCGGCCTCTTGCTGCGTTGTTAGATCGCATCGCCAGTGCACCTCGGGTGCTGTCATTTAAGGAAGTCGGTAACCACGTAAAAATGGCAACCGTGGGGACGATTTCGCTTCCGCAGCGCCAACTGGAATCAGACCGATGAATGCCCACGAAGTGGCCGTTGCGGCAATCGAGTCCCGCAGATCATCGGTCAACTCACACCGCAAAGGTGTGACGTATCTTGCCGCATTTATCGTGCTGCTCGTTCATCTCCACCCGTTTGCCAACGGCACCTACACAAATGAGCAGCTCGTCATTCGGATCGCTATCGGTCTGTTAATTGCAAATGTTCTCGCACGCCTTGCAGAGTGGTTTTACCTCGACGCCCATCGCAGAAATATCGAACGACGAATCAATGCAGCAATTGCACAAATGAGAAGTCAGACCGTCGAACAGTTCAACGACCAGGAGGTACCATCGTCATGACCGGCTCAAAAACTCGAATCGTCCTCGTAGACGATCACCCAATTGTTCGGAGTGGAATCGCCACCTTGTTCTCACTCGATAAGGACTTGGAAGTTGTTGGTGAAGCCGGGTCGGTTGCAGAAGGCAAAGAAGTGATTGCCGTGCAAAATCCTGACGTTGCGATACTTGATCTTCGGCTTCCTGATGGCCCTGGGCTCGATGTTGCACGTTGGATCGCTGAACACAACCGCCCGACGCGCTGCATCGTGCTCACCTCAGTTCCCACTGACCGAGCGTTAGTCGCTGCTTACGAGACCGGAGCTGTCAACGCGTTTCTGACAAAAGAAGCTGATCTCAAGCCATTGATTCACGCAATACACCAGGTGGCTGCCGGTCGTTCGTTGCTTGATGCATTTGCGATGCGTGAGGCCTCTGCTCGTCTTCACGAATACGGCCTCAACCATCTCGACATGCTGTCACCTCGAGAGCGAGAGGTGGCAGACCTCGTGGCATCGGGGTTTTCGGACGCTCAAATTGCTGAAAAGTGCCACATTTCGCTCTCAACCGTTCGCAACGGACTTTCGTCTGCCTATTCGAAGTTGAATATCGAAACCCGAACACAATTGGTTCGTTTACTGTGGATGGCCCAGATCGATGCCGACGTTGTTTAAAGACAACACAGATTGAGAGCCTCAGACAAAAAGAGTTGTCCTCAAAACTTGTTAGGCGTTTGCTGCACAGATCCTGAACTCGAACTGATGGAATAGACTCCGCTAAAATCTATTTGTCGTCGACCCGATCGGCGAGTGGTGTACGTCCACGACCTGCACAATCGGAGTACAAGGGTGAATCAATCGCAGTCTTCAGCATCAATGGTCGGTAGAACAGTCCTGCTGGTGGACGATCATGAAACCGTCCGAATGGGAGTTGGTGCGGCCTTACGGCAGCACTGGGATTCTGAAACCCATGGTGGGCCCCGGATCATCGAGGCTGATTCGGTTAGATCGGCGCTCCAGCACCTCGGCGAAACAGAAGTGGATGTCGCCATAGTCGATCTTCGCCTCGGTGACGGTTCAGGAATTCAAATTGCGCAGGCAGTTAGCGATAACCGACTTGAGACCCGTTGCGTCGTCCTTACGTCATTGAAATCACCGCGGGCCTTAATCAAGTGTTTTGAGACCGGAGCTGTGGCGGCCTTTATCGAGAAGGCTGATGGGATAAAGAACCTTATTGAGGCGGTCGAGGTTGCAGCCAACGGCTACTCGATGCTCGACGCTCGTGACGTTGCAGCAGCCAGACAGCAACTGATTGATGAGGGAGGGCTTGATAGGTCGCTCCTTACCGAAAAGGAAAACCGATTTGCGGATCTGGTTGCGGATGGATTCTCAGATCAAGAAATCGCTGACCAGATGTACGTTGCGTCGACGACAGTTCGCAACGTTCTTTCACGTATTTATAAGAAACTTGACATCGAGGGCCGAAACAGGCTCTCAGCAATGGTTTGGCAAGATCGCCCGGATGGATCTGCTCTCGACTAGTTCCGGAGGAGATGCAATAAGACAAAGTGACAAATGTTTGGACACTTTTTGTCCGACTGCGACGATAATTAGTGGCAACGAGGACCCTATGTTTAACCGACCACACTCCGTAAAAATGACCCGAGCTTTGACTGCAGTTGCCTCTGTCGCCCTGCTCGTTTCCTGTGGGGGCACTGCGAGCATCGATTTAAGTACTGACGTCGCGCCAACTGATGTCGGCGTGTGGGATAGCACGATTGATTACGGGTTCGCATTCCCGAACTTCACTTCGAGCACATATCCAGAAGAACTTTTTAATGTAGAAGACTTAACGATTCTGTTCGGCGACGGTCCAGACGTCTGTGCGTCTGGATCGGGTGCAGATTGCGTGTTGACCGCTGAAGCCACGCAATTCGCCCAGATGGTCAATACGGCTCGTTCGTGGGGTCACTGCGAGGGATTTTCAATCCTTGCAGCGGGACGCTTTAACGATGGCCTTGATCCTGTTTCGTTTGAACTAAATGATTCACCCGATGTGTTGCATGCTTTGATGCGTGGAGTTGCCTCGCAGTTCCTTCCTGAGGTGCAAACGGAAGCGGACGCGTGGGCTCAAGCATCATTAATGGACAAAGTTCTTTACGTTCAGGAGTCTCTTGAGGACGGGGCTCTCGACGTGTCTTTGGGGATCTACGTAGACGATGCGGGTCACGCCTTGCTTCCTTACAAAGTGACATGGGATGGTGAGGACGCCGCTCAAATTTGGGTTTATGACTCAAATCAACCGGGCCTTACCGTCTCCGTCCAAGTAGACCTCGCCGATAACTCATGGCGCTTCCCGTACGTCGGCGGGCAGACATGGTCGGGGGGCTCTTCAATGCTCGACCTGGTTTCGATTGAGGACCGCGTTGGACAATGTCCGTTCTGCTCCAGTGCAGTGGAAGTTTCTCGAGCTGCGTTTTACATCCGCTCTGAATCCCCTGATATCGGTTTTAGCGTTGACGGCGAACCGATTGAAAGTGGCACCGTTTCTGATGACGCTGCCTTCCGGCCGATGAAGGGTCAGCAAACCGACGCCGAAGAAGACAACCTTGGACGCTTCGTGGGACGTGAGGTCATCTCTCAAGCTGCTGTGGAAGCGCCCTTGCCCGAGATCACCGGACAGGGCCGCTCCGAAGTGTTTTATTCTCGAGCCTCAAGTGTGATCTCCGACGGAGTCGACGTTGAGTTAGAACTTCCCGGGGCAGCTGCGGTCTTCATTGTTACCGACGATGGATTGCACAAATTTGAGACCAGTTCCGGCGGAGGTGTTTCTGTTGACGCCAAGGGTATTGCGGCATCTGGCGGGACTCTTACTGTCGTATCAGGCAATTCTCTCGTTCAACTCGAGGGCATCCCAGGCCGGGTTTCAGTTGACTTTGACGTAGAAGTTAGCCATCCCTCCGGTGATGTGATCACTACGTCCCTTCCAGAGGGTGTTGATTCGCTCGGCATCAAAGTTGACCCAGAAGATCCTGAACTGCTCTTGGTCACCTACGTCAATAGTGATGGGACAAGTTATGAAGTCACTTACGACGAAGACGGAATGCGGTCGCCGGAACGTCCATCGGAGGGTCTCCCATCCCAGGAGCTTGCTGCTGACCTCGAGGCTCTGGACCTCGCTGGCGAAGAACTCCCGGGGCTAGACAGACAACTTTTTGCAACTCCCGCTGAGGATGACGCACCAACCACGCCGGCCTCATCGACAACAACGTCGACGGTTCCCCCAACGACAACAACACCCGCTTCAACGACAACAACGTCGACGGTTCCCCCAACGACAACAACTTCGCCGTCGACAACTTCGACAACAGTTCCAACGGGGACCACGACGACCGTTCCCGAAACAACCACGACGACTGTTCCTGAAACAACAACTACGACCGTTCCCGAAACAACCACGACGACCGCTCCCGAAACAACAACTACGACCACCACGACCGTTCCACCAGTCGCGCAAACCGCGTCTCTCACATTTGATGCGAACGGTGGGTCTGATGCCCCGGCTCTCGTGGTTGATGATCCGGGTGCGACGGTATCGGTAGCAGAGACCTCTCCGCAGCGTTCAGGTTTCGGCTTCAACGGCTGGAACACAGATGCCGCAGGCGCAGGCACTACGTACGCATCGGGTGATGACTACACATTGCCTACAAACGATGGCGATGTTGACACGCTGTACGCCCAGTGGGACCCCGTCGGATTCACCCATGTTGCTGGCAGCACTTCTCTTGATGGCAACGGCGCACTGCAAGACGGCTCAGTTGTCGAGCTCGACATCACGGTAGGCCAGGGTGAGCGGTTCATTTTTTCGAAGGACTATTTGACGGAGCTTGTCTCATCGTTTGCGTCTGCAAACTCATCAGAGCACCTCTTTATTGGAATACCTTTCTCAAGCTTTGACGCCGCATCCTTTACCTCCGAAGATTTTGTTACAGGATTCAAGATCTACACAGCGGACCCCGGCGACCCCTTCGTCACCTCTCCCAACGACTTGGTCTTTTACCACGCAGGCCCTGGGCTGGGTGAGTTCGTTTACCGGGACCCAGCGAATCTCACCGAAGACGCCGTGATCGAGATCTCTGGGTCAGGTGAACCCATCAGACTGTTCGACACCGATATGGACAACACCCTCACCGAAGATGCTGCCGCAACTCTCCGGCATGACTTCGGTGACACATTCACCACACCGAGGTCGATTTACATTGCGTCTGTCGGCAAGGGCTTGACGTTGCCTGAAGCATCTGAGGGCGCCTACAAGATCGCCACCCCGACCCCGACACCTGACATGTTGACCTACGCAGGCAACATTGACTCGCTCGTCGCTGACGGCAAATCAGATATCGGCCACATCGCAGTCAACTCATCTGGTGACGTCTTCTCAGTGACACGTGGCTCTGGTGATGCCTGGATCTCGAAGCACAACTCAGATGGTGTCGAACAATGGCGTGTCGCAACCCCGATCACTGGTGATGCATTCCTTGCCGCAGCATCTGACGGAGGCGTGTACGTCGGAGGACTTGACCCCGTCAGCGGAAACGGCGGTGTCGTAAAACTCGACGGCGACGGAAACACCGAATGGTCGCAGTTCACCGCAATCGACGCCGGGACTGTCGAGGTCGATGGTCTGGACGTTCTCGAAGGAACCTCCGACTCCGGTGTTGTGTTTGTCGGCAAGGTAACCGGTGGAAGCGGCGAAACGCTTACCTACGGCGCTCTCAGCGCTGCGGTGCCAACAGGGCATGCCGAGTACATCGCCCACGTCGGAGCTGATGGCACCCCAATCATGATCGACGCAACAGCGAGGGGCACGCTTTCGAACTTCCGGGGTTACTCCTCTGTTGACGCTCGTCCGAACGGCTCCGGAGCATGGTGGGTAGCGGTTGGCAGCACAAGACCCTCAAACAGCAACAATGCACCATCGTGTATACGTTTTACCTATGACCCCTCTTCCACGACGCCACTCACAGAGGACTTCGAATGCGAGGGACTTTATTACTCCAATGATGTGGCCCTTTACTCTGATGGAAAAGTGGTCGCTGCCACGTACCTAAACGCGAATACGGTCAGGCTTTCACTGTTTGACACCAGTGCAAAAATATGGAGTACCGACATTATCGATGACGTATACGCGCCATTCCCCGCAAACGGCCGCGGCCTCGAGGTTGACTCATCAGACAACGTCTACTACTCGGCACGCAACGTCGGGAACAACATCACGATTAGCCACTCCATGATGAACGACGTCAACATTTCAATTCCGAACTTCGAGCCGAACGGACTACTCATCGCATTCTTTTCGACCGGGGAGCACAAGTGGACGCGCACTAATGCTGCAGGCTCATCATCGAGAGCGTCCTCAGTAGCTGTGTCGGGAGCAAGCATTTATCTTGGAACAAGCGCAAAATCTCGGGTTCAAATCGACGCTTACCGTGACAAGTACACATGGAAACCTTCGATTTTCAGATTCGATGACAGTGGAGCATCTCACAAATGACTGAAACCGAATCTGTAGATCAGGCTGGGCGTTTCACCGGCCGTGATCTTTCGAGATTCGCGAGCCCGCGAGCAGTGCTCCTCGCAGCGCTATTTATTGCAGGCATCTCAGGACTTGCTTCGTGGATATTTGCCCACAACCCCGATCCCACTCGTCCAATGCGAGGGTCTAGTCCGACCGTGCTTGCAGAATCCATTCAATGGGGATTTGCCGATGCTGCGGGCCTACTAGGAGCAGTGTTCGTCGCTCTGCTTCCCTTTCTTCAACTTCTCCGAAATCTGACTGCACGAAGCGTCGAAGGCCTCTCTTTGTGGGCGTGGCTGCTATCCGGATGGGCGATGATTGGATCTCTCGCGCAAGGAATAAATGAAAGTGATTCGTTCCTAATTTGGGTCTCAACTCCTGCCGCTCTCGGCACCGTTCTTGTGCTTGCAACTTTTGTGAAGTTCGGGCGTTGGTCCTGGCGGGCCTTCGGATGGGCGTTTCTGCTCTCTGCAAGTTCAGCGGTTGTGCTTGAGAACGCAGCCAGAGTTGGTAGCACGTTCATGTGGCTCGCTTGTCTTTTGGGAGTCGTTCCCCTTACTTCGGTCGTAGCAATCAAACTTGTCACCGCCATCCTTCGGTCTCCATCGAGGAGATCGTGTTCACAGGCCGTTCATTTAATTGGCGCTATCGGTTATGTGTTTTGGTTCGTCCAAGCGGTCCAAACTTCCAATGTTCCAATGGCGGCGGTCGCTGTCATCATGGCAGCTGCGTTTATCGCTGGTCTTGCAGCGCTGCTGTACCTCGGTGTTGTCTCTGATGATGGTGTTTCAGCGGCCGAGGTTGTTCTGTATCGACAAGTGAAGACAGTTCCCCGCGCAATTGCCATGCATGAACCGGTGTTCGACAAAGCGGGACGCCTCATCGATCTTGAGCTTGTGTGGGCAAACGATACTTGGCAATCATTTCGCAGCGACCCCATTGCGACTGAGTCTTTAGCCTCAGAACATCGTGTCCGCTTTGACGAACTACTTCCTTATCTTCGTCGAGCTTGGGATGAGGGCCGTTCGGTGCAATTCTTCCAACTCGACCGTCAGCAAGATGAGCGGACCGATATGTATAACTACTCGGACAGCATTTGGAATGCGGAGATTGAAGTAGAAACAGTCTTCGTACGAATGGAATCCGGAGCCATCATGGAGTGGGGAGATGACCTCGACTCCAAAATTCAACTTGGCTCCGAGCTTGAGCTGCAACGCAAACAAGCAGAGCAGCGACGATCAAATCTTGCCGCACGTCTCGCAGCACAGTCTGAGCATGCGCGCTTCACACGTGAACTTCACGACAACATCCTTCAGGAACTCTTCGTGATCAGCCTTCGCCTAGAGGCAGTTGAACCAACTTTGGGTCTGCCATCAGAGGCTGCAAAAGATATCGGCGGCACAGTGGGGCGTTTGTCCAGCGACATTCGCGCCCTGATAGAGAACTCCCAGCAACTAGGAACCCAAGACTCATTTGAGTTTCAGCTCCAAGAAATCGTCGATAATTGGAAATCAGCTGGTGTCGATCTCCCTGAAATCTCCCTCAGCTTTGACCCACGTCTTGATTCAACAGTTCTTGAGCGCATGCGCCCTGACGTGGTCGACCATTTGGTGTCAATTGTTCGCGAGGCTCTCTCTAACGCAGTTAGACACAGCGGCGCTGAAGACATTGTCGTGAGCCTCTCTGCGGACTATTCAGGCGATCCTCCTGAACAAATCCTACGGTTAGAAATCGATGACAACGGAAAAGGTCTTCCGCCCGAGCCAACTCGTCTCTCCGGCCTGCAAAATATGATGAATCGTGCAGAGGAGTTCGGAGCAACTATGAAGTTTGATGTGTCAGCGAGAGCGACGAGGTCGCCAGGAACGCTGGTTCGCGTATTGATTCCAATATCCAACCTGATGTCGATCTAATGAAACAAGAAATCGGCGGAGGGAGGCGGTCTCTGTTGACGATCGCCGCTCTCTTTGTCTTGCTTCTAGCAGGATGTGGAGCGTCCGATGGATCGTCAGCCTCTGGAGACCAGCCGGACCAGGGCCCAAACCAATCTGGAAATCTGAGGACCCCCGTCCAAGAGCTCCAACCCGGGGATTGCTTCAACACTGACGTAGGTGGTGGAGAGCTAGCTTCAGTCGAGATCACCGAGTGTTCTGATCCCCACCGTTTCGAGGTGGTTTCGGTTCTCGCATTCGTTGGCGCTGCAAAGCCTTCCGACGAAGAGCTGGTGGCCTGGGCTCGAGCCGAATGCGTCGTTGCAGTTGACGACATTCTCGGTGTCAACCAAATTGCACACCGTCTTGCGTTCGCTCTTCCCTCTGAGATCGACTGGATCGAACTCGGTGACCGAAATGTCATCTGCATCCACGATGCGGGGCCTGATGGAGTTTCGACCGATCTAGCTGGAATGCCTAGACCCGAAAACAATAGGGATCTGATGGCGGGATCCAGTTCCGATGACGATTCAGATAGTGAGGATCCGGTGCAGGAAACTGACGGTGAGCCAATTGAGCGAGAGCCCGTTGACTACAACCTGTCGACATACAGAATTTGTTTACATTTTGATGAGTCGCTCATCGGTAGCCAGGCAGATGAAGACTGCGATAGCGGATTTGTCACGGACGTAAATCCTGAGCAATGTCCTCGGGGGGTTTTAGAGACCTTGAAATGGTCGTATGACTCTTACAGCTGTGAAGCGTCGATCTATTTGGCCTTCTGGGAATACGCTATCTCAACGTTGTACGGCACACCTGTGAGAGTTGACGGTGTCTATACCCCCGAGGATTACCTCAAAGTAAAACAATTCCAGAGAGATATGGGGCTCGTTGCAGATGGTCATATTGGTCCGTTGACTTGGGGTTCCGTCAAGGAATTCGATTGCCTGAGTGAAACCGACAGTGAAATCGAAGTTTGCCGGGGTTCTGAGTTCGCCAAATGGGAGCCCGGCGCTCCACTGCCGCCGATTGACGCTTTCCCACCCCGGTTGCTTGAGCTCTTGCAGTAAGTCATGCCTGCACAATCTTTTGACCAAATACCGATCTACTTTGTCGTCTACATCTTCTGCTTTTTTGTTTCGACAACCATAGTCATTCTCATTGGTTTCATTCGACGCAAACGACGACTACACGCCCGCAGGGAGGATGTCTTGGACGGCCGAGTAGAAGAGATAGAGGGCGACAACACTTGAGCAGATTGTTACTGGTGTTGCGAATAGGTATCGCCGTCGCTGACCTGTCATAACTCCGAATGTCACTGCGATTAAAGCAGAAAATGTCAATCCGAAGAGCATTACCGACAGCACGCTTGAAGGCGAGAATTGGTAGTCGCTAAATGGATCAGTGGCTCTGGTCTCGCTACTCGTAGAGCTTGAGCTCGAGGCTTTCGTCCAAAGAATTGTCGCTGGAATTGTGCCTGAGGGGTTGATTGGTCCTTTGAGCCAAGCAACTGTTTCTTTCGTCCACACGATTGGTGAGGACTGAGTTTCTGCCACTCCTTCAGTCCCATCGAACACACTGGGCGCGTCCGTTTGGTTAGCAGCGCTTGACGATTCTGATGTCAGGCTTCCTGACCCATCTGGCTGCTCGGCGGTGCCTGAAGTTGTCATCGCCTGATTAGTTGAAGGCATCGACTGCGAGACCGCAGGAAGTTCGTGTCCTTCGAGGACAGCGTGGACAACTATGCGTTGGCGGGTCGAGTATTTGGGATGACAAGAGACGAGGCTCAATGTGGGGACTGTTGGCCATTGGGTCGATATCTCCGCGTGGTCTGCCGGCCCGACGATCGCGGTTCCCACGGAGGTGTACCGATGTATTCCTGATGAAGTTGTGAGAATGATTTCGTCACCGGGGTTGATTTCATCAATTCTGGAAAATGGTGAGCCATGTGAGGTTCGGTGACCTGCGATAGCAGCGTTCCCCTGCTCGCCAGGCATAGAACTATCTGGAAAGTGACCGGGTCCAAGGCGGAGTTCATTCGCTCCAACCCCGGAAACGAACACCCATTCTGCATCAATTTTCGGGATGCTCAGCTGACCTATTGGCTCCCCGATATTTGCGACAGGCCGTTGTTCGAAAAGGTACGACAGTGCTGGAACGGTTCGCCCTGCAGGCGAAGGCAAGTCTGCGACAGTTACGAACTCGAGTTCGTCAAGGAGGCGTCGTTGTTCAAGTCGTGTTTCGATGCCTGTGCCGTAGATCAGGAACGCTACAAAGCCCGCCAAAAGCGCTCCCGAGAGAAGCAGCACGGCTGCAAAGCCCGTGAGGAGGGAGGTCAGCGGTCGATATTTCATGAGCGATTTTCTTCCGATTTGGAAGATTAGACACAAATCAAATATATAATGTTCCAGTCCATTCGACTATCTAAATGTCGAGTTCTTCGGAGTCGGACTAAAAGTAGTTCGAGGAAGCTATGTGGGGAGTTTTAAAAGATGAATGTGTTTCGTCGCTGTGGATTAGTGATGCTGGCTGGCATTTTGCTGGTGGGGGCTGCAGCATGTTCTGACTCTCGTCAACGCAACGCTGCAAACGTTGGCGGAACGTGGGCGTGCGATAACGGCCAAATAGGTTTGCTGTATCAGGTCGCCAAGAATAGCGGTGACACGAAGATCTACTCGTACGTTAAGCAGGGCGAGGATAGTTGGGGAAACCAAACCAGGGCAGAAATAACTGGACTCTCATCCGGAAGTGTCTTGAACGCTTTGACGTTGACCCCACAGGGCGTCATGTACGCGGTCCTTTCACCAGATGGCGGCAACTCGAATTCGGACGACGTGAAACTAGTGCGTATTGAGCCAGCGACAGGCGATACCCAAACAACGTTCACAGAAATTGCAGATTTCCCCTCGGATGCAAACCCAAGTAAATCAGTGAACTCCGGCACCTACATTGAGATCAATGGCGTACCCCACCTTGCAATGGCGAACAACACTGGCAGGGCAAACAGTTACCTGTACAACCTGAATACAGGCGAGTTCAGCACCTGGATGAGTTCAAAAATTGGGGGCACTGTCAAAGACATTGTGTGGTTGCGTAACCCCATCACTCACAACGGTGTCACCTACAACATGATCGGGGTGGATCAAAACAACAGCCATAATACGATGCTGTTCAACCCTGACGGCCAATTTGTTGCTGTCGACACCGAGTTCGTCGATACACCCGGAGGCTGGCAAACAAACTCCAGTCATGCGTTTGGAGTTGGCGGCTCATTTGGTTCCGTCGGCGGAAGTGACGCCGTTTTCTTCACCCGAAACGACGGTCACTTGTTTGAATGGGAGTGGGACAACGGCCAGGGGATAATGACATGGCAAGGTAACTCGACTCCCTCATCGGATAACGACGGTGCTTCGTGTGGGTCGATGTCAATTGACCCGCCGGAAACAACTACAACGGAAGCACCCACAACAACCGAAGCACCGACGACAACATCAGTTGCTCCGACCACATCAATAGTTCTTCCAACCACATCAACCACGACGACGACGACGACGACGACGACGACGACAACCACGACGACAACAACAACCCTGCCGCCGACCACG
>DLTS01000005.1 GCA_002501485.1 Acidimicrobiaceae bacterium UBA7830
ACCAGAGCGATGCGCAGATCGCATAATGCGATCTGCGCATCGCTCTGGTGGCCTGCGGGCGGCATCGACGTAAAACAAGCCCGGTCAGACGCGAGGTCTTCCACAACACGTGAGGGAGATGATGGTCGGGCTCGCATCCGTATAGCCGTAACACAATGCACCCCGCTGACGCTCGCTCACGAGGTCGCTCACGTGCTTGCAGGCCTTGATGCAGGCCATGGGCCGAGGTACCGGAAAGCTGAGCTCGATCTGGTTTTCGCGATGTTTGGGTCGACAGAAATGCAGTGGCTGCTCGACGCATTCGAGGCAATGAACCTAAAGGTTGCAGACCGCAATTGGCCTTCGCCGACCGAAGGTCCGCTACAGCGCCTGATCGATCTTGCGTGAGTCGGGAAGGCGGGATTCGAACCCGCGACCCCCTGCTCCCAAAGCAGGTGCGCTAGCCAAGCTGCGCCACTTCCCGTGCGCAAAAGCGTACCTGCCAAACCGTTACGCTCATCCGCTGATGATTAATTCCTTACGTCGTCGGGTCACGGTGTCTGTCATGTGCGGAAGTTCATGGGTCTTGGCCGCAGGGTGTGCCGCGCCAGCATCGCTCGAATCAGAGAGCGAGCAGACCCCTGCGGTAGCGACCACCTCGAAGGAAACAACGACTACAGCTGCTGCTGAAGTGCCAGCCAGCACCGCAGTTATTGCCTCGGCGGCCTCCTCATCATCATCGACGACAACATCGACCGTCGTAGGTCCGCCAGACGATGGTGTTCGCTCCGATGAGCGCCGCCTCGTTGAGTTGTTTTCGGTCACTCACAGTGATCTCAAACCGAAAAGCATTGTGATTGGACCTGGTGGCCTTGTCTTCACACAGAACATGATGTACCGGCACAACATCCTGGTATTTGATAGCGACGGTGACGTCGTCACGAAAATTGATGACTCGGTTGATCTCAAAGATTTTGGTTTGAGCGATGAATCAATGCAGGTTGTGGGCGCTCCGGTCGAGGCGGCGGTTTCCCCTGACGGGCGCCACCTGTGGGTGAGCAATTACAAGATGTATGGCGACGCGTACCGCTCAGATGCCGACGACGGGTGTGATCGTGGAAATTGGGAGGACAGTTACGTGTATCGAATCGATCTCGAACATTTTGAGATCGATGGGGTAGTCCCCACAGGAGCAGTGCCAAAGTTCTTGCAGGTCTCACCAGATGGCCGGCGTCTCGTCGTGGCCAACTGGTGCGGCTTCGACGTTTCAGTGATCGACACCGAAACACTGACCGAGATCGGAAGGGTCGATCTTGGCCGTCACCCTCGAGGGGTTGCAATTACCGGCGATTCCTCGAGGGCATACGTGACGGTGATGGGAGCCGAGCGTATCGATCTCATCGATCTTGAATCGCTTACAGTGGTGTCGTCGCTTGCGAGTTCGGGTATCACGCCGCGCCACATCGTGCTGTCTCAAGACAATGCAACACTGTTTTCGTCGAACCACCTGATGGACACTGTCCGTATGATCGACGTGGAAGCCGACACCCTCATCGGAACTGTTCGGACTGGCGGTCAGACTAGAAGCCTTGCGCTAGCAGATGATGAAGCGAGTTTGTACGTAGTCAATTATCTCGACGGAACAATCTCAAAGGTGAAGACCGCCGACATGTCGATATTGCAGACGGTTGCCGTTGGTGGACGCCCAATCGGAATTGCGTACGACGCACTTACGAGGCGTCTCTGGGTGGCCGACTACCATGGACGCCTGATCGTCTTCGAAGACCGAGCGATAAGCGGCAACTAGCGGGTGATCGACCGCATGTCACGAGCGGCGTTTGGCAGCGCGACGAGCAGCGCGCCCAATCGGTGCAATATGTCGATGATCGAGGTCACCGATTTCGATGCCGTTGTCGAACAGCACACGGTACCGCTGCCAGTTAAAACCATTTGCGAGCAGGATATGACCCTCCGTTCCGTCGGGCACCACTCCAATCGCAGGGCGATCGATTTCACCCGTTGCGCAGACGCGGTCCCCGAGCTTCAGATCGATCTGATCGGCGTGTGGCTGGGATAACGAGTGAGGCTTCCAAATCGGCACATATCTATTCTGCACTAAACGGGGGCATTCCGCACGTTCCACCGGGCATGGGGGCAGAACCACCGGTACACTCCTCGGCCTGTGAAGAGTTCTGTAGAGAGCCTTGAGGGCAACAAAGTAAAGGTCTACGTCGAGATTGACGAGGCAGAGTTTGAGACCGATATCGAGTCGGCCTTCCGCACCATTGCGCGTGAAGTAAAGCTCCCTGGTTTCCGAAATGGAAAGGCGCCAAGGAAATTGCTGGAGGCCCGAATTGGCCTGGGGCCAGCACGCGAACAGGCGTTGCGAGATTCGATTCCGTCGTATCTCACGAAGGCTGTGCAGGAGCATGACGTCGATCTCATCGCAACCCCTTCCATTGAAATCACGAGTGGTGAAGAAGTGGGTGCAGTGGAATTTGAGGCTGAATGTGAAGTCCGGCCAGAGATCACGGTGCCCGGCTATGGCGGGCTTCGTGTCGAAATCGACGCCATCGACATCGACGATGAGGCTTTTGATTCGGCCGTTGCAGACGAGCTTAAAGGCCACGGAACGCTCGAAGACGTCGATCGCGAGGCGGAGTCAGGTGACTATGTGACTCTCGACATGACTGCCACCCGTGATGGCGAAGAGCTCGCAGGGCTCAACATTGAAGACTGGTCATACGAGATCGGCCAAGGCTGGGTGACCGAAGATTTTGACGACAAACTCATCGGCACCAAGGTCGGCGAACAGTTGGCGTTCTCAAGCACTCCCAAAGGAACCGAAGAGGAAGCCGACTTCACGGTGAAGTTGTTGGCGGTGAAGTTTCTCGCCTTGCCTGACGTCGATGACAATTGGGTGGAAGAAAACATCGGCGAGTACACCGATGTTGCGAGCTGGCATGAGGCGATCAAAGAGCAGCTTTCTGAATCAAAGCTCAACGCAGTTCGACAGACGCTCGGGCAAAAAGTCACCGACGCTTTGGTGGAGCTCGTGGACATCGATGCGCCTGAGTCGATGGTTGAACAAGAATTGCAGGGACGTCTGCAGAATCTTGTCCGCCAGTTTGAGGCTCAGGGAATGGATCTTGGCGCGTGGCTGTCGGCGACCGGGCAGTCGACCGAGGACCTCATCGCTAACTTCCGCGAGCAAGCAGAAAGTTCGGTCAAAGCAGACCTTGCGTTGCGCGCAATTGCGGTTGCCGAGAACATCGCAGTTGACGGTGAAGATCTCGATCTTGAATACACCCGTCTTGCGATGCAATTTAACGATTCATCTGACAACGTCCGACGTGCGTATGAACAGAACGGGGCCGTTGGAGAACTGACCGCTTCGGTAAAGAAGTCGAAGGCATTTGACTGGTTGCTCAACAACATCGAATTCGTCGACACAAACGGCGTACAAATAGATAGCGACACAGTTCTAGGTCACGACCAAGATCAAGGCCATGATGGTGAGAACGAAGAGGACGAAGGAGAAGATGCATGAACCTCAAGGCAACGAACTATCTGGTGCCGAACGTCGTCGAACAGACGAGTAAAGGCGAGAGGGCTTACGACCTCTACAGCCGCTTGCTGAAAGATAACATCATCTTTTTGCAGACGCCGGTAGATGATCAGATTGCATCATTGATCTGTGCGCAACTCATCCACCTCGAATCAGAAAATCCTGACAAGGACATCAACATCTACATCAACTCTCCTGGTGGCG
The DNA here is from genome assembly GCA_002501485.1 of Acidimicrobiaceae bacterium UBA7830. Taxonomy (GTDB): domain Bacteria; phylum Actinomycetota; class Acidimicrobiia; order Acidimicrobiales; family Ilumatobacteraceae; genus Casp-actino5. The sequence continues at coordinate 3,752 of DLTS01000005.1, forward strand.
ATATCACCGCTCTGTTCGCGATTTACGACACGATGCAGTTCATTCGAAATGACATTGCGACGATCTGCCTTGGTCAGGCGGCGTCAGCCGCTGCGGTGTTGCTCGCCGCGGGTACGAACGGCAAGCGTCTTGCCCTCCCTCACAGCCGGGTATTGCTACACCAACCATTCGGTCAAGTCGGTTACGGACAGGTCACTGACTTGGAGTTGGCGGCGAAAGAAATTCTTCGTATGCGGGACCTCCTGGAAGAAATTCTGGCAAATCACACCGGCCAAACACGTGAAAGAATTCATGCTGATACCGACCGTGATTACGTAATGGAAGCCTCTGAGGCCCTCGAATATGGCATCATCGACCAAGTGATTTCTTCTCGTTCGGTCATCGACCGTGCGGGTGCAATACGCTGAGGGTGACCTCGGCGCACAAAAAGCGCAAGAGGAGGTGAAGCGATGGCAAAATTTGGCGACAGTGGGGAACTGCTGAAATGTTCATTCTGTGGCAAGTCGCAGAAGCAAGTGAAGAAGCTCATCGCTGGTCCAGGTGTGTATATCTGCGACGAATGCATCGACCTCTGCAACGAAATCATCGAAGAGGAACTCAGCGAAGCCACCGAGATTTCCTTTGACAACCTTCCAAGCCCACGGGAGATTTCAGAGTTTCTCGATGAGTACGTAGTTGGCCAAGACCACGCAAAGAAGATTCTGTCGGTTGCGGTGTACAACCATTATCGGCGTGTTCAATACCAGCAGTCGTCGTCTGGCCTCGGGCGCCGCGATGAGGTCGAGCTGACGAAGTCAAATGTGTTGCTCCTCGGGCCCACTGGATGCGGTAAGACACACCTCGCTCAAACTCTTGCTCGCATGCTTAACGTGCCGTTTGCGGTCGCAGATGCGACAGCGCTCACCGAGGCGGGTTACGTCGGCGAAGACGTCGAGAACATTTTGCTGAAGCTGTTGCAAGCAGCGGACTTTGACACCAAGCGCGCAGAAACGGGCATCATCTACATCGACGAGATCGACAAAGTCGCACGCAAAAGCGAAAATCCGTCGATTACCCGAGATGTGTCGGGTGAGGGTGTGCAGCAGGCGCTATTGAAGATTCTTGAGGGCACCCAAGCTTCGGTACCACCGCAGGGCGGCCGCAAACATCCCCATCAGGAGTTCATCCAGATCGATACGACAAACGTGTTGTTCATTCTCGGTGGCGCCTTTGCTGGCCTTGAAGAAATCATCGAGCGTCGAGTTGGCGAACAGGGCGTCGGCTTCCACGGAACCGTTCGGTCTCGTCAAGAACAAGACCCAGGAGAACTGTTCGCTCAGGTCCTTCCTGAGGATCTTGTGAAGTTCGGGATGATCCCAGAGTTCATTGGGCGTCTGCCAATGGTCGGTGTGGTGCGTTCGCTGAATCGTGATGCGTTGATGGCGATCTTGACCGAGCCCAAAAATTCTCTCGTCCGACAATTCACCAAGGTTTTCGAGTTTGAAGATGTCGAACTTGAGTTCACCGACGATGGGCTTGGGGCAGTGGCGGATCAGGCGTTGATGCGAGGCACTGGTGCGCGAGGCCTCCGAGCAATCATGGAAGAGGTGCTTCTCAACACGATGTTCGACTTGCCAGGACGTGGCGACATCGCGAAAGTTGTCATCGACGCCGACACTGTTCTCGAGCGGGTGAATCCAACTTTGGTGCATCGCAAAGGTGCATCTCGCCAGCGCCGCGCCGCCAGCTGAACATCGCGTGCAATGAACCTTGATGAAGCTCTGAGGTACCTTGACGACCACACGTCTTACGACATAACCGGAAGAATCGACTCTCCAACCACCGAGCGAATTGGCCGGTTGTGTGGTGCCATGGGTGACCCGCAACACGCCGCGCCGGTCATTCATGTCACTGGGACGAATGGCAAGGGCTCGACCGTCCAGATGATTTCCCATTTGCTGATGGCATCAGGTTTAACGGTGGGTACGTACACCAGTCCGCATCTCGAATCCATTAATGAACGCATTCAGCGCAATGGAGAGCCGATTCCCGACGAGGAATTCGCCGAACAGATTGCAGCCGTCGCTCAGTTGGAGGCAATCACCGGCGTGCGTCCGAGTTTCTTTGAAGCAATCACCGCTGCCGCATTTCGTTGGTTTGCGGATGTCGCAGTAGATGTCATGGTGATCGAGGTGGGGCTGTTGGGTCGATGGGATGCAACAAATGTTGTCGATGCCACGGTCGCAGTCATCACCAATATCGGTCTCGATCACACCGAATTTGCAGGGCCAACGCTCGTCGACATTGCGAGTGAGAAAGCGGGCATCATCACCGAGCACGGAGCCGTTGTTGTCGGCGAGACCGACCCGCACCTCATCAAGGTGTTCTCTCAGGAGCCTCACGCCTCAATGTTGGTGCGTGATGAAGATTTCGCAGTTGTTGATAATACGTTGGCCGTCGGTGGCCGGCTGGTCGACATGCGTACGCCGACCACCGTGTATAGCGATGTGTACCTGCCTGTTCATGGCGCCCATCAAGCTGACAATGCATCGGCAGCTCTGTGCGCAGTCGAGACATTCTTTGCGGCGCCGCTCGCAGATGAGGTTGTTCGAGAGGGCTTCGGGGCTGTCGAACTTCCGGGACGTTTTGAAGTTGTGGGTGTGCAACCACTTGTCATCGTTGATGGAGCTCACAATCCTCCGGGAGCAGATAGCTCGGTCGGGGTGTATTTCGACGATTTTCGACCCGAGGACCGCCGAATTCTCGTTGTGGGGACGCTGCGTGATGCTGATGAAATGATTTCGGCGCTGCGCGCCGACGATTTCGATGTTGTGATTGCCTGTACCGCTCCGACTCCTCGCGGTGTTGAAGCGGCTGTGATCGGTTCTGCTGCTCGTCGAGCAGGATGTGCCGAGGTATTGGTGATCGACGACCCAATCGCCGCATGCGAGGAAGCCCTTCGTCAAGCCGGCGCTGATGACGCGATTTTGGTGGCGGGATCGATCTACGTTGTCGGTGCGGTGCGTCTCACCCTTCTGCGTCACAGTGGGAGATGACCGATAGCGTCATCTTCTATGTCAGACCGCACCCTCGTCTTGTTGAAGCCAGATGCTGTTGAGCGCAAGCTCGTCGGATCGATTCTTGAGCGTTTCGAATCAAAAAACCTTGACATTGTCGCGATGGAACTTCGCCAACTCGATGCGGCAACGCTTGAGCGTCACTACGAGGAACACGTCGGCAAGCCGTTTTACGCCGATCTCGTCGCCTTCATGAGCCGCGGCCCAGTCGTTTCCATGGTGGTTGAAGGCCCAGAAGATACATGGGAAGTTGTTCGAACAATAATGGGCGCAACAAACCCCCGCACAGCCACGCCTGGGACAATTCGGGGTGATCTCGGTATTCTGTTAACCGAAAATCTTGTTCACGGCAGCGATTCGCTTGAGAGCGCCCAGCGCGAAATCGGCATTTTCTTCCCGAATCTGTAACATTTCGCCCGCAGGCACACATCGCCTGCGTTGGCTTACACGACGAGTTATGAACGCGGGAAGGAGGAAGTTGTGCGAAGTAACCCACTTGGTCTAGGACGTGACCTCGCCATCGACCTCGGCACCGCAAATACCCTGATTTATGCCCGTGGTCTCGGTGTCGTGCTCGACGAGCCTTCGGTTGTGGCGATCAATGTGAACGATGGGCGGCCGGTTGCGGTTGGTGTCGAAGCGAAGAAAATGATGGGTCGCACTCCCAACCACATCAAAGCAATACGCCCGCTCAAAGACGGTGTGATTGCAGACTTTGAGGTCTGCGAGAAGATGCTGCGATATTTCATTCAAAAGGTACATGCGTCGAAGTGGTCGAAACCAAGAATGATCATCTGCGTTCCTTCGGGAATTACCGGTGTTGAGCAACGTGCGGTGCAAGACGCAGCTGAATACGCAGGGGCACGAAAGCCTGTTCACATCATTGAAGAGCCAATGGCGGCGGCAATCGGTGCTGACCTTCCCGTGCATACCGCAGCAGGAAACATGATTGTTGATATCGGCGGCGGAACAACCGAGGTTGCGGTGATCTCGCTCGGTGGAATCGTTACCGCCCAGTCGGTGCGGGTTGCCGGTGATGAACTTGACGATGCCGTTATTCAGTACATGAAGAAAGAGTTCTCACTTGCAATTGGAGACCGAACCGCTGAGGAAATCAAAATTCAGATGGGTTCGGCCTGGCCGCTTGAAGACGAACTCACCGCAGACATTCGCGGTCGTGACCTCATTAGCGGACTTCCTCGAACAATCCAAGTGACAACGGAGCACGTGCGTGAAGCCTTGGCTGAGCCGGTGAGCTCTATTGTCGATGCGGTGAAGACCGCTCTTGACCGCACGCCGCCCGAACTTGCGGCTGACATCATGACCGACGGCATCACCCTGACCGGCGGGGGAGCCCTGTTGAGCGGACTTCCTGATCGCCTGTCACATGAGACTGGGATGCCGGTCAACATCACCGATGAGCCGCTCTACAGAGTGGTAGTTGGCTCTGGGCGTGCATTGGAGAACATCAATGAGCTCCGAGGCCTGATGTCTCTCGGCGGTGACCTCTGAGGAGGGCCCGATCGTGGCGACATACTCCCCTGGACGTCGACGGGTCGTCATCGCCCTTGCGTTGACCTCTCTCTTTCTGCTCACCTTGGACCTTCGAGGAAACCAGGTTCTTGATGGAGTCCGCTCAGGTTTTGGCATTGTGTACCGGCCGATTAATCGGGCGGGGGAAGTGGTATCGGCTCCAGCTGTCAGGCTGTGGCGCTCATTTCAGGAATTTGACGATCTCGAAGAAGAAAATCGTCAATTGCGGGCCGAAATTGACGCCCAACGTTCAGCGGAGATCTCAGCCCAGAACGCAATCATTGAGAATCAAGATCTGTTAGCACTCGCCGGCCTCGAGAGCCTCGCATCCTATGGCTCGGTCACTGGACGTTTGGTAGGCCAGTCGCCGACCAACTTCGACCAGCAGGTCGAAATCGATCGCGGAGCCCTTCACGGAATTCGCGTCGGAATGGCGGCGATCAATGAGGCAGGTCTTGTTGGCAAGGTGACGAGCGTTGCCCCGCAGTCAAGCATCATCATGCTGGTGACCGACCCCTCGTACGCGGTCCCAGTGAAGATTTTGGCGCCAAAAGACGAAGTTGCGATCGCTGCAACATCAACGACTGTGATCTCGGTCGCTGACTCTGACGACACAGCGGTCGCCACAAACGAAGCCAATGGTGAAGAAGCCACCGAGGGCATAGTGGAAACAACGACGACTATGGTGGAGATCATCCGTGAAACGGGTGTACTTCGCGGGCAGGGCAGCGATCGCCTACCGAGAGTCTCATTTATCGCCCCCGCTACGGCTTTCGGACAGATTGAGGTCGGCGACCCTGTGTTTACTGCCGGAGGAAGCACCTCTCTTGCGCCACCTAACATTCCGTTAGGTCGAGTATTGAACGTCATCACAAGGGCGGGTACTGCAGGCCAAGAACTCGAAATTGAGCCGACTGCCGATCTTGATCGCCTGCAATTTGTGCGAGTGGTTCTATACCAGCCTGCGAGTGAGGTCGGACAGTGAACGATGTGCGGGCCCGGGTATGGGTCACTCGCACTGTGTTGGTTGGCTTCGTCGTGCTGTCGTTACAGATGACGATCGCAACGGAGATTCGTGTGTTTGGCGTTGTTATTCAAATCGTTCTCGCATTTGTGGTTGCTGCGGGGGCGGCAAGCGGTCCGGGTGAGGGAGCGAAAGCCGGATTCGTTCTAGGCCTGATGTACGACCTTGCGTCAGGTTTGCCGTTGGGATCGACTGCGATGTCGATGACCTTTGGAGGCTACGCAGCTGGCTGGGGTCGGCGATACCGTCTTGAGCCGACGTGGTGGATGCTTGCGGCCCTCGCTGCAATCGGAGCTGCCGTCGGCGAGGTTTTCGTTCCGGTTATCAGAGTACTAACTGGAGAAACAGGCGTGTTTGGCGCGCGCATCGCAATTGTGCTTCCAGTAGTCGCACTCTCCGCTGCGATACTCTCTCCGGTGTTGATCCCGATTGCGCGATGGGCGTTGGCCATCCGTCCGGCCGAAGTACGAGTTACCGATGCTGACACCTGACGCGCAAGGAAAGACGCGAGACTTACCGCATGGCAGTTGACCGACGTTCTGTGCGTCTCGGAATTCTTGCCTCGGTCGCTTTCATTCTTGTCGGTTTGATCGGCGTCAGGCTCTGGTTCCTTCAGACGGTGCGTGCAGATGAACTTCAAGCAAGAGTAGACCGATCCAGAACTCGGGTCATTCAGCTTGCACCCGAGCGCGGTCGGATCTTTGACGCAGACGGCCGAATCCTTGCCGATAACGAGCGTATTCTGACCCTGGCGGTCGATTGGAAATACCTGCAACGATCAAGCGATCGAACAGCACTTTTCACCAAGATCTCAGAATGGGTCGAGACCGATGTCAGCGAGATGGAAGACCGCTACCTGTCGGGTTTCTTTTCGCCGTTCCTCCCACTTCCTCTCGTCGAAGACATTGACGAGCCGACTGCGATAGCGATACTCGAACGCGTCGAGCAGATGCCCGGAGTCGAGATTTTGAACGAATGGAAGCGGGTATATCCGTACGCGCCACACGCCGCCCATGTCGTTGGCTACATGGGAGCGATAACCGCTGAGCAACTCGACGATTACCTTGTCCGCGGTTACCTGCGAAACGAGCGCGTCGGCCAGTTTGGAGTTGAACGCTCTCTCGAAGACCTCCTACATGGGCAATGGGGATACCAGGTACTTGAGGTCGATGCAACGAATCGCCCCGTCAACATCGTTGAAGAGGTGCCACCGATCAACGGTTATGACGTTCAGTTGACCATCGACCTCGATGCGCAGGTCTACGTCGAACAGGCACTTGAAACGGCAATTGTGTCTCGCCGTTATCAATACGCCCCAAATCCGCTAGTTCGTCAGCCAGACGGCACCTACGACCTCCTTGACCCTGCCCTTCCAGAGCAGGTCCCGTTCAAATCTCCAGCAGGTTCGGCGATTATTCGGCGATATGACACGGGCGAGGTGATCGCAATGGCGAGCTACCCAACCTTCGATAATCGCTGGTTTGAAGCCGACCTCACCGGCACAAAGTTCAGAGAGATTTTCCCCTCGACGAAGCCAGACGGCTCACCGATCGACCCGGACGAGTCGATTCTTGTCAACCGAGCGGTGCAGGGTCGATACAACCTTGGATCGACGTTCAAACCGTTTACTGCGTACGCAGCGTTGAACACCGGCCTCATCACCCCCGAAGACACTTACGTTGACACGGGCTACTACGACATCTATAGCGTCAACCAAGACCGGTGCGCCCGAGGACTCATTCGTTGCACCTTTAAGAATGCTTTATGTGGCACCGGGGCGCCGTGTGTCTATGGCGAGGTTGACGTTGAGGCAGCGCTTGCGGTTTCTTCAGATGCATTTTTCTACAAGCTTGGTGAGGATCTTCTCGTTCAAAACGAAGGAGAGCCGGTCTTCCAAGAGGAGGTTGAGTCATTTGGGTTTGGCTCAGACACAGGCATCGAACTGCCCTTTGAGTATGACGGCACCGTCCCCGACCAAGAACTTAAACGTCTCTACGCCGAACGGGGAGTGATCAGCGAAGACGAAGGCCGTGGTTTCTATGTGGGAGACAGCATTCAGATGTCGATCGGTCAGGGTTTGCTGTCGGCAAGTCCTCTTCAACTGAACCAGGGGTACAGCGTTCTTGCGAACGGTGGTCTTGTCATTCAGCCAACCCTCATTTTGACGGTGTTTGAGCCGGGCACACCAGACGGCCGACCTGGATACGCAAACATTTACGGTGGGACTGTGCACCAGTCGAGTCAGGTCCCCGTCATTCAGCGCAATCTCGACATTGACGATGAACTACTGGTCCCGATCATCACAGGCCTGACGCGCGTGGTGACGACTGGTGCAGGAACACTGGGCACCGACATCCCCTATCACTCGACGACCGGAGAAAAACTCTTCTTCGATTATCCCGATGATGCAATCCCGGTTGCTGGCAAGACAGGAACGGCTCAGGGTAAAGGTAACTATCCGTGGAATGACTCCTCTGCGTTCACGGCGTTTTCGCTCGACGACAACGACCCGTATGTGGTCACCGCTTACTTAGAGAAGGCAGGTTACGGATCTCAAGCTGCTGCTCCAGTGGTGAAATGTGCGTTCATGATGCTGTCAGGGTCGATCCGAAGCGCGCCGGTCCGCGTTTCTGAGCCGCTCGACGAGTCATCTACTGTTGCAGCCGGGCCTCAGCGCCTTGATGAGGTGAGTTGTTTTAACCGCCGTGGCGGAGCAACAGTCGGGTTGATTGAGTAGGCGTGAGATGGCGAGGACGTTGATCTCACGTCGCCCGAGCAGTGGTCTGGGCAATATCAGGCGGTCACCGGGAGACCCGAGTAGGAATGTGGACTGGGTGCTTCTTGTCACTCAGTTTGTCCTAATGGTGATTGGGAGTTTCGTTGTGTATTCGGCCTCACGGACCCGAATCGAAGGAGAGCCCTTCGCCTTTGCGACCCGCCAGGTCGTATTCGGAATTATCGGACTCGTCGCAATGGTTTTCGTGATGTCAGTTGATTACGAGACGTTGAAGGATCGGGCGGTGTCGATCTACATCGTGACGATCGCAATGCTGGTACTGCTGCTTCTTATCGGTCTCGCGCAAGGAGTCGGTCGGATCTCTTTTGACTTCGGCCCGTTCAACCTTCAGCCCGCAGAACTTGCCAAGTTTTCGACCATGCTGCTGCTCGCCGCGTTTCTCGCAGAAGAACGCACCGATGAAGTGAGTTACCCGCGTTTTCTCGGTGGCCTCATTCTTGTCGGGTTTCCGGCGGTGCTGGTGATCATTCAGCCCGACTTGGGCTCAGCGTCGGTGCTCGTTGCGCTCGCAATGGGGACACTGCTTATCGCAGGCGCACGGCCGAAATACATTGTTGCGGTCTCCGTGCTTGCAGTGATGACAGTGCTAGCAGCGTTCGTTGCCCGTCTCGTCAACGAGTACCAGGTGCAACGACTCAAAGTGTTTTTAGACCAAGAGACCACCGATCCGGGGCTTCAGGACGCTGTGTATCAGGTGCGAAACGCTATCCGTGCGGTCGGTACTGGGGGGCTCTGGGGTAAAGGGTGGCTCGATGGGCCTCTGACGAATGGGCGCGATATCCCGGTGATGTGGGCCGACTTCCCGTTTGCGGCGGTTGCCGAACAATTCGGCTTGGTCGGATGTGTGGTCCTCATCTCGTTGTTTATGGTCGTCCTTGCTCGAATTTGGCGGGTTGCAAGCCTTTCCAAAGACGCGTTGGGCACATACATCTGTGCCGGAGTGTTCACGATGGTGCTGTGGCAGATGTTCCAGAACATTGGTATGACCCTCGGAATTACGCCCGTCACCGGTTTGCCAATGCCATTTATTTCCTACGGTGGGTCGAGTTTGATCGTGTACTGCGCAATGTTTGGGCTTGTGCAGAGTGTGTACATGCGGCGGATGCGCTGAGCTGCTATTCAGGTTTCTCAACATGGAGTCAGGTAAACTATTGGTGTTATGTCCACTGTTGTCACCCCGGTTGTCTTGACGGTGTTCTCTGTGGCCATTGCAACTATTCGTTTGCAGAACGTGGGCGCGTTCCACGCAGCCGGTTTCTGCTCATCTGTGCGCATCAATTGCGCCAACCCTCGTAAGGAATTTCCTCATGGAACAGTCACCCCCTCGCGATGGGTCCGAAGATCATTCGGACACCTCCGAGAAGTCCTCCTCGACAAACGATCGCAGTTCTAACGGGACAAACGCGCCTTCACCCCCATCCTCAAATCAACCTCGACGCCGGGGCTCGCGCGGTGGACAAGGTCGCGCTAAGCCGGCTGCCGAGGGGTCTTCGTCGTCGTCGAAAAACCCTGAGGAATTGCCAGGACCAATGCGCGAAGGCCGCTTGGGTTCTCCTGAAGCACGCGGAGAAGCATTGGTGAAGAAGCCACATATTGGCGACACGATGCCGGTTCCAAACGTGCCACCACCCGGCCCAGCGAATGGCCCCTCTGAGGAGGCAGAGAGTTCGCCATCGTCTAACCGGAGTGGCCAAAAGCGACGCCGCAAGAGCGGAGGACAAAAAGGGCAACCGCAGAAGAAACAAGACACTGAGTCGGCAAATGGGAAGGGTGTGTCGTCAGGTTCTTCGTCAAAAGGACGTTCGTCCTCACGCCGTCGTCGGCGCGGCAGTGAGCTCTCGCCTGAAGCGCGGGATCAGCGGCGCGGTCGTGAACGTAATGGAAAGCCGATTGGGCGTTATTTCATGTGCGTGCAGGTGCGTGAGGGTATTACCCAGGTCGCAGTTCTCGAGGGACGGAACCTCATTGAGCACTACGTGAGTCGGCCGGCTGACGACGTGAGCCAGATTCACGGCAACATTTACCTCGGACGAGTGCAGAACGTGCTGCCGGGCATGGAAGCAGCATTTGTCGATATTGCAACGCCAAAGAATGCGGTGCTCTATCGAGGTGACGTTCAATATGACTCTGAAGATATTGAGAGTGATGGCAACGACCCTCGTATCGAACAGATTTTGAAGAATCGACAGACAATTCTCTGTCAGGTCACTAAGAACCCAATCGGAGCAAAAGGTGCTCGCCTCACACAGGAAGTCTCGCTTCCTGGGCGATTTGTTGTGCTAATTCCAAATTCGACTACCTACGGTATATCAAAGCGCCTACCTGACAATGTGCGCCGCCGTTTGCGAAGCATTCTCGACGAGGTGAAGCCAGAGGGCCACGGCCTCATCGTGCGTACGGCTGCAGAACATGCAACAGAAGCAGAACTCACTGCCGATATGCGGATGCTGTTAGGGCAATGGGACCGCATCGAGGCTCAAGCAAAGGGACTGAAAAAGCCAGCTTTGTTGCACCGCGAACCGGAACTCGCAGTGCGTGTGATCCGAGAGGAGTTCAACGCTGACTTCCGCGGAGTGGTCATCGATGATCGCCGCCTTTATGAAGAAATTCGTGAGTATGTGGCGGCATTTAACCCTGAGCTCGCCGACCGCGTCGAATATTACGATGCTGAAGATGAGCGATTAGCGCTGTTCGAGCGTCATCACGTACACGAACAGGTACATAAGGCGCTCGATCGCAAGGTCTGGTTGCCATCTGGTGGTTCGCTCATCATCGAGCACACTGAAGCGCTTTCGGTGATCGACGTGAACACCGGCAAGAACGTTGGAACGTCCAACCTCGAAGAAACCGTGTTCAGCAACAACCTTGAGGCTGCCGAAGAAATTGCTAAGCAGCTCCGGTTAAGAGATATCGGCGGCATTATTGTGATCGACTTCATTGACATGGAAGTAAAGGCAAACCGCGCAAAAGTGATTGAGACGTTTCGTGATGCGCTGGCCCGAGATAAGACACGAACTCAAGTCTTCGATATCTCTGAATTGGGCCTTGTTGAGATGACACGAAAGCGCATTGGCGAGGGCCTGCTGACCGAATTCTCTGAACAGTGCTCTGATTGCACCGGGCGGGGAGTTGTTGTCGATCACTCCTTACTCGACTGATAGAAATTGCAGTTGGTACTGATGTCTGCACCCGTTAGCATCCGTGAGGCTATGTACGCAGTAATTGCCACGGGCGGTAAGCAAGAAAAAGTCGCTGAAGGCCAGCAAATCACCATCGAATTAATTGATGGCGACGAAGGCTCTGAGGTGTCATTTGTCCCGGTTCTCGTCGTCGATGGAGATCGTGTGCTCGCAGGGTCTTCTCTCGAGAAGGCGGCGGTAAAGGCTCGCATCCTAGGCACGATGAAAGGGCCGAAAGTAAACGGCTTTACCTATAAACGCCGGACGAATCAGCGCCGTCGCTACGGGCATCGCCAGAACTACAGCGTCGTCGAGATCACCTCGATCACTGCGTGAGATTGAGCGGAGGATAGGACATGTCAAAGACAAAAGGTGGGGGCTCAACCCGCAACGGACGTGACTCTAATGCTCAGCGTCTCGGCGTCAAGGTCTTCGATGGCACCAAGATCACGGCGGGAACAATCATTATCCGTCAGCGTGGTACACGCGTGCACCCCGGCAAGAATGTGGGCATTGGCGGCGACGATACGTTGTTCTCACTCGTTGACGGCTCAGTTAAATTTGGCGAGCGCAAAGGCCGCAAGGTCGTTGACGTGAACCCAATTCCCTAACTTCTGTTACACGTCAATGCCGGCTGGCAACTGATCTTGTGTCCAGCCCAGAAGTTCGACCGCTTGCCCACAGGCATAGCGATCGGTCATTCCACTGACCCAACTCACCGCCGCAAAGAGTGATTCATCGTCGTTACCCGTCGGCCCGGAATTGAGAAGCACCTCGACCGGAATTAAATCGGTGTGAACAGTAAAATATTCAACTAGGGCCTGCAGCATCGAGATAACGCTCTGAGCCTGACGAGTCGATGCTGGTCGCAAGTAAATGTTGTCGTAGTTAAACCTTCGGAACTCCGAAAGCGCTTCGGCGATATCAGCGGTCATTCCGATGCGCCCTGATTGCTCGGTGGCGCTCAGCATGGCTCTCACAAAAGTGCCGAGCTGTTGGCTTCTTGCGGTGCCACATCGAAAGGAGACGATGTCGGGAAGCATCGAGGGAGTGACGATGCCTGCGGCGACCGCATCTTCGAAGTCGTGACATACGTAAGCAATACGGTCAGCCCACGACACAACCTCACCTTCGGGAGTGGCGGGTGCTGGCCGACTCCATGAGTGGTTGCGGATGCCATCGAGGGTTTCCGCGCAAAGATTCAGTGGTACCAGGGTGACATCTGCTCCCCATACCGCGTGGTCGTAACCATCGCTGAGGTAAGGGCTGAATGCGTCTTCACTGGCATGGCCTCCGGGGCCGTGTCCGCAGTCGTGACCAATAGCGATTGCCTCAGCGAGGTCGACGTTCAGGCCAAGCGGCCCCGCTATCGAACGAGCGATCTGGGCTACTTCGAGCGCGTGGGTGAGGCGTGTACGTTGGTGGTCGTCAGGAAAGACGAAGACTTGGGTTTTGCCGGCAAGACGACGAAACGCTGACGCATGCAAGATGCGATCACGGTCACGTTGAAAGCACGTGCGGAAGGGGTCAGGCGGTTCTTCGGCCATTCTCGAACCAGCGCCGTGTGGGCGGGTTGCGAGACGTGCGAGCGAGCGATCTTGCCGTTCTTCGCGCTCTTGGCGGGAGATGACTGCTGGATCACCTGGCCCAGCCCATGAGTCTTCGTGGGCTAAGGCGATTCCATCATGGTGGTGACCGCGCATTGTCGACGCCCACTTTTCTGCACGTTCGCCAAGTTCACCCTCGGAGGGAAATCTGCTGTCGACAGCCATGTCCTCACGATAGGGCAGGGGTGTCGCTAGCGTGCTTGTTGTGTCACAGTTTGTTGATGAGTGCCAACTCAATATTCGAGGGGGTGACGGCGGCGCAGGGTGCGTATCGTTTAGACGTGAGGGCCCGGTAGTTGATGGAGGCCCCAACGGTGGCGATGGTGGAAACGGTGGCGATGTGTGGCTCGTGGCCGACCACAATGTGGCTTCGCTATTGCCATTTCGTGACCATCCACACCGACGGGCAACAAATGGTGTGCACGGCAAAGGAAAAGATCTCCATGGAAAGCGCGGCAGCACTCTCGAAGTAAAGGTTCCAGAAGGCACCGTCGTGAAAGACCTCTACACGGGTGAAGTGGTCGCAGAACTGTTTCGTCATGGTGACCGCTGGCTCGGAGCAGCTGGTGGCCGAGGTGGACGCGGGAATGCGCGGTTTCTCTCAAATAAGCGTCGCGCTCCGACGTTTGCAGAGCAGGGTGAACACGGCGATGAACGCTGGTTGAAGCTTGAACTCCAACTCATGGCCGACGTTGCGCTGGTCGGGTTTCCAAATGCCGGCAAAAGCACATTGATCAGTGTGATTTCCGCAGCCAAGCCGAAGATTGCGAACTACCCGTTCACCACTCTCGAACCAAATCTTGGTGTCGTTGCTCTTGATGACGACACCAACTTTGTTGTGGCAGATATCCCGGGTCTTATTGAAGGCGCAAGCGAAGGAAGGGGATTGGGCCATCGTTTCCTTCGCCATGTCGAACGAGCGCGGGTGTTGTGTCTGCTGATCGATCTGGCGCCTGTCAATGAGATGAGCGCTCAGCAACAAGAAGAAACGCTGCTCAACGAACTTGGGCAGTACCGCCCCGACCTTCTGGAGCGCCCGCGCATCCTGGTCGGAACGAAAGCTGATATGGCCTCGACCGAAGATGTGGAGAACTTTGGCGATCGCTTGGTGATTTCATCAATCACTCAGTCGGGAGTGCGCGAACTCGTCGGACAAATGGCCTCAGTCGTTCACGAATCTCGCTCGGTCGAACCTCATCACGAGGGGGTCGTCGTGCTGCGCCCTGAGGTAACCGGGGCGGTCATCGAGCGGCTCGATGTCAACGAATTCAGGTTGGTCGGACGGGAGGTCGAGAGGGTTGTTGCGCTCAATGACGTCACAACGCCCGAAGCTCTTGACTGGATTGATTCTCGTCTTGAGCGGCTAGGGATTTCAAAAATGTTGGCCCGAGCGGGCGTTGCTGATGGAGACATCGTGTGGATTGGCGAATTCAGTTTTGAGTACCAGGGCGATGTGTGAGCCCGTTTGATCGATGGGAACCGGTAGTTGTGTGGGTATGAAAGTTGTCGTCAAAATCGGCTCTTCGTCGCTGACACGTGCGGATGGAGGAATTGATCAGGAGGCAATTTCGCGTCTCTGTCGTGATGTTGCCTCACTCGCATCACTTGGCCACCAGCCCATCGTGGTCTCATCTGGAGCGGTAGCGGCCGGCGTCGGCGCAGTCGGACTTAGTGAACGTCCCACCGATGTTGAAACCCTTCAAGCGGTTTCAGCCGTCGGGCAGAGCCGGTTGATGGGCGTTTATGACGACGAGTTGGCTTCGCACGGCCTTGTAGGCGCACAAGTGCTGCTCGATCCGCTCGATTTCGTACATCGACGACAGTATCTCCACGCCCGACAGACATTAGAGCGGCTGCTGTCACTGAAATGTGTGCCGGTCGTCAATGAGAATGATGCAATTGCAAGTAGTGAACTTCGCTTCGGCGATAATGATCGAATCGCAGCATTGCTAGCGCACAGTGTGAGTGCTGACCTGCTTGTGCTGCTGACCGATCTTGACGGGTTATACACCGCTGACCCTCGATTGAGCAGCGACGCAAACTTGGTTGATCGTGTGGCGGCTGATGATCCGCTGCTGTCGATTCAGGCATCAACCTCAAAAAGTGGTGTCGGGTCTGGCGGCATGGCATCGAAACTTGTTGCTGCCCGAATCGCGTCGTGGTCTGGGGTGAGGACAGTGATCGCAAATGCTGAGCATGAAGGTGTTGTTGCAGCGATTGTCGCAGGCGAGTCCTTCGGCACAACATTTGAGGCGCATCAACGAACATTGACCGCACGAAAATTGTGGATAGCGTTCGCCGCGGAAACTGCCGGCCGCATTACCGTCGACGACGGGGCACAAGCAGCTCTCACCACGAGAAACACGAGCCTCCTTCCGGCGGGGGTTACCGAAGTTGATGGAGCATTTATCTCTGGAGCGACGGTCGAGATTGTTGATTCAAGCGGTGTTGTCTTTGCCCGAGGGATGACCGGCCTCTCGGCTGCTGAGCTACGTGATGTAATGGGCCTGAAGACTTCTGCGCTTCCACAAGGCATGCATCATGAGGTTGTCCATCGCGATGATCTCGTAGTGCTTCCGCAGTGAACTACTCACCGAGCGCTTTCAGGCTCTTCCAGTCGACTTTGAAAACTTTTGTGCAGGCGATGTAAATCGCGAAGAGCATCGCGGACAGCACGATTGCGCCGAAGATGCCTCCGGTTCCTTGCCAAGAGGATGCGCCCAGTGCAGACATCAGGAGCCACGTAGAGCAGCCGCCGATACCTGCCGACAGCGAGAGCGCGGCGGCGTCGCGGGTAACTGCAATGAGGTTAAGAGTTTGAGCATGCCGCTGGCGGAGAATGACCAGGCTTACGGCTGCTGCCACGAGATAGGCAATTCCAAGCGATAGGCCGAGGCCGAAGATCCCGAACGGACCCACGAGGATCACTGCGAGTACGACGTTGAGGCCGTTTTCTCCGACGTTGAGGAAGAACGGCATTCGGGTATCGCCGTGAGCGTAGAACCCTCGGAGGATGAACAGATATGTCGAGAAGCCGATGAGGCCGATCGCAAGCCCGGAAAGCGCATTGCTGGTGTTTCGTGCTGAGATCGCATCAAATTGCCCCCGCTGCATGAGGCTTGTAATCGCAAGTGGTCCGACGACGAGCAACGCGGCTGATGCGGGAGCGGTAAGAGCGACGATTGCCCTGATGCCACCGGTGAGCAATCGTGTGAAGCGTTCGCCTTGTTTCTGGGCAGCCGTTCTGGCAAGTTCAGGTTGCAAGGTTGTTGCGATAGAGACTGCGAGCAGGCCATGGGGGAGAACGAAGAAGATGAATGCATCGAAATAGGCAGAAGCCAGCGACGAGCCTGGGTCAGCCAGGTTGCGTATGACAACCACCGCAACTTGATTCGCAACAACGAATCCAAGTGTCCATCCGCTCATCTTTGCGACGCGGGCGACAGATGGGTGGCGAATGTCGACGTGCCATTTCAGCCCGACCTTGGCGCGGAACACAGCGACGGTGGCGATGAGTGCCATGAGCGCCGTCCCTCCCGTTGCTCCCAACCCGAGAGTGAGGAAAAAGCGCGTATCGGTAGTGACATCTGACAAGCGCCATGTTGTTGAGCCCGCACCAGGAAGCGTGAGCAAGGTGGCGATGATTACGACATTCGATGCGACAGGAGCCCACGCAGCCGCAAAAAATCGACGTAACGAATGAAGAATTGCGGTCATTACCCCGGAGATGCCATAGAACAGCACTTGGATGACGAAGAGTCGGGTGAGCATCGTTCCAACCGATCGAAAGGTGTCAACGTCAACCGTGTCGGCTGTGGTGAGGGAGTACAACCTGAAGATCAGTGGGGCGAGCGCCACCGCAAGAAGTGCAAGCGCAGTTGACGCGAGAACGGCCGCGCTTACGACGGCATGAAACCCGCGCTCGTCATCGTCAGAGCGTCGCTCCTGAACGATGAGCGACGTGAACACCGGCACCAGCGTTGCGGAGAGCACCCCACCGATAACGAGGTCGTACACAATGTTTGGCGTTTCGTTCGCCAGTTTGTAGGCATCAGAAAGCGCGTTCTGGCCGACAACATATGCGAGCACGATGACACGGAAAAGCCCTGTTGCGCGTGAGCATGCGGTTCCGGAGGCGACGATGAGGTTCGACCGCACAAAGTTCGCCACGAGTGAACACTAGCCCTCGTGGCATTGCGAGTTGAGGCGTCCGATGTGAGGGCTGCCCTGACAAACTGATCGGGTGAAAAATATCGCGTACGTCCGAAAACCGAGCCCACACCTGGGTGACGGACTTGTGACGCATATCGAACGCACCAAAATAGATGTCGAACGTGCCGTTGAGCAATGGCGTGGCTACTGCGATGCTCTCGCGCGTTGCGGATGGAGCCTTGTCGAGGTGCCTGCCGTCGACGAGCACCCCGACGGAGTATTCGTCGAAGATGCTGTGGTGATGTTTGGGGAACTAGCAGTCATTACTCGCCCGGGAGCCCCCGAACGTCGGGGGGAAACCGCAGGGCTCGCTGACGTATTTGGTAACGCCGGTATTGCGGTGGATGAGCTGCCAGCCGGTGATCTCGATGGTGGAGACATCCTAAAGATCGGGTCCACCGCCTATGTCGGGGTCGGTGGTCGAACAAACGCCGCAGGTATCGAAGCGCTTGAGTCGATCATCGGGCCACGAGGGTGGGAAGTGCGTCCGATTCCGGTGACAAAGGTCCTTCACCTTAAGTCGGCGGTGACCGCATTGCCTGACGGAACCGTAATTGGCTATCCGCCACTGGTTGATGACTACACGTTATTCCCCCGCTTTCTTGAGGTTCCGGAAGAACATGGTGGACATGTCGTTCTCGTAGCCGATGACACGGTGCTCATGTCGACCTCGGCGCCTCGCACGGCGGAGATGTTGCAGTTGCGTGGCCTTTCCACCATCTGCGTAGACATTTCAGAATTCGAGCGCCTCGAAGGCTGTGTGACATGCCTCTCTGTTCGGGTGCGAGCCAGTTAGCCTCACCTCGTGACACCCGCCGATTCGCTTGCTCCGCCTATGACCCGTCGTACGGTGATGAGCCTTGGCGCGATTATGGCGGTGATGGCCTCTGGCTATGGCGTCATGTTCACCGTGCTCGATGATTATCGAGACCGGTTCGGCATTTCGGAGAGTCGACTCGGGATGATCGTTGGAATCGGGTTTCTTTCGTCGTTTCTCGCACAGATCTTCCTCGCGCCGCTTGCGGATCGGGGCTACGCCAAACCAATCGTCGTCGTCGGGCTTTTGTTGAATTTCAGTGGCTTAGTCATGCTTTCGTTTGGGCAAACCACTGTCGTGCTGCTCATTGGCCGTTTTGTTATGGGAGTCGGTCTCGGTGTGGCGTTTCCTGCGATCCGTCGGATTGTCATCCTTGGCGATGCAGATCGCCTCGGCGACAACCTCGGTCTTCTTCTTGCCGCAGATGTGGCAGGTTTTGCGGTCGGCCCTCTGCTTTCGGCGCTGGTGGTCGGGCCGTTAGGGCTCCCGGCTCCGTTTCTGATGATCGCTACAGCATCACTACTCAGCATCCTCATCATCGGGCGAATCAACGTCGAAGAGCGCGCCGACGCTGAGTCAAGCAAGCTGGCTTTTGATCTACTAAGGATTAAGCCCTATGCCGCAGCCGTGTGCATGGGTGTCGCAGTCTTCGTGATGATTGGCACCTTTGACGCTTTGTGGGTCCTCATGCTTGACGATCTTGATGCCTCTGAATGGATTGCAAATGTCGGAATCACTTTGTTTGTGCTCCCGATGATCTTCTTGGCAGAGCGGGGCGGCCGTTTGGCGCAAAGAATTGGCCCGTTTCGTGTTGGCCCGGCGGGCTTGATCATCGGCGCCGTCTACATGCTCATGTATGGACTGCTTCCATCTGCGCTTGTGATGTTGGGAGTCGGAATGCTCCATGGCGTTACCGATTCGTTGACGGTGTCGAGTTCTGCAGTTGCCGTCGGAATGGTGACACCCGAAGACCGTCACGCTGGCGGGCAGGGTTTGCTGGGGGGAATTCAGACTCTCTCGGCCGGTGCAATCGCTGTTGTGGCAGGGTTTCTTTACGAGAGCTACGGCCGGTTCCCGGCATATGCCGTGTGCGCGATCATCATGGTGGCCCTTTCGGTGACCGCATTTATTTTGAGTGGAAGTCAGCGTTCAGCAACATCTGATGACCCGGTCGACGTGAATGATTCCGCAAACGCAGTTACCGGTCACGCCTGAGACATCTCGAACGTGAGGTGGTTGCTGAGGATGCCAGCGATCGGCCACGGCAACTTATCGGACAAAAGCTCGGCGCCACATCTTCGCACCCTGTCGGTGCTATCACGAGAATGTTGACACTTCTCGCCTTGCAACTGAACTCCGTTGTAGGGATAGCGTGGTGTCGTGGCTGAGAGCGACTCCCAAGATGAAGTTGAGCGCCCCTACGGCGGTGCCGAAAACCCCGACGCGCTGAAGCGTGTTCGAATTCGGCACTTTGCGCGGGCGAAAGAGCAAGGAATTCGCATTTCTGGCCTCACGAGTTACGACGTGCTCACGGCTCAGATTTTTGACGAATCAGGAATTGATTTTCTTCTCGTTGGTGACTCTGCGGGCAACACCGTGTTCGGATACGACACGACCCTTCCGGTGACTGTGGATGCGCTCATTCCTCTGACTAGAGCAGTTGCCCGGGCAGCGAGACGGGCATTGGTTATTGCTGACTTGCCGTTCGGCTCATACGAACTTGGGCCTGATGAGGCTCTGCGCACAGCGATTCGCTTCATGAAAGAAACAGAAGCCCATGCGGTGAAGCTTGAGGGCGGCGAGCGATCAGCCGAACAGATCAACAAAATTGTGACTGCGGGAATCCCTGTGATGGCCCACATCGGGTTTACCCCTCAGAGTGAGCACGGACTCGGCGGTCATCTCATTCAAGGCCGTGGAGATGGAGCCGACCAGCTTCTTGCCGACGCACGGGCTATTGAAGCGGCCGGCGCTTTCGCAGTCGTCCTTGAGATGGTGCCTTCTGCTGTTGCGCAACGGGTGACAGAGGCTGTCTCAATTCCGACAATCAGTGTCGGGGCCGGACCGTATTGTGACGGTCAGCTCCTGGTGTGGACCGATTGGGCCGGGTTGACGACCGGTCGCATTCCGAGGTTTGTCAAACAGTACGCAAACCTTGCCGGTGTGCTTCGTGAGGCAGCCGAGCAGTTCTGTGCCGATGTGGCCTCCGGCGAGTACCCGGCGGCAGAACACGAATATCAGGAGTAACTTCGCTCTGGCTCGTAGGCGAGAATTGATTGCCAACCTCTTCGTGACTCCGTGATTTGAAGCTGATGGCTTCGAATGTTCAGATAAGCGATGTCAGAATGTCCGAATGGAACTGCTCGAAGGGCTTGTCCGGCGCGCTGGAAACACCGGTGATGGCGAAATGGTGGTCGTTGGTGACGACCGAATGTCGGCGGAGGCGTTACTTTCTCTAGCCGATGCGACAGCAGCCCGTATCCGTGGGGCTCGCGCAATCGCCTTGTGTGCGACACCGTCGATGTCAACGGTGGTTGGCATCGTCTCTGCGCTTCGTGCAGGGGTGGCGATCGTGCCAGTTGCTTCGGATTCAGGCCCTGCCGAGCGAGACCACATTTTAGGTGACTCAGGTGCGGTTGCGATCCTCGGCAATCACTTGTGGCATGAGACGTCGCTTCCCGTTATACCTCTTGGCGGTGATGGCGGCTCGTTGTCATCTGGCGAAAGTGGCGATCTAAATGATGCTGCTCTCATCATGTACACCTCGGGAACGACAGGTGCGCCGAAAGGTGTACTTATGCCGACAAGTCCGATTGCGGCGTGCCTCGACGGATTGGCCGACGCCTGGCAGTGGACCGAAGATGACCACCTTGTTCATGGCCTCCCGCTCTTTCATGTTCACGGATTGGTACTTGGGCTGCTCGGGTCGCTGCGGCGAGGTAACCGGGTCACACACACCGTTCGCCCCGCCCCGGAGGCCTACGCGGCGAAAATGACCGACGGAGCTACGATGTTCTTCGGTGTTCCCACGGTCTGGTCGCGCGTGGTGTCTGACATATCGTCAGCACAGACCTTAAGGGGAGCGCGAGCGATCGTTTCAGGAAGTGCGGCGTTGCCAGTCGCAGTCTTCGAGCAGCTCCAACAGATCACCGGAGTGACCCCGCTCGAACGTTACGGAATGACCGAGACAATGATCACCCTCTCAACCCGAATCGACGGTGATCGCCGCCCGGGCCATGTGGGGCTGCCGCTCAGCGGTGTCGAAACACGACTCCGGGGCGACGATGGTGAACTGCTCGACCATGATGGCGAATCGATCGGAACGCTTGAGGTGCGGGGCTCGACAGTCGGCGCTGGCTATCTCAACCGCCCCGATGCGACCGCCGAGTCAACCACGACCGATGGATGGTTTGTGACCGGTGATTCTGCAGTAATTGGCGCTGATGGAGTGCACCGAATAGTTGGTAGGACGTCGGTCGACATCATCAAATCTGGCGGATACAAAGTTGGCGCCGGTGAGGTTGAAGCCTCGGTTGCCGAACTCGCTGGAGTGGCCGAGGTTGCGGTTGTGGGCGTCACCGACGACGACCTTGGGCAACGAATCGAAGCTGTGGTCGTGCCGGCCGCGGGTGCAACGGTGCAGCCCGACGAGGTGATCGCGCATGTTGCCGGCCAACTGTCTGTTCACAAGCGGCCGCGACAGGTGCACATTGTCGAGAGTTTGCCACGCAACGCTCTCGGAAAAGTTCAAAAAGCGCAACTACGCGCGTCACTCGAGGAGACGTAATGACGACACCGAAACCGGCAACCCTTCACACCCAGCAAGCGAACGCACCACGCAACCTCGGAATGGATGACCGTGATATCGACCGAGCTCGGCAGGGTCTTATCGCCCAGCACCCGACAGGCGTCCTTGAGGGTCCGCTTGGGGTTGCTTGGGACGCAAGCCGTCACGACTACGTAGTCGATAGCGCGCAACCTGACACGGTCCATCCCAGTCTGTGGCGCCAAGCTCAACTCAACGCGGAGCACGGACTTTTTAGCGTCGCAGACAAGGTCTGGCAGGTGCGTGGTTACGACATCTCGAATATCACCTTTATCGAAGGGCAGACCGGATGGATTGTGATCGACCCGCTCACCGTTGAACCCGCAGCGAGAGCAGCGCTCGAATTAGCGAACACACACCTCGGCGAACGTCCCGTTGTTGCGGTGATCTACACCCATTCCCACACCGACCACTTTGGTGGCGTGCTCGGCGTCACCAGCCAGGAAGAAGTTGACGACGGACGATGTCGTGTCGTTGCTCCGGAGGGGTTTCTTCACGAAGCGATCGCAGAAAATGTGATTGCAGGTTTTGCGATGGGCAGGCGCGCTGCGTATCAATTCGGACCGCTGTTGCCACCAGGGCCTATGGGACACGTTGATTGCGGCCTCGGCAAGGGGCTCGCGATTGCCGCTCCGAGTCTCATTGCGCCAACTGAGGAAATCACCTTCACCGGTGAAGAACTCAACATCGATGGGATTCGGGTTGTGTTTCAGTTAACCCCCGAAGCTGAGGCTCCGGCCGAGATGAACTTTTTCTTCCCGGATTTCGGTTGGCTGTGTATGGCAGAAAACTGCACTCACACTATGCATAACCTCGTGCCCATCAGGGGTGCTCTGGTGCGTGACGCACTTGCGTGGTCGAAATACATCGATGAGGCGATCAGCCTCTTTGGAGACGAGACCGAGGTGTTCTTTGCCTCCCATCATTGGCCACGCTGGGGTCATGACGACATAGTTGACTATCTGCGAAAGCAGCGAGATATGTACCGCTGGATTCACGACCAGACTATGCGGCTTGCAAACCACGGGTATACCGCTCTCGAGATTGCAGAAGAACTTGAACTCCCTAAAGAGTTTTCATCACAAGGGCATACCACCGGGTACTACGGCCACCTTGTTCATAATGTGAAAGCGGTGTATCAGAGGTATCTGTCATGGTACGACGGAAATCCCGCGAACCTTTGGCGCCTCCCACCTACCGAAGTGGGCTCTCGCTACGTCGCCCTTGCGGGCGGGGTCGACGCCATGGTTGCAGCTGCGCAGAAATCTTTTGACGAGGGCGATTATCGATGGGTGGTGGAGATGCTCAACCACCTCGTCTTTGCTGAGCCCGATCATGCCGCAGGGCGAGAACTCCAAGCTGACGCTCTTGAACAGCTTGGCTACCAAAGTGAGTCGGCGACATTTAGGAACGCGTATTTGACCGGAGCTCAAGAATTGCGGAACGGTGCACCACCGAGGCGAGAAGCGATGCGTCGCGGTTTTATTGATGCAATGACGGTGAGCCAACTGCTCGACACGATTGCCGTGCGATTGCCGTCTGATCTGGTCGGCGGACGGCAAGTCACCATCCATTTGAGGATCAGCGACCGTCCGACTCAGTCGGACTGGACGATAGAAATTTCGAATCGTGCGATGTCGTCGATTGCGGGGTTGAGAGGAAGTCCCGATCTTGCAATCGCCATGCCGGGGGAGCTCTTCATTGCGTTTGCCGCTAACGAGGTGACGGTCGATGACGTACTCGCAGCATCACATTGTGAAGGTGACCAAACTGCGTTCGAATTCGCGTTCGGTCACCTCGAGTTGTTCTACTCAGGATTCCCGATCGTCGAACCGTAAAGACGTCGACCCTACATTATGAGGCCTGTTGCAAACGCACAGCAAACGAGCGCGCAATGACCCCAGCGATGATGACGATGACTCCTGACACCATTGCTTGCCACGGAAGTGCGAGTGCAAGGCCGCTGCACCCAACAAGACCGAGGCGTGCAATCCATTGAGGCCACAGGCGTTCTGCTTGCTGCAGACGTAGCGCAGAGGCGTTTGTGATTGCGTAATAGGTGAGCACTGCGACTCCAGACAGCGAAAGGGCGGAGGTGAGGGAAACGGTGTTGATAAGAGCTACGACGACCGCAACGACGCTGAGTTCTGCACGCAGGGGGAGTGAACGCTGCGACGAGACTTGGGCGAACCATGCGGGAAGATCCGAGCGTCGACCCAGCGCCAAGATCGTTCGGGCGACCCCAGGAATGAGATTGAGCAATACCCCAAAACATGCGATACCTGCACCAACTGAAATGGTAGGAGCAAGTCGAGAGAGCGAGCTGGATTCGACGATGGCGCTCAAGGGGGCAGAGGTCGCTGAGATCTGCTCAGGCGTTAGTGCTGAGAGTACCACGGCCGCAACAATGAGATAGATCAAAAGAACTGCGGCGAGTGCTCGCGGAATGGCCCAGGGGATCGTTCGTTCGGGGTTGATGACTTCTTCACCGAAGGTTGCGATACGCGCGTAACCTGCGAACGCGAAAAAGATGAGCCCCGCGGCTTGAAGAACTCCATAGGGGTTCGTGTCGATGGTGCCGAGTTGTTCGACAGAGCGTGGGGTCGTCTGCGCCCCAGCGCTGGCGACCGCAATTATGAGGGTGAGACCGGTGACACCGAGAATGGCTCGGGTCACAAACGCTGTTCTCGACAAGCCACCCAAATTGATGGCAGCGATGAGCACTATCGCAGTTGTTGCGACGAGTCGAGCCTGAGAGGGACAGATGTAGAGGCCAGCAGTCAGGCCCATCGCTGCGCAACTTGCGGTCTTACCGACAATAAAGCCCCATCCAGCAACATGGCCCCAAAATGGTGACAGGTGCTCTCGCGCGTAGACGTAGGTTCCGCCACTCTCTGGATGTCGGGCCGCAAGTTGTGCTGATGAGGTGGCATTGCACAGCGCAACAGCACCAGCGATGACGAGGCTCAGTAGTAGCCATGTGCCGGCAGCCCTCGCTGCGGGGGCCCACACTGCGAACACCCCGGCTCCGACCATTGACCCGATACCAACGACAACGGCATCGGTCGGAGTGAGTTGGCGACGAAGCGCTGTCGTCATTTGAACATTCGAGTGCAGTATTCGCCAATGGCATCGTGAATGCCGACTGCCCGGGACATCGTGTGCCATCGAGCGATAAACCCATGGACAACGCCCGGCACCGCAAGGTACTCGGCATCGGTTTGTGCAGCGGCCAGACGTTCTGCATAGAGAGCCCCTTCATCACGAAGGGGGTCGAACTCTGCAGTGATAGTGAGGCTGGGAGCGACACCGTTGAGCGATTCAGCTCGTGCGGGCACTGCATACGGTTTCTCGTAACCGCCGTTGGCAAGGTAGTGCCCCCAGAACCAACTCATGTCAGCCGCAGTAAGGAAATATCCGGTCGCGTTCTCGGTCATCGACGGGTAGGCGTCTTGTTCGGTGTCGACGCACGGATAGCAGAGAACTTGTGCACAGAGGCGAAGCCCCTCATCGCGCGCGCGGAGTGCGACACCGGCAGCGAGATTTGCCCCGGCCGAGTCGCCAAAGATAATGATTCGAGATGGATCTCCGCCGATTGACGCCGCCTGTGCGCTTAGCCATTGAGTCACCGCCCAACAATCATCATGTGGCTGAGGAAACGGGTGCTCAGGTGCGAGTCGATAGTCAACTGAAACGATGAGAGCATCGGTGACCACCGCAAGCCTGCGCGCCACGTGGTCATGGCCGTCGACGCTGGAGAGCACCCAACCTCCTCCGTGAAACATGACAACGACAGGGAGATGTGCTGGCTGTGAGGTCGTGGCGTAGATACGGATCGGAATTGATCCATGGGGCCCATCAACGAAGGAGTCGGTTACATGTGCAATCTCGTCGGAGGGTGGTGTCGGCGTTCCAAAATAGTTCGAACGTGCTTGTTCGACAGTTCCTTCCGACAGAGCTGGCGCCCCAGTCTCCGCTAACGCCTGCACAAGCTCGGCGACGTCGGGGTCAAGCGGCACTTCAGGCCACCTGGGTACCGTCGAGAACCTGCTGAACCTCTTTGATGATGTCCTCAGCGGTTGTGCCCGGCGTGATTACTGCGGCAACGCCCTGCGACTTGAGTTCATCGAGGTCATGGTCAGGCACCGTGCCGCCAAGGATGACCGGGATGTCCGCACCACGTGCCCGAACTGCCTCGACGACGAGAGGAGCAAGGGTCATGTGAGCACCAGAGAGCATCGAAAGACCGATGGCGTCGGCGTCCTCATCGACCGCGGCTGCGGCAACAGTTTCTGGCGTTTGAAACAGGCCGGTGTAAATGACCTCGTAACCCGCGTCACGAAGGATCCTGGCGACAACCTTCACGCCCCGATCATGGCCGTCGAGGCCAACTTTGGCGACAAGAATTCGTTCTCCTGACATCGTTTCTCCCCTTAAATGCTTGGCACTTCAACGTGACGTCCGAAGACGCCTGCCATCGTGGTCATCATTTCGCCGACGGTTGCATATGCGTGCGAGGCCTCGATCAAAGTTGGCATGAGGTTGACCTCAGGGTCTTCGGCTTCATCCCGCAGCTTATTCAACACTTCAGTGACGGCATCTTGGTTGCGATCAGAACGCACGGTGTCAAGCCGCTTACGTTGGCGCTGCTCATCTTCGTTGGTGATCCTGAGTAACTGGATCTGGTCTTCTTCGTTCCCGGCCTGGAAGTCGTTGACGCCGACCGTGATCCGTTGGCCAGCGTTGAGACGACGCTCAAGGTCGTAGGCAGAATCAGAGATTCTGCCCTGGAACCAGTTTTCTTCGATGCCAGTGATGACGCCTTCAAGCAATGATCCGTTGCCCAGTGATTCGAGGTGGGCAAAGATTTCTTCTGCCTGACGCTCAACCTCATCGGTGAGAGATTCGACGTAGTACGAACCGCCAAGAGGGTCAGCGACATGGGCAACATTTGTTTCGTGAGCGATCACTTGCTGGGTTCGCAGCGCAATGCGAGCGGCCTTTTCGGTTGGAAGCGCAAGCGCTTCGTCCATCGAATTTGTGTGGAGGCTCTGTGTTCCTCCGAGCACGCCGGCGAGAGCCTCAATTGCGGTACGAGCGATATTGACCTCAGGTTGTTGAGCGGTGAGCGAAACACCAGCCGTCTGAGAGTGGAAGCGGCACTGCATCGACCGCGGGTCGGTCGCCCCAAAGCGTTCCTTCATCCAGCGAGCCCAAATTCGGCGGGCGGCGCGATATTTTGCGATCTCTTCGAAGAAGTCGATGTGGGCATTGAAGAAGAAACTCAATCTCGGTGCAAACGCGTCGACGTCGAGTCCGGCCGCTAGAGCGAGTTCGACATACGCAAAACCGTTTGCGAGCGTAAATGCGAGCTCCTCAACCGCAGTCGAGCCGGCCTCGCGGATGTGGTAACCCGAAATCGACACCGAGTGCCATCGCGGCATTTCGCGCGATGTGAAATCGATGGTGTCACGAACAAGCCGCATCGACTGACGAGGTGGGAACACGAACTCTTTCTGAGCTTGGTACTCCTTCAAAATGTCGTTCTGCAGCGTGCCGCCAAGACGGGCTCGGTTCACCCCAGCCTTTTCAGCTTGAGCAATGAACATAGCGAAGATGACAGCAGCAGGGGAGTTAATCGTCATCGAGGTCGTAACCTCGCTCAGATCGATTCCTGAGTAGAGGTCCTCCATGTCAGAAAGACTGTCGACGGCGACACCGCATCGGCCGACTTCCCCAAGCGACATAGGGTCGTCAGAGTCGAGTCCGAGAAGGGTCGGCATATCGAATGCTGTCGAAAGGCCGGTACCCCCAGCTTTAATGATTTCTTTGAATCGCCAATTGGTATCTTCAGCGGTGCCGAAGCCGGCGAACATCCGCATCGTCCACAAACGGGACCGATACATCGAGGCATAGGGTCCGCGGGTGTAGGGGTATTGGCCAGGGAAATCGCCATCCTCGGGGCCATACACCGGGTCGATCGGAATGCCTGACAGAGTGGTGAACTCTGCGTCTCGGGTTGGGGAGGCGTTAAATGCTTGCTCCCACTGTTTGCGTGGTGAAGTGGTGTCGCTCGACATACAGAAAGGATACTTTGACGTCCAAATATTCCTCTAACCCGAGTTACCCTGCCGGTGTGACGTCCCCATCGCCTGAGAACGACCCGATTGAATCTGCTGTCGACAATTGGGTGCAGCATGGCTGGGAAGACGCCGCCACTCCGATGAGCATGGTCACTTCGGTCATGCGGGTACAACAGTTGCTTGCCGCTGACATCGATCGGGTGCTGAAACCGTTTGACGTGAGTTTTGCTCGATACGAATTCCTTCGCCTCCTCGCATTTAGTCGCCGGGGCACATTGCCGATGGGCGTCGCTGGAGAACGTTTGCAAGTTCATCCAGCGAGCGTGACCAACGCTGCCGACCGCCTTGAACGCGACGGTTTAGTGAGCCGGTCAAGAGACGATGTCGATCGCCGAAAAGTCATCGTTAAAATCACCGATGAGGGTCGCAAGCGAGTTAATGCGGCAACCCTCGAATTAAACGCCTACTTTCAATCAATTCCGATGTCTAAAGCGCAACAGGGGGAGTTATTTGCCGGCTTGCGAGTGTTGAGAGCTGCACACGGCGATCTCGATGTTGTTTGTGCTGACGAAGGTAGTCGTGACTGACCTTCGCCTTCACAGCGACGGCAACGCTCGATGTGGCTGGTGCGGTGACGACGAGGACTATGTTGCTTACCACGATGCTGAATGGGGTGTTCGGGCAACGAGCGACAATGAGTGGTACGAGAAAGTGTGCCTCGAAGGTTTCCAGTCAGGTTTGAGTTGGATCACGATCTTGCGACGACGCACCGCGTTTCGAGAGGTATTCGCAAACTTCGACCCAGACGTCGTTGCCACCTTCACCGACTCTGATGTCGAACGTCTTGTCCTTGACGAGCGCATCATCCGCCATCGCGGAAAAATTTCTTCAACGATCAACAATGCAAAACGAGCCCTCGAACTGCGTGCCGAGTTCGGCAGTCTCGACGCATTTTTTGCGGGCTATGTCGAGCCTGATGAGCACCGGCCACATGCGCTCAGCGATGTGCCAGCACAAACCGATACGTCACGCGCCCTGGCAAAAGCATTGCGGGGCAGGGGTTGGACATTTGTGGGCCCGACAACGATGTATGCGATGGCGCAGTCGATGGGGCTCGTCAATGACCACCTCATCGGTTGTTGGCGTCGAGACCACTGCTGATCTTCGACATCGGCTGAGCACTATGACACGGTGTCGCGAATAAAGGCGTGAACTTCTGGCCACAACCGTTCGGCGAGATCGTTGTCTTGAGTCCCGAGCGCATTATGTGATGCCATGAATGCGTGGCCGGTGCCTGGGTGCACGGTGAGGGTTGCGTCTACTCCTGCCGCCTGCAGGCGCTGCTCGAGGTCAGCAGCACCTTCTGGAGGGAAGAAGTCGTCTACTTCTGCCATGTGTCCGCGGATCTTTGCGGTGATATTTGAGTACTCGGGTTGATCATCCCCTGACGGGAATCCATAGAACGGCACCGCTGCCGAAACTGCATCAGGGCGAAGGGCAGCCAGAACAAAGGTGAGCATGCCTCCCATGCAGAACCCCATGACGGCAAGCGTCGAGCTTGACGTCGACTCGTGAGCGACAAGGTAGTCAACCGCTCCGCTCATATCTTGCGCAGCGCGGTCCATCGGGAGCGATGTCATTAGCTCTCCAGCTTTATCCATTTCGGTATGCCCTGCGAGTTCACCGTGATAAAGGTCGGGTGCCAACGCAACGAAGCCGTTTCGGGCGAGATCGTCGCAGATATCGATGATGCCGGAGTCAAGCCCCCACCATTCTTGAACCACGATGACGCCTGGACCTGACCCGCTATCAGGGGTTGCGAGGTATCCGGCTGCGTCTCCGCTTGGAGTGGAAAAAGTGACGTTCGTGCCCATGACATAAGAGTAGCGAAGCGTGCCTCGGTGGCAAGACAAGAGCGCGATGCCAGCGATGAGTGCTATTTCAAGAAGAATGACGCTGTGGTTACGACGCGTCCTCCAATATTGTGGGAGCCAAATCCCAATTCTCACTCTCGGCTTGCCGAATTCACCGAATATTGCGAGCACGCCACCGCCCTTCAGTTCTCGACGTACAGCGAATTTTGGGAGTGGTCGATCGCTGATGGACTCGAGCGGTTCTGGGAATTGCTCTGGCAATGGTGTGAGATTGAGGCCTCAGAGCCGTATTCGCAGGTGTTGAGTACGAGGGTGATGCCTGGCGCCAAATGGTTTTCGGGTGCGAAACTTAACTATGCGCACCACGCGCTTCGGCACCTCGAAGATGATGCCGAAGTGCTTGTTGGAATTTCCCAAAGTCGTGCTCGCCAGTCGCTTTCGGGTGCCGATTTGCGCGCGGAGGTGAGTAGGGTTCGCAGCGGGCTGATCTCTCTCGGTGTAGGTCATGGCGACCGGGTGGCGGGCTACCTGCCCAACGTGTGTGAGGCGGTTATTGCGTTTCTTGCAACGGCGAGTCTCGGCGCAATCTGGACTTCATGTGCGCCCGAGTTCGGGGTTGGTGCCGTGCTCGACCGCTTCGGGCAGGTGGAGCCCAAGGTGCTGTTTGTCGTCGACGGTTATCGCTATGGACGTCATGACGTCGACCGAAGCGATGAAATCGGTCGTCTTCGTGCGGGTCTGCCGACGGTGACATCGATGGTGGTCGTACGTCATCTCGCACTTGCGCGTTCGACGGAATCATCATCACCTGATGTGATCGAATGGAGCGAGCTCGGAAATGCTGAGAGCGACGAACTCATTATCGACGACGTCGAGTTCGATCACCCGCTTTACATCCTTTACTCATCGGGTACTACGGGGCTTCCAAAGCCAATCGTTCACGGTCATGGGAATATCACCCTCGAGCACCTCAAGGTGCTCGTACTCCATAGCGATATGGGGCCGAGTGACAGGTTTATGTGGTTCACCACAACCGGATGGATGATGTGGAACTACCTTGTTTCAGGTTTGCTCACAGGGGCGTCGCTTGTGCTCTTTGACGGTGATCCCGCAAGCGACGGGCCGGACACACTTTGGAAGGTTGTTGCGGAAGAGGGCGTGACCTGGTTTGGCGGAGGAGCACCGTGGTTCTCGGCCTGTCGTCGAGCTGGGATGCAGCCAGCCGAGCGTTTTGACCTGACGCATGTTCGAGCAATCGGAGCGACAGGAGCGCCCCTTCCACCAGATGCATTCCGTTGGATTTATGAGGAGGTTTCTGCGACAGCATTGCTATCGCCGATTAGTGGCGGTACCGATATTTGCTCTGCTTTTGTCGGAGGTAATCCTTTGTCTGCAGTGCGAGAAGGAGAAATTCCTGCGCCCTACCTCGGGTGCGCGATCGCTGCCTGGAATGAATCAGGGGAGCCTGTCGTCAACGAGCAAGGGGAGCTGGTGGTGACTCAACCAATGCCATCGATGCCGGTGGGCTTTTGGGGCGACTCCGATGGCTCTCGCTACCGATCGAGCTATTTCGAATATTTTCTCGGAGTGTGGCGACATGGCGATTGGGTGACATTTACCGAAGATCGGTCGTGTGTGATCTCGGGCCGAAGTGATGCAACGTTGAATCGGGGAGGCGTCCGTGTTGGAACGGCGGAGATTTACCGGGTTGTCGAGTCGGTGGAGGGTGTCGCTGACTCTCTGGTAGTGCACCTAGAGGCTCCTAGGGCGGAGGACCCCGGAGTGCTCGTGCTCTTTGTCGCTCATGAAGGCAACGGTGACGAGGGCGATGTTGTCAACTCGATTCGAGCGATAGTTCGCGAAGAGCTTTCACCACGTCACGTGCCTGACGAAGTGCATTTCATCGAGGGCATTCCTACCACCTTGAGCGGTAAGAAATTGGAACTACCGGTGAAGAAAATCCTTAGGGGAGCACAACCAGATGATGTTGCGAGTAGAGATTCACTGAAGGATCCATCTGCGTTAGACCTGATTGCGGCGATTGCAGCGGCAAGGGCCTGAACGGTTGCTATCGAGGTTCGACGAGCAGGCTTTGTGCAGATACGCCGACAGGCCCATGCTCGTCGTGAACTGTTGAGGTCGCAAGGCCTGAGCCGTGGGTTCCATATTCGGTACGAGCATCGAGACAGACCCATTCACCTTGCGGGGGACGAACGAAATGGATGGTGAGATCAGGGTTGATGTAGAGCCAGCTTAGATGTTCAACTCGCGCTGAGACGCCGTTACCAAAGTCGGCTGCAGCCGCTACTCGCTGTGCGCCGGATGGTTCTTCACCGGCGACGACCGGTAGGCGGAGTCGCACCCAGACGACAGCACGGCCCGGATCGTCCCAACCCCCGGTGATGAATTTGTGCTCACATGAATCAGAAGCGAACGCATGCTGCTCATTCATCGATACCGGAACGGATTGCGTCGCAGCCCCCAAGTCAGGGGCACGGAATCCTTCTCCCTGCGCTGGTACCTCGGTTAGTTGTACGCGAATACGGAGGGCGCGAGCTTTCGCGACCTCAATGTCACCATCGCGCATCGAGACTCCAACAACTGAAATCTTTTTGCCTGGCCGCTCGACATCGGAAATAAGGGTAAGGGGACGACCAACAGGAACTGGACGCTGAAGTTCGATAGTGATTCGACTGAGTTGCCACTCGTCCCGACCAGCATGTTCAACCTCTCGAACCAAAAGTGCAGCCGGCGGCGCCCCATGACAGTGGTCAGGATTCCACGGCCCGTGTGACCACTTCGTGGCAACCCAGGTGTTTTTATCAACCCGTTCGAAGAGAGCATCTGCCGGAGATACCTCGTGTTGAGGTCGACGAAACCCCTCGGT
The DNA here is from genome assembly GCA_002501485.1 of Acidimicrobiaceae bacterium UBA7830. Classification (GTDB taxonomy): domain Bacteria; phylum Actinomycetota; class Acidimicrobiia; order Acidimicrobiales; family Ilumatobacteraceae; genus Casp-actino5. The sequence goes on from DLTS01000005.1 coordinate 36,647, forward strand.
CACGAGATTTCTCGTTCGAGAGGAAGAACCGTAGTTGCGAGTTCGCCGAGATGGTCAATCCATCCGTCGGCAGTCGTTGGTTCTGTCATCGGAAGCACAACAAATTTGGTGGTGCCAACCGAGATGAATTGCTCGATGAGAGTGCAGAGATCTTCCCATGACGATGGAACGAGTTGCGATGGGTCGTCGAGGTTGGGTCGGCGTTTTGCAAGGTTCGCAAGCAGGGCCTCAGGTACCGGCCCGTTCGCGTAGGGAATTAGCACGCCGTAGTGATCTTCCTCGATTTCTCGGTCGTATTCGGCGAGAACACCCTCGATGACGGTACGACCCTGTTCGGCATCTTGCGGGGTGACAAACGAAGGCAACCAGCCATCTCCAAGACGTCCAATACGCCGTAGTTCGCTTTCTGCGATTCCCCCGAGCCACACATCGAGGCGTTCCGGCACAGGTCCAACACGAATGTCGTCAACTTGGTAGTGCACTCCGTCGAATGTGCAGGGCTCTCCCGTCCAGCAGGCACGCATGATCTGCAGCATTTCATCAAACATTTTTGCGCGCTCTCCACGCTGTACCCCGAACGCGCGTTGTTCCACCGGGTCGACGGCTCCCAGACCGAACGCAGGAAGAAAGCGCCCACCTGACATTGCTGCGAGTGATGCAATTTCTTTTGCTGCGACCACCGGGTTGCGACCGGGCAACACGAGGACGCTGGTGCCCAATTTGAGGTCTGTTGTTCGACCGACGGCAGCTGCAGATGCGATGAGCGGGTCAGGCGCAGGCCCGTTAATGCGTTCTGACAGCCACAGCGAATCAAATTTGAGGCGTTCAAGTTCATCGATAACGGTGAGGAAGTCGGGGCCATTGAGTTCAGTTCGCACTCCGAGTCCGATGCCGATGCGTACTTTCATGCGTTCACAACTCCCTGAATAATAGAAGCGATAGTTGCTGGCTCGTCAATAAAGGGCGAGTGGTCGCTGTCGATTTCGATGACCGATGAGCATCGCGCAGCCATAATACGTTGATGCTCAGGGTGCACTGCTCGATCTTGGTTGCAGAGCACATATGTCGACTCGATCGCTGATGCAGGTGCTCCGCCAACTTCTTGTGTCATGGTGGCGTTTGGCTGTGGGCCCAGTCGTTCAGCACACGCCCGCTGAACAACCTTTGAGCTTCCGGGATACAGCAGCGCACCGGCATGTTCTGGGTCGAGGGTGGTCACACCTTCGTCGGTCGGCACCATGATGTTGGCGAGTTCGACCTTGTGTCGGGGAGCGCTCCGAAGGAAACCATTCACACTTTCGCCGGCTTCAAGTGCGAAGGCCGCGAGGAACATGAGATGCCCAATACGGTCGCTGTGGGCAGCCGCCTGTGAAATCACCGCTCCACCGTATGAGTGGCCAAGAAGGAGCGTGTCTGGAGGAAGAGCCTCCAGCGCCCCAACCACCGCGGCTGCGTCGCCATGGAGGTCACCGAGCGGCAGTGGTGAGATGCCATGTCCGGGTAGGTCAATTGCGTGCGAGGGAATTCCGAGTTGGTCAAGGGCCCGTTGTAGTGGTGCCCAACACCACGCACCATGCCACGCGCCGTGAACAAGGAGAACGTTGCTGATCGCCATGAAGTGATCGTCGCAGGTTGACCCAATCGTCAGAGAATCCGGCGACGCAGTTCAGCCTCGCATCATTCGAATCCATGAGCTGAAGAACCCGACGGTGAACACCATCGTGGCCAACGTGACTCGGCCGTCATGGTCGAGTCGCTCATCGAGTGCATATGCAACGCCGCCAGCGAGCGACGAGTAGAGGAGTCCGAATCGCGCGGTTGATCCCCATGAATGTGAAATTGATGCCGTTGTGCCCATGCTTACAAGAGCGCGTGTTCTCGGGTATCTCGCGTTTTTTTGGGAAGATTTATGACGCCTTCTCAGCAGAGTTTGAGTCGTGTCGTTGCAGTAGCGTCCGGTCGATGGCCACAGCGTTGGGTGTTCTCCGGCAACAAGCAGTTCGCCGGTATTTGGGCTCGACGGCGTTCGCAGCAATCGGGATCAATATCTGCATCACTGCACTGTTTAAGCAGGTCTACGACATCACTGGAGATCCCTTCTCGATTGGGCTGCTCGGCTTAGCGCAGTTCGTGCCCGGTCTCGTGTTGGCGATCCCAAGTGGTTACATCGCCGATCGTTTTGATCGACGACGTGTGACCGCAGGATTCTTATTGTTGAGGTTGCTGTCGATAGCGGTGCTCATCTGGTTCACTAACTCGGGCTCCACTGCGGTCTCTTTGCTCGTGCTTGTTGCGATCGGTATCGGCGTGGCCGATGCGTTAATTTCACCGAGCAGGCGAGCGATTCTGCCGCTGATCGTTAGCACCGATGATTTGCCGAGAGTCATTGCCCTGTGGACGGCAACATTCACGTCGAGTGCAATTATTGGCCCGGCTCTCGCCGGCTTTTTGTACAGCGTCGATCCATCGATTGCGTATGCCGCGGCCGGAGGTTCGGCTTTATTGTCGGTACCGTTGACATTGAGCATCAGATACCTGCCTGGAGTCGCTCCGGTCGCTGATGAGGGACGTCCGAGCGTTCGTTTAGCTCTTCAAGGGCTGCGATTTATCCGTCGTTCCCCGATTGTGCTCGCAGCGATCAGCCTTGACCTCTTTGCTGTGCTCTTTGGTGGGGCAGTGGCGCTGATTCCGGTTGTTGCAAGTGACCGACTCGGGGTTGGCGACGTGGCATACGGTTGGCTTCGAGCGGCGCCAGGAGTCGGGGCTGCGGCGATGGCGGTCGTGCTTGCGATTCGACCTGTAAGTCGTCGTGTCGGTCCGACGCTGCTCGTTGTCGTTGCGGTGTTTGGCGTAGGCACTGTCGTCTTCGGCCTCACCCGATCGTACGTTGTTGCGTTTATTGCGCTCGTTGTGCTGTCGGCTGCCGACATGGTGTCAATGTTCATCCGGGGAGCGATCGTGCCGCTCGCAACACCTCCGGATCAGCTCGGTCGGGTGACCGCTGTTGAAGGAGTGTTCATCGGCGCATCAAACGAACTTGGCGCATTTGAGAGCGGGCTTGCGGCTCGGTGGTTTGGGGTGCCGTGGGCAATCGCAGGTGGCGGGATTGCGACAATCGTGATCGCAGGCGCTTTCGCTATCGGATTCCCTGCGTTACGAAAGATTGACCGCTTCGATGATGTGGAGGTTGAGGTACCCGACTAGCCGGTGAGGCGTCCGAGTTTGGCGAAGCCTTTGAAGCGTCGCAGCCGAAGAAGCGATTGGTCGGAGGCGAGCCGTCCGATACCGCTCGCGATGGTCGGGTACACATGGGGCACGCGGGCAAGTTCTTCAATCGATACCGAGAACCGAACCGCAAGAGCGATTTCGTTGATGACTTCAGACGCACGGGATGCGATGACGTGACCGCCAACGATTCGACCGTGAACCGTGACGATTTCGATGAGCCCTTCTGAAGACCCTTCGAATAGCGCGCGGTGCACCTCGGAGAGCTCGAGCTGATGAACCTTCACGGCTCGACTTCTGAAGCGCTCTCTGGCTTGGGCGGCGGTGAACCCGACTCGGGCGAGCTCGGGCTCGGTGAAGACGCACCACGGCGACATCGTGCTTGCTTGAGCGCGGCCAGGCAGGAACATGTCACGTACCGCAAGAGACGCGTCGGCGACTGCGGTGCTCGTCAGGCGAGGTCGACCTGCAGCGGCGTCACCGACTGCATAGATGCTGGTTATCACCGTTCGACTTCGGGCATCAACGTTGATCCCTGCTGGAGTGGCTACAACTCCAAGCCGTTCGAGCCCCAGCGACGTGACCGATGACGAGCGACCGGCAGCGACGAGCAGATGTTCTGCATCGAGTTCACCCTGGGCGGTCTCGACATACGCTCGACCATCCTCGTAGCGGGCTGCGAGTATTGGCTCACCGACGCGAACGTTGACTCCATCATGGCGAAGAACTTCGGTAATGCGCTCGCTGAAGATGGGTTCTTCCCGGGGAAGGATCCTCGGCCCTGTCTCGTAGAGCTGCACCTTGGCTCCGACGCGTGCGAGTGCCTGTGCCGACTCAACCCCGACGGGGCCTGCCCCGACAATAATGATGTCAATTGGTGGCGAGTCGAGGTCGTAAAGGGTTTCATTGGTGAGAAACGGAACATCGGCGATGCCAGGAATTGAAGGAACCGTTGGTGCGCTTCCGGTCGCGATGAGGAGGAATCGACCTTCGAGGGTCGTGGTGCCATCATCGGATGTCACTTCGATGGTGCGTGGCCCGGTGACGACAGCGGAGCCGGAGTGCAGAGTCACGCCCCAGTCGTTGACGGACGCCTCGTCAGATACATGTGTGTGCACTGATTCGCGGGCCTTGACCATTGCGGCCCACGCAGTAGCCGGGTCTGGTGGAGCAAGCTGCCGGTGTCGCACGGTTGCCTCGAGCAGAGCTTTCGAAGGA
>DLTS01000024.1:0-14086 GCA_002501485.1 Acidimicrobiaceae bacterium UBA7830
TGATGCAGCAGGACCCATCCTCACCAACATTGCTTGGGTCATGCCATAGAAGCCGGCAGCCGCCGACACCCCGCCTCCAACGCCGAAAAGAACAACGAATTGCCATACCGCTACTGAGCGTCCACTGAAGCCCACCAAAATTGCTCCGATTGGTCCAATGACACCGAGGAGGAGTTGCGGGCCAAATCGATCGAGGAGCCGCCCGGTTGCAAGAGAGAAAGCGCCGAGCAACACCTGGGCTAAACCGAAGGCCAAACCGAGAGCTGCTGAGCCTGCCTCGAGGCCGGCACCAATGTCATTGATGAGCACTCCAAACCCGTAGTACCACGAGCCGTACACCGCAATCGTGAGAATCCCGAGCACATCAACTGGCCAATCGGGCTCATATCGCCATACCGGTGGTGATGTGTCCGTCATCGGGGATGAGTCTTTCAGAGGCGACCTCCCACTCATGCGCCCTGCTACCTTCGCAGTCATGGAGGAGCGGATCATCGACGGGAAAGCCTTGTTTGGCGAGCAGCAGTCACAAAGCGACAACGACGTCGCCTCATGCATGAGTTGCGGCTCACACCTCGCCCAACGATGGAGTTCACCGGAGGGTGTGGCAGTGCTCTGCCGACAGTGTGCAACTCTCCACGGACTTGGCTGCCCCTAGATTCGATCTCGTCCAGGTAATCACCGTGAACGTCACACCCGCCGTTTAGTTTCAGAACATGGAAATTCTTATCGTTGTCCTGATGGTGGCGGTGCTTGTCGCCCTTGCAGGTGTGATTGCAACCTCCCGTAAAGCTGCCCCTGAACCAACGGCTCCTCCACCCGCGTTCTCCTCAACCGAAGAATTGACCAGCCAGATCAAACTGGTCAACGAACAAGCACTCAACGGAGCGATCGCCGAGCTCAATCAACGGGCAGAAGCCCATCGAGAAGAAACAATACGCACGGTGACACAAATGGTCACCCAACAGAGTGGCGAGGCGCTCGGCAAGCGGGCAGAGGTGATCAGCGCCACGCTGAAAGGAGTCCATGATGATGTCAGCAAGCGACTTGCCGAACTCAACCACGAACTCAATCAACTCCGTCAACACAATGCCGGCCAATTTTCATCGGTCAGCGAAGCGGTCACGTTGCTCGCACAACGAACTGCGAATCTCAACGAGGTGCTCTCAAGCTCTCAAAAGCGAGGCCAGTGGGGTGAACGACTTGCTGAAGACATGATTCGTGCAGCCGGACTCGTCGAGGGAGTGAACTACTCGAAACAAGACACCACTGCAGCCGGCGGCAGACCCGACTTCACTTTCACCATGCCACCCGACCGTGTCTTATTTATGGACGTCAAATTTCCTCTCGATCGTTACGTCGCCCACCTCGATGCCGATGATGATGCCACCCGTGCGACCACGAAAGCCGACTTCGTCAAAGCAGTTCGTAGTCATGTTGACGCGTTAGCAAAGCGCGACTACGTCGATCAGACCACTGAGTATGCCCTCGACTATGTTTTGATGTTCGTTCCCAACGAAAGCATCTCCGGGTTTGTGCACGAAGCTGACCCACACCTCATCGACTGGGCCCTAGAGCGAAAAGTGGTGCTCTGCTCCCCACTCACCCTGTATGCCTTCCTCGTTGTCATTCGACAGGCGACAGAAAGTTTCCATACCGAGCAGACGGCAGCCGAGATCACCCAGCAGATCAACAAGTTCTCAAAAGAGTTCGACAATTATTCAGCCGCAGTTGACAAAGTCCGCGCAACGTTCAACAAACTCGAGAACGAACTCGGAGCAATTGCGACCGACGGCACCCGCTTCCGGAAACTCTCTGTTCCCGTGCGAGATATTGAAAAGTTACGCAAGCGTCACGGCATCGGTGAACTCGATGCCGCGACCGACAATGATCTCACCGAATTAGTCGACGATTTCTGAAACTTGCATTGACGGCGCGGCGTTCGTGTAGTTCGCAACGTCACCCATGATGTCACCCATCTTCGGGCTTGACATCGCCGCCTTCATTGCGTCACTCGACTCGAAGTAAAACGACACGCTCGCAACCGAAGGACCATCAACTCCCCGCTCAAGTTCAACCTTTGCTGGTGAAAATGCATCGACGCACATCGGCACGTGTGAGTTCTTGTAGTAATCGTGGTCGAAGGTGACGTCGTCACCCTTTGGGTAGGACACGGTGAATTTGATCATTTCATGACCGTAGCCATCAACGATGCCACGGTCAATGGCGGAGCAGCCGATGTGGCACATGAACTGCGGCGCGCCGAGTCGTTAGATCGACCGCCCAGCATCTTTCCAGTACGGCTCGCGCAACTCTCGTTTCAGGATTTTCCCCGAGGCGTTACGAGGCAATGCATCTACGAATTCGATGGTTGCCGGCTTCTTGTAGCTCGCTAGCCGCTCTCGACAGAACTCGATGACATCGTCACTAGTCAATGTCTCGTCGGGTCGAGTAACAATGATTGCGTGGACGTTCTCTCCCCAGTGATCGTCAGGAACGCCAATCACCGCAGCTTCGAGGACTCGTGGATGCTCACAGAGTGCAAGTTCGATCTCGGTCGGATAAATGTTCTCGCCCCCTCGGATGATCATGTCTTTCTTTCGATCGACGAGGTAGAGGTACCCGTCTTCATCGACAGTCGCCATATCGCCTGCGTGCAACCACCCATCACGCAAGGTCTCCGCAGTTGCCTCAGGTTTTCCCCAGTACTCGCGCATATTTGCTGGTCCGCGCGAGATGATTTCACCGATCTCTCCTGGGCTGACTGGGGTACCGTCTTCACTGATCACACGCACCTCGGTGAACGACGTTGGCCGGCCAATTGACGAAAGTCGTCTCGTTTGAACATCGGTTCCACCGACGATGTGATCTTCGGCCGGCAAGATTGCTTGCATCCCGCCCTCAGTGCCCGCTCCAAAGAGCTGTACGAATGAGCATCCAAACACGTCAATCGCAGCACGCAACTGCGCTTGCGGCATTGGCGCGGCGCCATACTCGATGAGCCGAAGCTTCGAAAAGTCAAGCGATGAAATCTCTGATGCCTGCAATAGGGCATTGATCATCGACGGCACAAAGAATGCCGACGTGACGCCTAAATCCTGAAGCGCATGTGCCGCACGTTCTGCGTCGAACTGTCGATGCCGCAAAATTGTTCCACCCTTGACGAGCACTGAATAATCAAGTTGGGACCCCGCAACGTGAAAGAAGGGTGCATTGTTAAATGAGATATCGCTTGCAAAACGTCCACTCTCCACGAGTCCAATAGCGGTTCGCGAACTCAGAGTGTGATGGGTAAGGACGGCACCTTTCGGTAATCCTGTCGTACCACTTGAGTACTGAATCTGTACGACGTCGTCCGGATGCAACTCGACCGACGGATACGTCGTCACACCACGGCTCATCACGTCGTCATGAGCCAACGCGTCATCTGATGCTGCGCCAAAAACCACGACATGCTCAACCGATGTGACCTTTTGTCGAACGGCACGCGCAATGTCAAGGTAGTCAGGGTCCACTGCGAGAAGCACCGGGTCAGAGTCACTCAGCAAGTACCCAACCTCTTCTTCTCGAAGTCGATAATTCAGCGGGACATACACACCACCGGCGCGACAGATCGCAAGAGCAGTTTCGATGTGCTCAATCGAGTCGGTTGCCATAACAGCGAATCGGTCGCCGTGTTGCAGCCCAAGCTCTCGATACGCATTTGCAAGTCGATTGATTCGCTCATCGAGTTCCTCGTAACTCACCGTCCACCGGTCGCTGATGATTGCTGGTTTCGGCCCAAATACTCGGGCGACCTCATGGACAAGCGTTGTAATTGGGATCATGACACTGCTCCTCTTTGTTGCGGCCCAATGACCTCAGTCACCATTTGGGCGAGGTTCACGTGGAAGACCTAGCACTCGCTCCCCCACGATGTTTCGTTGAATTTCGTCGGTGCCACCGGCAATCGACAGCCCAGGCACCGACAGTGCGATTTGTGCCGGGAGACCATCAAAGGTGTTCTCGCCCTCAAGAAGTTGCCCGTGTGGGCCGAGTGCGGTGAGCGCAAGGTCGCGCCAGTCGCGCATCAGTTGTGTTGCTGCGAGCTTGCCGAGCGATACCTCGGCACCAACCTCAGGTGCCTGCGCGAACCGTTGGCTCATCCAACTTGAGGTCTTGATTCCGGTGTAGACCTTTACTGCGCGGTCTCGGATACGAGGGTCATTTTGTTTGTCGTTTGCAGCGATCACCGAGCACAACAACTCCCATGCTTCGAGGCCTCCGGGCATGAACCCTTCCGAGCCATCAGGGATCTCACCGGATGCATATCGCCCAGCTGCGATTGTCAGATCAAGATCGGTTTGAATACCCGGTTCTGCATCAGCATCAAGTGACTCGCGCTCATAACTCAGGGTGCGCAACGCAACCGGCCAACCTTTTCCTTCCTCACCAATAAGGTTGGTGTGCAGTGTTGTTGCGTCATCGATGAAGACCTCATTGAACTCAGCCGAGCCATTCATCTGCACAAGCGACTTTGGTTGAATGCCGTCCTGACGCATGTCGATGCCGAAAAACGACAACCCGCTGTGCTTGGGTGCCGACTGGTCAGTTCGCGCAACAAGAATGGCCCACTTGGCGTAATGGCCACCCGAAGTCCAGACTTTCTGGCCATTCACCCGCCAGACATCGCCGTCGCGTAAGGCAGTGGTTCGAGCGCCTGCAAGGTCTGAGCCCGCATCTGGTTCAGAGAAGAGTTGGCACCAAATTTCAGATCCGTCAACAATCCCGGGAAGCCACTGTTGGCGTTGCTCATCAGTGCCCATCTCGACAAGCAACGGCGCGACCATCATCGTCGCAATGCCATGAGGGGGTCCAAACGCCCCAACACGCTGTAGTTCTTCCCGAACGATTCTTCGAGATTCGCTCGGTAAGCCTAAGCCAAACCACCGCTCCGGGAAGTCAGGAAATCCCCATCCTGACTGAGCAAGGTTGCTCCACCACTCTCCTAAAGGCTGGTGAGGGTCCCACTGTGCCTCAAGCCAACTTCGCGCCTTGCCTCTGATGCTGTCGAGCATCGATGCCGTACGGTCACTCATCGTCAAGGCCCGCTGCTTCGCGTGCGTACCCTTTTGCGCGTTCCATGTCGAAATGCTTCCGGGTCACAATTCGCTGGGCGTAAAGCCCACCACCAGATTGGAGGTTGGTCACAAGGTGCCAGCCACCGTATGCATCGGCTGTCGCATCTCGAATGGCGTGAAAAAGTCGAATGCGATCCTCAGCCGTCACATCACCTGATGCCGTCATGTACTTCTCGACATAACTGCGTGTCTCAGCATTTTCGAGATCACCAATTGTCGGAGCAGTGAGAATGGCACCTCCCCCAATGTCATGAAGATGGCGCACCATCACCCCGAATTGAGCCGCACCCTGATACTTGGCTGCATTGGTGAACAACTCGTCAGGGTAAAAGAAGCCCTCGTCAGTCGACCGAGCATTAGCAATCGCTGCCTCAAGACCAGCGCGCAGCAGCGTTGCGTGAATCGACATTTCATCGATCTTTTCTCGAATATGTGAGACTCCGCCAAGCCCGTTCGCCTCAGCGATGAGTTGAGCGAAACCCACGAGTTCATCAGCTTGACGCACCATAAACGTGAGACCGCCCAATCGCTCCCATAGACCGAGCGAGTGAGCGAAGACCGCCGCCATCGACACTTCACCATCGAGAAACACCCGGTCATACGGCACGAAAACGTCATCGTAGACCACCAGCGCGTCGGGCATGCTTGCCAGACGGCTAATCGGAAAATGTCGATTGTCATCATCGGATGGGTGGAATGTCGTGTTGATCGTTCGAACACCGGGAGCATTCGCCGGCACCGCGCACACGATTGCGTAATCCTCTTCGCCGGCCTTCATTGCCTTCGTTGGCATCACAAGGTGCTCGTGGCAGAGCGCCGCTGCCGTGATGTGAAGTTTTGCTCCTCGGATCACGACACCATCGCTACGGCGCTCAACAACACGAACATAAGAGTCTGGATCGCGCTGCTTACCCGGTGGAAGCGAGCGGTCACCTTTCGCGTCGGTGATGCATTCGGCAATACGAATGTCCCGGGCAATCGCATCGTCGACATAGGCCTGAATTCGTTCCCGATAAACCGGATCGAGACCTGCAAGCTTCGGTGACGCAGTGAGCAAGGTCATGAGCGACTGGTAGGTCACGCTGATCGCCATGTCCATACCGGTCAACACATCGGTGCGGGACCGCATCTCTTCAATCGAGCGCGGTGCAAAGATATACGGGTTCACCCCATCGACACCATCGGTGTAACAGTTGTCGTAGCCCTGCGCGATCGCCTGTGCAGGAACTGCGAACGCTGGCTCGGCAAGAAGATCGTCAACTCGTCGACCGTGTAAATAGGTCGTACGCCCATCGTTCAACGAATCGAGATATTGCTGTCCTGTCAACATCGTTTCCCCCCGGATCAGACGACTGTTGAACCGAACTTATGAGAAGGGGATTCAGATGTTCGAAGTGGAGTGCTCAATCAAGAGCCCGCTGATTTATTCGACGCGCAGACCTGAAATCGCCCGAGCGATAACGAGTTGCTGAATTTCACTCGTTCCCTCAAAGATGGTGTGAATCTTTGCGTCTCGATGCCAACGCTCCACCGGGTACTCCCGGGTATAGCCATAACCGCCGAGAATTTGAATAGCTTCTTCAGTCACCCGAACCGCTACTTCTGAGGCCTTCCACTTGCTCATCGAGCCTTCGGCGTTGGTGAATCCACCATTGCGAGCGAGCCACGCGGCACGCCAAATCAGCAGACGGCTCGCATCGATCTCGGTGATCATGTTTGCCAACTTGAATGCAATCGCCTGGTTCATAATGATCGGCTTCCCGAAGGCATGGCGCTCTTTTGCATACTCGAGTGAATACTCATACGCGGCTCGAGCAATACCAAGTGCCTGTGCCCCGACCGTCGGGCGCGTTGCTTCGAACGTCTTCATTGCCGGCTGAGGCGCACCGGACTTGCCGGCCTCTCGCGCACGTGCCAGCTTGGCATCGAGTTTTTCTTTGCCGCCGAGCAAACATGACCCTGGAACGCGTACGTCATCAAGCACTACTTCTGCAGTGTGCGATGCGCGGATGCCATGCTTCATATACTTCTGACCCTGCGAGAGGCCTTTCGTGTTCGGAGGAATTACAAACGATGCTTGGCCACGTCCCTTCAACTCTGGGTCGACTGCAGCGACGACGACGTGCACATCGGCGATACCGCCGTTCGTGATCCATGCTTTCGTGCCGTTGAGCACCCATTCCCCATTTGCTTCGTCGTACACAGCACGTGTGCGCAGGTTCGATACATCACTCCCAGCGTCTGGCTCGCTCACACAGAACGCTCCGAGCTTCACGTCATTCGCATCGCCGTAGCACTGCGGCACCCACTCCATCGTCTGCTCGGGCGTGCCATTACCTGCGATGCCTGCTGCGGCAAGGCCACTTCCCATAATCGCCATTCCAAGGCCAGCGTCACCCCAGAAAAGTTCTTCAACCGCAACTGGCAACGTAAGACCGGTGCGGTCTTGACCAGCGTTCATCAAAAACTCCCAACCGTAGAGACCAATCTTTGCCGCCTCCTGCACTACTGGGTACGGGAACTCTTCGCGCTCGTCCCATTCGGCGGCAGCTGGACGCATGACGTCTTCGGCAAATCCGTGGGTCCAGTCTTTGATCTGTTGCTGGTCATCGTTGAGGGCCACCGAAAATTCGCTCATGCACCATAAGTTACCCGTGGGTAACCAAATCTGCACGTTGATGAAAGCGACTAACAGACTGGCGTCTCCCATTGCCTGCGGGACTTCTTATCTAACTCAAAAACCTTTCAGCTGACGCAGCCATAATTAATTGAACGCCTGAACCTAAGTTAAAGTGGCCTTATGTCCGGCACATTAGAGTCACACTACGGTAGCGACGGGATAGTCGATCGAATTCTTGCCGCTCTAGCTGAGGCTGGAACCGATGCAAGTTCTCTGACTCCGGATTCTTTTGCGGGAGCCGACGAGTTTCATATCGGTGGGAGAAAGGGGAGTGAAATCGTTGCTGACCTTCTGGAGATCGAACCGGGCAGCAGGATTATCGATCTCGGGTCTGGCATCGGAGGACCTGCCCGTTTTCTCGCCCGCGCGAAGGATGTTCACGTAACGGGAGTAGATCTAACCCCAGAATTTGTTGAAGCAGCTTCAGTCCTGAGTGAACTTGTCGGCATGTCCGACAAAGTTGACTTTCACGTGGGTTCGGCGACAAATATCCCTTTCAGTGATGATTCTTTCGATGCAGCGACCATGATCCATGTAGGTATGAACATCGCTGAGAAAGCTGTAATGATGAGCGAAATGGCTCGCGTAACTCAAGCGGGTGGCACGGTGCTGGTGTATGACGTCATGCGCATAGGAAGCGGGTCTATCTCATATCCGATGCCATGGTCCTCTAGTCCGGAATTTAGTTTTCTAGACACGCAAGAGTCATATATGCATGCAGCCTCCGAGGCCGGGCTAGATCTTGTTTCTGTTTATGACCACAGTGAAATGGCAAAGTCGTTCTTCAATGATCCCCCTTCAAACCCACCAGCAGTGAATTTGGGTCATCTAATGGGAACGGAAATGCCAAAAATGTTTGCGAATGCCAAGGAAGCGGTGAATGCTGGGGTTATGAGCCCTATCATCCTGACTTTCAAAGTTTAGAAAGAAGATCTAAGTCCCTCGGAAAAACTTCTAGTCACTTTCTGTTGGGGGTCGCTCTCGAAGCTTGGAGCAAACTTGAGGGCCTCGTAAAAATACGGGTTCTCTGATGGAACGCTTACATCGATAGTGAACTGAGATCGGGGCTGCACCATTTCCACCAAATAACCGGGAGCTCAATGCGAGTTCCCTACTCCAATGGAGATGAGATCAGCGACGAACCGTCGTGCCGTCGCGAGTCGTCTCGACCTGCCAACCGGCTTCTTGCAAGTCGGCTCGAATTGCATCAGCGGTGTCATAGTCCTTAGCCGCCCGTGCAGAATCAAGTGCAGCTGCCTGAGCGAGCACATCAGCCGGCACCGCAACTTGTTCGACAAGCCGCAACCCAACTGCGCCACTCATCTCGCGAACCGCGCTCGTCAAACCAGCCGCAATCGACTCGTCGCCGCTGTCGAGAGCTGAGTTCGCTTCGCGCAACGTGTCAAACAGCACCGCCATCGCTTTGGGTGTATCGAGATCATCGTCCATCGCTGCCCTAAACGCCGCGATTGTCTCAGCATCAGCCTCCGCCTCACCAAGTGACGCAGTACGCGCCACAAAACTGTCGATACCCGCAAGCGAACGACCAGCCGCCTTCAACCCGTCGGCAGAGATGCCCACCGGGCTTCGGTAGTGCGATTGCAGCAACACCATTCGATAAGCGCGCGGGTCGTACACCTCGATGAGGTCGAGCAGATTCGACACATTGCCGAGAGACTTCGACATCTTCTCGCCCTCTGCATCGACAACGAATCCGTTATGCATCCAATGGCGAGCGAATTCCCGGCCAAGTGCCACTGCCTGTGCTCGCTCGTTTTCGTGATGCGGGAAACGAAGATCTTGACCACCGCAGTGCAGGTCGAATCCATCGCCGAGCAGCCCGAGACTCATCACCACACACTCGCTATGCCAGCCTGGGCGGCCGGCCCCCCACGGCGACTCCCAGGCAGGTTCACCAGGCTTTGCGAGTTTCCAGAGAGCAAAATCTGCAGGGTGGCGCTTTTCTCCGGCGCCGAACACCTCACGCTCACCCCCACCGGTCATCATGTCGTTAAGCGACTGATGGGCAAGCAATCCGTAACCCTCAACTGATTCAACAGAGAGATAGACCCCGTCAGAGGTCGAGTACGCGGCTCCCGAGGAGACCAGCGTCGAGATCATCTCGACCATCTCGTCGACCCACTCGGTCGCACGGGGCACATCGGTTGGTCGAAGAACGTCGATTCCCTCCATTGCGCGAAACCAGACGTTCTCGCATTTCGTGGTGATATCAGACCACTCCCGACCCTCGCGTTCAGCCCGGTCGATAATCTTGTCGTCGATATCGGTGATGTTCGATACCAAACGCACGTCGATACCTGACCACTCGAGGTAACGGCGCAAAATGTCATAGACAAGCGTTGCTCGACCGTGCCCGAGATGCGGCGGTCCGTAGACCGTTGGACCACACAGATAGATGCTAATCCGCCCTGGTTCGCGCATCGCAAGCTCTCGAACCTGCCTTGTCGCCGTGTCATAAAGGTGCAGCACGAGTCCGAGGCTATTGCCGACGGCCTAGCCTTGATACCCATGGCGAACGTCCCGGAGAAACCAACCCTCGACGGAATTGAACAGCAGTGGTCTGAGGCATGGGACAACGAGGGCATTTACTCCTTCGACCGAACAGCATCGCGAGCGGATGTCTTCTCGATTGATACACCGCCACCAACGGTCTCAGGATCACTTCATATGGGTCACGTATTTTCATACACTCACACGGACGCAATCGCACGATTCCAACGGATGAACGGGAAATCGGTGTTCTACCCAATGGGATGGGATGACAACGGCCTTCCCACCGAGCGGCGAGTACAAAATTATTTCGGCGTCCGATGCGACCCTTCACAGCCCTATGAGAGCGATTTCAAACCCCCCTTCCGCGGTAACCCACCCAAAGACCATCGGGCAATCCCCATCTCTCGACCCAACTTCCTCGAACTCTGCGACGAACTCGTGACTCTCGATGAGCAAGTCTTCGAAGACCTCTTTCGTCGACTTGGCCTCTCTGTCGACTGGTCACTTCTCTACGCAACGATCGACGAACGTTCGCGTCGCGTGAGTCAACGAGCGTTCCTCCGCAACCTTGCTCGAGGCGAGGCCTACAGCGCCGAAGCACCAACACTGTGGGATGTTGACTTCCAGACCGCAGTTGCCCAGGCAGAGATGGAAGATCGCGACCGCCCAGGGGCGTACCACAAACTTGCATTCCATCGAATTGACGGTTCGGGTGACATCCTCATCGACACGACGCGTCCAGAACTTCTCGCTGCGTGCGTCGCCCTCGTCGCTCACCCAGATGACGAGCGCTATCAGTCGATCTTCGGATCTACGGTCTCAACGCCGCTCTACGGCGTCGAAGTTCCTGTAGTTGCTCACCCGCTTGCCCAGCCCGACAAAGGCACTGGCATCGCAATGATCTGTACCTTCGGTGACCTCACCGACGTCATTTGGTGGCGGGAACTGCAACTGCCCACACGAGCCATCATTGGCCGTAATGGCCGAATCATCGCCGAGACACCCACAGGTGTAAACAACGATGCCTACGCAGAGATAGTGGGTCTCAACGTCAAGCAAGCTCAACGCAAAGTTGTTGAGATGCTGACCGAATCTCAAGAACTCATTGGCGAACCTCGACCGCTCGAACACCCCGTGAAATTTTATGAACGCGGTGAACGCCCGCTCGAAATTGTCACTAGCCGACAGTGGTACATCTCCAACGGGGGCCGTGATACTGACACCCGGCGTGCGCTTATCAATCGGGGCCACGAGCTCACCTGGCATCCCGACCACATGCGTCACCGGTACGAAAATTGGGTTGAAGGACTAAATGGTGACTGGCTTGTCAGCCGTCAACGGTTCTTTGGTGTGCCACTGCCAATCTGGTATCCGCTCGACGCCGATGGAGAGCCGGACCATGACGATCCGATACTTCCGAGGGAGTCAGATCTGCCCATCGACCCCTCGACCGATGTGCCCGCCGGCTACTCAGCAGATCAACGTGATATGCCCGGCGGGTTTACTGGCGATCCCGACGTTCTCGATACCTGGGCAACGAGTTCGTTGAGCCCGCATATTGCCTCGAAGTGGGAAGAGAGCGATGCCCTCTTCAGCCAGGTCTTTCCGATGGATATGCGACCGCAGGGCCATGACATCATCCGCACCTGGTTGTTCTCTTCAATGGTTCGTTCACATCACGAGCACCAAGAGATTCCTTGGCAGCATGCAGCGCTCTCCGGATGGATTCTCGACCCAGACCGCAAGAAAATGTCGAAGTCGAAGGGTAATGTTGTCACGCCGATGGCGTTGTTCGAGTCATACGGCACCGATGCCGTTCGCTACTGGGCCGCATCAGCTCGACCCGGTGTTGATACCGCATTTAGTGAAGATCAAATGAAGGTGGGCCGCAAGCTTGCGAACAAACTTTTGAACATCACAAGGTTCGTTCACGGATTCGGAAGCGCCCCAGCCAACGATGTCGTACTGAACGCCGTCGATGCGTCAATGCTCAGCCGTCTTGACACCGTCACTGCCGAGGCGACAGCAGCGTTCGAAGAATTCGACTATGCCCGAGCACTTGAGCGCACCGAATCATTCTTCTGGTGGTTCTGCGATGACTACGTCGAACTTGTGAAGTCACGCGCTTACGACATCGAGCATGAGCACCAGAGTTCTGCCCTCTCGGCGCTACACACCGCTGTCACCACCTTGCAACGACTGTTCGCCCCACTAATTCCGTTTTCGACAGAGGAAGCATGGCGGTGGGATAACGAGACCAGCGTCCATGTCTCAACGTGGCCGACCACCACGAACGTCAAAGGAGACTCGGAACTTCTCAGCCCGATTCTTAATGCTCTCGCCCTTGTTCGCAGGGCCAAAACCGAGGCCAAGGTGAGTCAACGCGCCGTCGTTGAATCGGTCATCATCTCGGTGCCATCTAGTCAACGAACCGCACTCGATGCTGGTATCGACGACCTCTGTCGGGCAGGATCAATAGAGGCGATTACCGTCGATGACACCGACGGTGATGCCCTGATATGTCACGTCACACTCGCACCGCAAGAATGATCGCTAGATGACCCAATCGACTGCTGCGCCCCGCACATGGCCTCAGCGCCTCACCATCGTTGCGGCAGTGGTTGTTTCCTTCGTGTGTGTCATCGTTGCGGTTGCGCTCATCGCTGGACGTCTCGTGCTTGGCCAACGTCAACTCGTGGTCATCGAGCCCGCTTCTGAGGCACCGCTGACGGCGGCCGCCGGCCCCGTCGAACGCCTGATCGAAGTCGGTAGTGACGATGAAGAGAGCATCACGATCGAAGAAGTTATTGAAGTCACCGTCGGTGATATCGAACCCGGTGCTCGAAACTTCCTTCTCGTCGGTACCGACAACAACGCGTGCATTAATCCCAACTCGCGATACGCCCCCTTTCTGCTCGGACGCGCCGACTTCGGTGAGCGAGCCGATGTCATTCAGATGTGGAGAGTGAATACCGAAACCGGGGCTATTGCCGCTCTGTCATTCCCCCGCGATCTTTATGTTCGCCTCGACGGAGGGCGCCGTGGCCGGATCAACAACGCATTTCATGCGGACGACCCGAATGGCTTGATTTCAACGATCCGATCAAACTTTGGAATTTTGACCGACCACTACATTCAGATCGACTTCTGTGCGTTCAAAAACCTCGTCGACTCGGTCGATGGCGTCGGGATCCCGTTTGATTCGCCAGTGCGCGACCGTGGCACCGGTATTGCAATCTCGTCGGCAGGGTGTAGCACGCTCAATGGCGACGATGCGCTTGCCTATGTGCGCTCCCGAAAACTTGAGTTTGAACGTCCCGCCGGGAGCGATAACTGGGTCATTGACCCTTCGAGTGACTGGGGTCGCATCGCTCGTCAGCAAGATTTCATCAAGCGAACACTTACCAAGGTGGTCAGTTCTGGGCTCACCTCTCCATCGGTTGCGAGCGCCCTCATCGAAACAAATGCTGATCAGGTTGTGACCGACAGCGAACTTTCAGTGTCTACGATGCTTGGCTTCGCAAACATTCTGCGCTCGGTCGATACTGCAAACGCACCCTCCTATCACATTGCTGCCGCCGGCCGAATTGTGAGCGGCGAATCGGTGCTCATTCCGACGCTTCGAAATAGCGAAATGAGGGCGATTCTCAACATCTTTCAGGGCGATTCGCTGATCGAGGGAACGCCGATCACTCTCGATGACATTGCGACCACGACTACAACGACGACCACAGCCGTGAGCACTGACGAAGAGCAAGAGGAGCAAGAGGAGCAA
>DLTS01000024.1:14411-65784 GCA_002501485.1 Acidimicrobiaceae bacterium UBA7830
AGCAAGAGGAGCAAGAGGAGCAAGCGTCCGTGATCGGCGCCGCCGGTCAGTCGACTCCCCTCATCGTCGGTCTCGTGCAGCAAGACACACCCGATGACAACACCTTGGGATGGGTACCTGACGCGACCATCATTTGCGACTGAGAACTTCGTCGAGCGCTCTCGCAACATCGTGTGGACCTTCGACGCCCACCAAGGCGGCTCCGGTGACATCTGCAAACCGCTGAGCATCGGTGACATCATCTGCCGGCGACAGAATGACTAACTCTTCAAGTGACTGTGCGAGCGGGACCGCCTCATCGATTGCCCGATCGCGGCAGTCAGACAGCAACACCGTGAGATGACGACCGCATCGAGCGGCTTCGTGTTCGGTGATTGCTGCTCGAAGACCATCGGACACCTTGGTAGTTCCGTGACCCTTAAGAGACAGCACTGCGTCGACAACGCCATCGGTTGAAGCGTAAGCAGATGTCACCATTGATCTCACCACCTCTGCCGTTCCTGAAAACGCAATGACAGCATGAAATGCAGGGGCCCGAAGAGCGACGGCGGCCGCTGCGAGAGCCGCCGAGGCCAACGCCTCTCCTTTCATCGATCCCGAACGATCGATCACCAAACACACCGCAGTGTCGGGTCGCTCCCAGTCGATGACGCGCAACGTGTCAGCGTCGACAAGCGAGCCGCCAGATTCCGCCAGCGACTCAACTGCGGCGTCTACATCGAGATCACCCCCATTGCGGATTGGAAGCGAACGAAGACGGCCGACCTTTCCTTGCGCTGCGCGTCCACGTCGCGCAATGTCGATAACGATTCGCTCAGCGACGCGTCGGGCTTTCGCCCGAAGTTCAGGGTCAACCGCATCGCCGAGTGTGACGAGAAGGGATACCGCTTCATCAGGACTGTCTGCGAGCAGCCGATCCATCACGTGCTCGTCAAGTTCGCCAACCTCAGGTGAGAGCTCATCGAAATGTTCGATCGCTGCCATCTGTTGCCGAGAGACCATTGTGCGGGGGGCGACTCCTCCTGGAGAGCCAGACGGCGGTGGGGTTAGATCGCCCGACTCGTTGTGGCCGGGCTCGCCACTTTTCCCTCCGATGGGGCGGGTTCTTCGTCACCAGGTCGGCAGAAAATCGATTTCCACAGATCGGTAACGATCTCTTCAGATGTGCGAGACACGCCTTCTCTCACTCTCACTCGGCCAGAGAGCGCAACAAGAGCAGCGTCGAGAGTGACCTCATCATCGTCGACCGAAAGCGATCTCAATTCAGCCAGCTCTCGACTCACGGCACACAGGTCGATCGCCCCTCTGATTGAAGACCCTGCGCGAAGGTCAGGGTGCTGACGGGTGGCACGAACGATTTCAACCGCTGCTGATTGCACATGTGTGGGAACGTCTTGGTGCTGAGACTCGACAATCGACCGTTCATCTTCTGCCGACTGGTAACCCATTGCGACTCTGCAGACACGGTCGTAGACCGCACCCGCAATGCGGGCGGTTCCGACCGCGTCAAATGGGTTCATCGCCGCAACCAGTCGAAAACCCTCTTGTGCTTCAACCCGCCCGAGCCGTGGCACGTGCACCTCCCGCTCGCTCATCACGGTGACAAGAGCATTCAGAGTTTCCTCCGGCACACGATTGATCTCTTCGACATACAGAAGTGAGCCATTCCGAAGGGCTCGCACCAGCGGGCCGTCGACAAAAATCTTCGGTGAATATCCTTCAGCAAGCACTAACGCCGGGTCGAAATGACCGATCAAGCGGGCAGGCGTAAGTTCGGCAGTTCCCTCAACAAACTCAAAACCCAGACCTACCGCAGACGCAACGCCCCGGAGGAGAGTCGACTTACCGGTTCCTGGCGGCCCTTCCAGCAACACGTGCCGATCAGCCGCAAGTGCGGCAACTACCAATTCAGCTTCGCGACGGCGCCCAACCACCTCAGCAGAGAGCTGGTCGACGACCAGTCGAGTTGTCATCATGTCACAGGCTGTTTTCAGTCATAGATGATGACGCCGCGGATGTTCTCGCCATTACGCATTGCCTCATACCCCTCATTGATCTGATCGAGGGTATAGGTCTGCGTCACGAGCTCATCAAGTTTCAACTGGCCCTGCGTGTACAACTCCATGAGCCTTGGAATATCAGTCCTGATATTGGCTGAGCCAAAGAGCGATCCGACAATCTCCTTTTCAAAAAGGGTGAGGAACGCACCAGGAATTGAGATTGATTGCTCATGTGTCGGATGAATGTTGGTAACAACGGTTCGTGACTTCTTGGCGCTCAACCAGAATGCCTCTCCAAGCACGCTTCCATCGCCAACGCCCATCGTCATGATTACCTTGTCGAAACCGCGTCCCCAAGTTGACTCACCGAGGTTCTCAAGGGCTTCTGCAACCGATGCATAGGTATGGGTCGCACCAAACTCCATTGCCATCTCACGCTTGAATTCCACCGGATCGATCGCAGTTATCGAACGAGCTCCTGCGAGCTTCGCACCTTGAATCGCATTGGAACCGATTCCTCCGCAACCGACAACCGCTACATAGTCACCAGGCTTAACATCGGCTGCATAAACTGCCGATCCCCAACCGGTCACCACACCACATCCGAGCAGGCATGCCTTATCGAGCGGCCAATCTTTTTCGATCTTCACACAACTCGCCTCGTTGACCACCGTGTGCTCTGCAAAAGTTCCGAGCAGGCACATCAATGTAAGGTCTTGACCATCAAGAGTGTGATGTCGAGCAGTCCCATCAGAAATCTGCACACCTTTTGCGAACTCGGTGCCACCAACATCACACAGATTCGAATTTCCTTGTGCGCACATTCCGCATCGTCCGCACGCAGGGATAAACCCGAAGACAACATGGTCGCCTGGTTCAAGCCATGTCACGCCTTCGCCAACTTCAACGACGACTCCGGCACCTTCGTGGCCACCGATAATCGGCATTTCGGCAGTTGCCCCCGCCAAATCGCCGGTCACAAGGTGTTCATCGGAATGGCACATTCCTGAGGCGGCAAGCTTCACGAGAACTTCGCCGGATTTTGGTGGATCTAGTTCAATCTCTTCGATGCTCCATGGTGCGTGAAGCTCGTGCAAGACCGCTGCTCGTGTCCTCATGTTGATTACCCCCTAGATGTGGCGCCACGACATGGCATGTTCCGTTCCTGAAGAGTAGTAGTCCTTTGCGCCGAGAGCCATAGCCGGGTCACCACGATGTACCATCTAGGTATGGACACAACTCAGCCTCAAATTACCGAAGAGCGTTCAGAAGACGTTTCAGACGCCGAAGCTGTTGCCGAAGAGCTCGAACTCGTCGAGGAAATTTCCATCGACGGCATGTGCGGCGTTTACTAAAAATAACCTCGCCGTGCTCGATTCGCCTCTCAAGCTGCACCCCTCGGTCGCCCTGCGTCCCGAACCGTTTGGTGCACTGGCCTACCACTACGACAACCGTCGGCTGATCTTCTTGAAACACCCGTCAATCGTTGATGTCGTAAAAGACCTTGAGCAGCATCCTGATCTGCAGTCGACCCTCTCAGCTCACGGCATCGACGAGCAGCACTGGGACAACTACGACAAAGCCATCTGCTCGCTGATCGAATCAGACGTTGTGGTAGCACGATGACCGCTCTGACCGAGCGCATGAAAGACGGGCTTGACGCCCCGATCTGCATCACCTGGGAACTGACCTATTCCTGCAACCTCTCATGCGTTCACTGCCTTTCATCATCAGGCCGGCGTGACCCGAAAGAACTCACCACCGAAGAAGCCTTCCGAGTTGTCGACGAACTTCGCAACATGCAGGTTTTCTACGTCAATATCGGCGGCGGTGAACCAATGATTCGCCGAGACTTCTTCGACATCGTCGAGTACGCAACCTCAAGTGGTGTTGGCGTGAAGTTCTCAACGAACGGCACATACATCGACGCAGCAACGGCACAACGACTCGCAGCGATGGATTATCTCGACATTCAGATCAGCCTCGATGGTGCCGATGCAGCGACGAATGATGCGATTCGAGGCGAGGGCTCCTACGACACTGCAATGACTGCGATGCGTCACCTCAAAGATGCAGGTTTTGGTGAATTCAAAATCTCTGTCGTCATCACCCGACACAACATTGCGCAACTTGATGAGTTCAAAGCAATCGCCGACCAGTTCGGAGCCCAACTTCGGATTACCCGGCTTCGGCCTTCAGGTCGCGCTGTCGATACCTGGGAAGAACTTCACCCAACTCTTGACCAACAGCGCATCCTGCACCAGTGGCTACTCGGTCACGGTGAAAATGTGTTGACCGGTGACTCGTTCTTCCACCTCAACGCCCTCGGCGAGAGTCTGCCGGGCCTCAACCTCTGTGGCGCCGGCCGCGTTGTATGTTTGATCGATCCGATTGGTGATGTCTACGCGTGCCCGTTCGTTATCCACGATGAATTCCTTGCGGGCAACGTTCGCGGTAACGGTGGGTTCGCCGCGGTATGGCGGACGAGCGACTGCTTCACTGAATTGCGCGGACCTCAATCGGCTGGCGCCTGCGCCTCATGCGGTTCGTGGGATGCCTGTCAAGGCGGATGCATGGCAGCCAAGTTTTTTACGGGACTGCCTCTCGATGGCCCTGACCCAGAATGCGTTGGTGGTGACGGCGAGTACGCGCTTGCGTCTGCAGGTGCGATCCCTCGACCAAGTGGTGACCACTCGAAACCGGTCGCCGTTCAGCTTCGTCGACGCAGCAACGTATGACTTGGGTGCTCATCGTTGTCGCAACATATGTCGTCGGCATGTTCCCGAGCGCAATCCTCGTCGCTCGGGCCGCCGGTGTTGACATCACTTCGGTCGGCTCTGGAAACCCAGGCGCAGCGAACATCACTCGGAACCTCGGCTGGAAACGTGGTGCCTGGGTCTTTGTTCTCGACGCCGCAAAAGGTGCAGCCGCAGTGGGTGCCGGCCTCGCAATCGATGGTCGGCCACTCGCCTATCTTGCAGGTGCTACGGCGATTCTCGGACATTGCTATCCGGCTACTCGAGGCCTCAACGGCGGAAAAGGTGTCGCAACAGGTGGTGGCGCATTTGCAGTGCTGACCCCAGTGGTGTTCGTAATTCTCGTGCCGACATGGGTCGTGATATCAAAGGTAACGAAAACAGCCGCACTTGCTTCGCTGATCGTGCTCTGCGCAATTCCGGTTGGAGTCTGGGTGACAGGCCGCGATCTCTGGGAGCTACCGGCATCGATCGGGATCGCCCTCCTTATCGCTCTTCGTCACGCAAGCAATATCCGGCGTATGCGAAGCGGCTCTGAACTGAGCCTGTGATCGACTACAGCTGAAGTTCTTGAAGAAGTTCAGAGAAGTTGTAACTATCGAGACTCGGCAAATGGCGATTGACGACATCGTGGAGCAGTTGTTGCCATATGTCATGTCGGAAAAAGAAGCGACCCTCGCGCACGACATAGTTCAACAAGAAAAATCGGTACGCCTCCTTTAAGAACAAGACCTCTTCGGGGCTCAAGGGGAACACCGAGTGGTACGCCCGAAGGAATTGTCGGAAACGAGGTTCGAACATGGTGTGGGCACCATAGGTAAATGTTGAACGGTCGCCGGTGCGAGATGACACGCGCGAGAGGAAATAGAAATCGAGAAGCCGCGTTTCGTAGCGGAACCAGTCGTAGTCCCATCGACTAAACAAACGAAACCGACCAGATTCAGAGAACTCGACAGAGAAATTTCCGAGGTTCCAGTCGATGAGCACCGGTTGTTTCGCCCAGTAGTCGTAACCCGATTCATGTACTGCCATCAGAAATCGATGCGTGTGTCGACGAACAAGATCGATCCTCGAAGGGTCAAGGCTGAGTTCATCTGCCGCTCGCCTGCTCGCAGTCAGGTCGTATAACGCAATCGCATCCGATGTGACAGTTTTTGATGTGGGTGGCACGAGGCGAGCCACGCCAGCCGTCGCCCGATGGAACCTTGCCACCTCTTCGCCAAAGTTGGTGACCTGCTCGGGGGCAAGAATTGCCGGCAAGTGATCTCGCACTTCAACCTCGCGGTAAAAGGCGACCCACACATCACCGTCGTACCACACGTAGGGTCGTCCGTCGGCGGTGAGTGTGTTGGCCATGAACTGCTCATACGGCCCCCCGTCGAGTAGCCGAGATGTTCGATGTAGGCGATCGTGATCTTCGGCAAAAAGAAAAAACGACCCATAATTTGACGACTTCGCAATGATCGTTCCGCCATCATCAAGCCGCAGCCGGTACACGCGATTTGTTGACACCATCGCCGACAATTCGCCAAGATCGATGATCTTCCGACCATCGCCATACTCGCTCCACGCCTGCGAAACCGACTGGCAATGCCGCTCATCGGAAATATCGACAGTCACGTTGCGGTCCTGAGGCGAAGACTGTTTGACACAACAAAGACACTAGATAAGACCATCGCGAGACCAGCGACAAGCGGGGAAAGTCGTCCCGACATGGCAAGAGGGACGGCAGAAACGTTGTAACCGAATGCCCACAACAGATTCACCTTGATCGTTCGAAGGGTGCGACGAGACAGCTCAATTGCGTCGACCACAGATGTGAGATCGTTGCGCATGAGTGTGAGATCGCTGGCGTGAACGGCGACATCTGAACCCGCTCCCATCGAGATTCCGAGATCAGCCGCGGCGAGGGCTGCTGCGTCATTCACGCCGTCTCCCACCATCGCAACTTGTTGACCCTCGGCCTGTAGATCGCTAATGAGCGACAACTTCTCTGAGGGACTGAGCTCTGGGTAAACGTCTTCAGAATCAATACCGACCTCGTGGGCAATGATTTCTGCAACCGCCCGAAGGTCACCCGTTGCCATCAGAGGTCGAATTCCACGCGCCTTCATTTCTGCGATCGCATTTGCGCTTGATGGTTTCGCTCGATCGGCAACGAAAATTGTTCCAACCCGTATGCCGTCGACGACCACGTCAACGCCGGTCTCTGCGCGTGGAGATGGATCTGCCGAGGTGCATACCTCAACAACGACTCCTTCTACGGCACCTCGCACGCCAAACCCGGGGATATTGACGGCATCAACCGCCAACGGGAGTTCAACTTCGGTGTCATGCAGAGCCGCATCAACGATTGCTCGGGCGATCGGATGTTGATGCGATGCTTCGACGGCTGCCGCATGGTAAAGCACGTCGTGACGTGACCACCCATCAACGGGGGTGACCGACGATACCCACATCTGCCCGGTCGTGATCGTGCCAGTCTTATCGAGAACCAACGTCTCGACCGTGCGCGTCTGTTCAAGAATGTGCGGTCCGCTGATCAAGATGCCTGCTCGCGCACCTCGACTGGTCCCCACGAGCAACGCCATTGGAGTTGCGAGTCCAAGGGCACATGGGCACGCAATGATCAGCACCGCAACGCCGGTCGAAAACGCATCTTCAGTTGATGAGCCAAACAGCAGCCATGCGATCGTCGTCATCACCGATAACGCCACAATTACCGGTACAAATACCGCCGACACCCGGTCGGCAATTCGTTGAACGGGTGCAGTACCTGACTGGGCGTTCATGACGAGTCGTGCGATTGCAGCGACTTGGGTATCTCGTCCAATCTTCGTCACCCGCACGGCGAGAACACCGTCACCGTTTATCGCCGTTCCGACAACATCAGAGCCCGGTTCAATCTCAACGGGCACGCTCTCACCGGTGAGCATCGACATATCGACCGAAGATGATCCCTCAATCACGATTCCGTCAGTTGCGATTTGATTACCAGGAGCAACGACGAAGACGTCATCAACCTGTAGTGCGCATACCTCAACAGTTTGTGTTTTTCCATCTGCTCGGCGTACCTCGACAGTGTCACCGGCCGTTTCCAGCAGAGCATTCACCGCATCACCAACACGCCGTTTTGACCGATGCTCGAACCACCTGCCAGCAAGCACGATCGCAACAGTTGTTGACGCCACCTCAAAGTACAGGTGGTCTCCCCCACCCGTAAACGACATCGTCATCGACATTCCGATGTCACCCGCAGATGTTCCGAACAGTGCCCACACCGACCATGCCAGTGAAGCAAGTACGCCAATGGAAATGAGTGTGTCCATGGTGGTCTCGCCGTTACGAAGATTCAGCACCATCGAACGGTGGAATGGGAAGCCCGACCAGAGCGCGACCGGGAGCGTGAGCCCGAGGGTGAACCATTGCCAGGCATCAAACTGCAGGAAACTCACCATCGACACCAATAGCACGGGGATACCAAGTGCTATCGCAACAACAAGTCGGCGTTCGAGATCGACAGAACGTTCATACTGTTCACGGCCGACTTCTTCAGGTGTGCTCGCCTCGTAACCGGTGTGTTCGATTGTCGAAATCAGGGAAGCAACGTCAGTCGTGTTAGTTACGGTCACCCGCGCTCGTTCAGTGGCATAATTCACCGAAGCTTCGACGCCGTCAATTCTGTTGAGTCGCCGCTCGATGCGAGATGCGCAGGCTGCGCACGTCATTCCGCCGATGACGAGTTCGACGGTGACTTCAGGCGACGTCGAATCCGGCTTCATCAATCGCTGCGACAACTGCTCCGTTATCAATCCCTGAACCAGTGACAGTGACCAACTTCGCGTCGAGATCAACCACAACGGACGACACACCGGCAACCACTGAAACCTCTTTTTGGATTGCGGCCTCGCAATGACCGCACGTCATTTCAGGAACAGAGAGTTCGAGTTGATTACTACCCACGACTCATACGTTATGCGATCGCTCAACGATGCACCACCGGAGGTACCCAGGGGCATTACATGTATCGCTCAGATGCCGCTTCGCAGTGTCGTAAGGGCACCGGCTGCAAGCTCTTCAACCGCATCACGGAAACCGTTGAGAATCTCTTCGTCGACATCATCTCCCATTGCTCCATGGAGGTACCTGGCGTACACACCTTCAGAAATGACCGCCAGCCTGAATGCCGAAAAGGCGACGTAATAGGGAATATCGCTCACATCGCAACCGGTTCGAGCTGCGTATCGATCAACCAGTTGCTGATACGAGGGAAATCCTCCAGCACCTGTTGGGTCGTTCGAGCGTTGGCCATTGCCGTCCGGATCTGCCCAATACACGCCGAGGTATCCAAGGTCAGCCAGCGGGTCACCGAGGGTGCATAACTCCCAGTCAAGCACTGCGACAATACGGTTGCTATCGAGGTTGGTGAGGCAGTTTCCGAGTCGGTAATCGCCGTGCGCGATCGAAACTGATTGCTGCTGAGGAATTGATGCGGCTAACAGATGGGCAACCTCATCGATTTCGGGAAGGTTTCGGGTTCGAGAATCAGCCCACTGACGCGTCCAGCGTTTAACCTGTCGATGGACATAGCCCTCACGACGGGCAAGATCTCCGAGCCCGACAGCGTCGACATCAACTGCGTGCAGGTCAGCAAGAACATCGACGAGATCAAATGCAACTGCCTTGCGCTGCTCGATCGAGAGCTCCGCTCCTTTTTCAGGACTGTCGAGCACGATGCCATCGACGAAATCCATCACATAAAACGGAGCCTGATTTACCGAATCGTCTGAGCACAATCCCAACGTTTTCGGCACTGGCGCATCGGTTGTTCCGACGGCTGAAATGATCTTGTGTTCGCGCGCCATATCGTGAGCGGTCGCAAGGACATGACCGAGTGGTGGACGGCGAAGAACGAACCGACGTCCGTGCCGATCGGTCACCATGTAGGTGAGATTTGAACGACCACCTTCAATGAGGGAGAAGTCGTACGGCCCTTCAATCCCCTCGATGTGCGCATCGAGCCAAGCGGTTACCGGCTCGTTCTCTATCCCTGGGATCGACATATCGGATGAAACTACTTCGGCACGGATGAACTCGGTTAGCCGGGCCTGCCAACGTCAACAACTTTGTTCCAGTTCACACTGGTGATGCTCACAAATTTTCCTGGGGATGGAGCGTGCACCATCTGACCGTCGCCAAGGTAAACCCCTACGTGGCTGATCGGATTGTGGTAGAAGATTAGATCTCCGGGCTTTGCCTGAGTCCTAGGCACCGAAGGGAGCGCATTTGACTGCATCCTGGAGTTTCTTGGCAGCACCACACCCGCTTGTGCCCAGGCGTAATGAGTCAATCCTGAGCAGTCAAAAGAAACCCCTGGCAAAGATGTTGCATAGCGGTATGGAACTCCAATCTGGCCAAGGGCTGCGGTTACTGCGACCCCTGCCATTCCCGATGGCGCTGGGTAGTTTGCAATAAGTTCGTCGGTAGCGGGACTCGACCCACCCCCAGGCTGCGACCCTGATCCTCCAGAGTTCCTCCTATTAACCTCGGCTTGTTCGCGCTGATATTCGGCGAGAGCTGCGGCTAACCGCCGTTCTTCCTCAGCTTTAATCAGTGCTCCTAGCTTCCGTTCGGCAGACTTTCGCGCCGATTCGTACTCAACGGTTGAAGACTCCACCTCGTCCAACATGCCAGTGATCCGGGCAGCGAGATCTTCTGATTCTTTACGGAGCCGGTTGAGTTCAATCTGTTCGAGTTCAAGTTCGCGAATTGCCGCCTGAAGGTCATCGGTCGTACCGACACCAACACGAAGCGCTACTCGGGACAACTGGTCACGGGTCAATATGTCGCTATAGGCGGCGGCATTCGACAGCAATGGGCCAAGAACATCAGTGCTTGAACGAGTGAACGCCCGAACCGCAACCGTGGAGAGATCACTCTGTAACTCACCAAGTTCGGCTTGTCGGAGGGCAACTCGACCTTTCGCAAGGTCGATATCGTCACCGAGCAGCCGTTGTTCATCCATTGCGACTGCGTAATCCTCGATAAGAATGTCGGCCCGTTCGTGGAGGCGCTCAAGTTCGTCAACAATTCGTCGAACTTCTTGCTCCTGCTGATCAACGGTTTGGGCATGAGCGGCTTCTGGTAATACCGGGACTACCGTCAGCGCGAGAGCTGCAAGGCCGATCGCAGATCGGCGACGTTGGCGACGAAGATGATAGGCGGGCAACATTCGGTGGCAATCGTACCGTATGTTACGAAATGATGTCGATCAGGTCGACGGCCCTGCCGTCACTCCCATTCGATGGTGCCGGGAGGCTTTGATGTGATGTCATATGCCACCCGATTAATGCCCGATACCTCGTTGATAATCCGCTGTGACATCCGCTCTAGAAGATCATACGGAAGGCGCGCCCAATCAGCGGTCATCGCATCGTCACTGGTGACCGCCCGAATAATAATTGGGTGTCCGTAAGTGCGCTCATCGCCCATCACGCCAACCGATCGGATGTCAGGAAGAACAGCAAACGCCTGCCAGATCTCTCGTTCGAGGCCAGCAAGGGCAATCTCTTCGCGCACGATGGCGTCTGCCTCCTGCAACACCGCCACCCGCTCGGGGGCGACTTCTCCAATAATGCGCACTCCAAGCCCCGGGCCTGGGAAAGGCTGCCGCCACACCATTTCATCGGGAAGACCAAGTTCGGTTCCGAGTGCCCGAACTTCGTCTTTGAAGAGCTCCCGCAACGGCTCGACAAGTTCAAGGGTCATATCTTCTGGAAGACCACCAACATTGTGATGGCTCTTAATGACCTCTGCGGTGCCGTCAACTCCACCGCTTTCGATCAGATCTGGATACAAGGTTCCTTGAACTAAGAACTTTGCTTCCGATAAACCTCCCGTGTGCTCTTCAAAAATACGAATGAAGAGCTCGCCAATCGCTTTGCGTTTTGCCTCGGGCTCAAGTATCCCTTCGAGGCGTTCAAAAAAGCGTTGCCCTGCGTCAACATGAATGAGCTCGATACCCATGTTGCGTCGGAATGTCTCGACCACCTGTTCGCTCTCGCCTTTGCGCATGAGACCGGTGTCGACGTAAACGCAGGTCAATTGAGCACCAATCGCTCGATGGACAAGTGCAGCTGCGACCGACGAGTCAACACCTCCAGAAAGCCCGCAAATGACCCGAGCGTCACCGACTTGTTCTTTGATGCGTTCCACCTGCTCATCAACAACAGACGACATCTTCCATTCAGGATCACACCCAGCAAGTTGATGTAGAAACTGGCTGAGAACCTCCATGCCGTGAGGCGAGTGCACGACCTCAGGGTGGAACTGCACACCCCAGATCTTTCGAGGGGTGCTTTCAAGCACTGCAACCGGAGCGTCAGGGGTGCTTGCGGTCGCGACGAAACCCTCAGGAACTTCCGTGATGGCATCGAAGTGACTCATCCACACGTCATGAACGGTCGGCATGTCATCGGTGAGGAGATCGGACACCCCAGCACGGGTCATCTCTGCGCGACCGTACTCACCTCGCATACCTCGGCCCACTGCGCCACCAAGCTGCGAAGCGATGAGTTGCGCGCCGTAACAGATACCGAGAATGGGAATCCCGAGTTCATATATCGCAGGATCAAGTGTGGGAGCGCCGTCAACGTGCACGCTCTTCGGTCCACCAGAAAGAATGAGTCCTGCCGGCTGTGCAGCAACGACCTCGTCTGCAGAAATGCGATGTGGAACGATTCGCGAATAGACCTGTAATTCTCGAACGCGCCGAGCAATGAGTTGTGCGTACTGGGCGCCGAAGTCAACGACGAGAACTTCTTGACGAGTCGACAAGTCGCTTGGCGGAAGGGCGGGCGTCACCCAACCGATGGTAGACATTCAAGGTGGCCATTCAAAGTTCCGCACACGATCATCATCAAGAATTTTCTCGACGCCTCTCCGTCGCTGCCGCTTCTGCAATTGCCGCAATGACCTTCATTGCGATCAGTGCCGGCTCGGTATCAGCTCAAGAAGGCACTGACGTAGGTGACGTCAACACACCAACGGTGACCTACAACGACTTCATTCCCGAAGAACGTGACCTCAGCGACTGCATCAGCGCCATTCCAAAACCAGGATGCGGAAGTGAAGCGAAAGGTGGGTGGCGCCAAATGCTTGTCTTTGGTCTCGTGATCAGCGGTGTTGGTTTCATCGGCTGGCGAATCGTTTCCGGTGCACGAAAGAATCAACCGGTTTCGCCGCTTCAGACCGACGGCGAATAAAGCCGGACAAGGAGGTCAACCAATATTCGGCCGGTTGCACCCCACACCGTCTCATCAGCCAACTCAAAGAAGTGCAGGAGTCGATCGGTGGGCGAACTCCCCCACAACTCGCCGTGATAGGTGCCGGTCGCCGTGAGTTCAGCCAACGGCACCCACATCACCTTGTCTGCTTCCATCGTCTGCGGAGCGAGCGGCACCGAAGCATCGAGCAAACCGACCTTTGGAATGATGTAGCTCATACTCGCCACCGTGTTGACATGGGAAAGTTCACCCACAATCGACACCATTGACGGATCGAGACCCACTTCTTCATAAGCCTCCCGCAAGGCGGTCTGCGTGGCGGTTTCTCCTGGATCCATCCGACCACCCGGAAACGAAATCTCCCCTTTATGTTGGCGGAGCTGCTGGGAGCGCCGTGTTAACAACACTTCGACCCCTTGTGCACCAGGAGAGAGTGCAACAAGAACAGCAGCGTGACGAGCGCCGTCGAATGCTGGCTGAATTGGTAAACCCTCGGTATCGACAATCTCTGTTATGCGCCGTGTGGAGATGATCGCTTCGGCATCAACGTTCCACGGCGGGCTCACCACGCGATTCCACACCGACGGACGCGGAACGACCTGCTGTCCGCCCCGGGGCGCTGATTCACTCACCCGTTGAGGTTCCTGGCACCCATCCGGATTGAACAAGTTCGTTGAGCACTTCAGCCATACCAGCAGTCTTAAGATTTGCAAGCACCTTGCCAGGGAGCTGCTCGCCGCGCTCCCACTCGTTCCATGCGGTCTGCAACTTGTTGAGATCAGGGGCTGGACGTTCAAATGCCATGGGAACATTCTACGGACGGATTGTTTGAGCGTCGCTTTAAACAGGAACCGAAAAACAATGGAGCCCGGGCATGCGCCCGGGCTCCATCAAACGACTCAGGGTCGTATGGGCATCACATCATGCCGCCCATACCTCCCATTGGGTCCATGCCGCCACCCATAGCTGGGGCGGGCTCCGGCTTGTCGGCAACAACACACTCGGTCGTTAGAACAAGCGCAGCGATTGATGCAGCGTTTTGCAGTGCTGCACGAGTCACCTTGGCGGGGTCGATAATACCCGCCTTGACAAGATCGGTGATCTCGCCTGTGGCTGCGTTGAGGCCGACAGCCCCAGACTCAATCTCAACGGCCTGAACCATGACTGAACCTTCAAGGCCAGCGTTCATCGCAATGTTGCGAGCGGGTGCCACGAGTGACTCATAAACCAAGCGTGCGCCGGTCTGCTCGTCGCCTTCGAGGCCAGAAACAACGTCGGCAACTGATGCGCGGGCACGAACGAGAGCGGTACCGCCACCGGCGACGACACCCTCTTCGATTGCTGCACGCGTCGCTGACACAGCATCTTCAATGCGGTGCTTCTTCTCTTTGAGCTCGACCTCGGTGGCCGCGCCAACCTTGATCACGGCAACGCCACCAGCAAGCTTTGCGAGGCGCTCTTGGAGCTTCTCACGATCCCAGTCGGAATCAGTGTTGTCGATCTCAGCCTTGATCTGGTTGATGCGGCCGACAACATCTTCACCTGATCCGCCACCGTCAACGATGGTGGTTGCATCCTTGGTGATGATGACGCGCTTTGCGGTTCCAAGCAGGTCGAGCGTGGTGTTCTCCAACTTGAGGCCAACATCTTCGCTGATGACTTGACCGCCGGTGAGCACTGCCATGTCTTGGAGCATCGCCTTGCGGCGATCGCCAAAGCCGGGAGCCTTAACCGATGCCGAAGCAAAGGTGCCGCGGATCTTGTTGACAACGAGGGTTGCAAGTGCTTCACCTTCGATGTCTTCAGCAATGATCACGAGAGGCTTGCCGGTCTTCATGACGCCCTCGAGGACGGGAAGAAGCGACTGAACCGTTGAAATCTTGCCCTGGTTGAGGAGGATGTAGGGCTCCTCAAGGACTGCCTCTTGACGATCGGTATCGGTCACGAAGTATGGCGACAAGTAGCCCTTGTCGAACTGCATGCCCTCGGTGAACTCGAGCTCGGTGCCGAACGTATTCGACTCCTCAACGGTGACAACTCCGTCTTTGCCAACCTTGTCGATCGCCTCGGCGATCACCTCGCCAATTGAGTTATCTGCAGCAGAGATCGTTGCAACGTTGGCGATGTCTGATTTGTCGTCAACATCTTTCGCCTGTGCGAGAATCGAGTCAACAGCAGACTTCACAGCCTGCTCGATGCCCTTCTTCACGCCCATTGGGTTGGCTCCAGCAGCGACATTCTTCATGCCGACCTGAACCATTGACTGTGCAAGCACGGTTGCGGTGGTGGTCCCGTCACCAGCGACGTCGTTGGTCTTGGTTGCGACTTCCTTCACGAGCTGGGCGCCCATGTTCTCGAACTCGTCCTCGAGCTCGATTTCTTTTGCGATCGAGACGCCGTCGTTCGTGATCGTCGGAGCACCAAACTTTTTGTCAAGCACGACGT
This sequence comes from Acidimicrobiaceae bacterium UBA7830, assembly GCA_002501485.1. Classification (GTDB taxonomy): domain Bacteria; phylum Actinomycetota; class Acidimicrobiia; order Acidimicrobiales; family Ilumatobacteraceae; genus Casp-actino5. The sequence continues at coordinate 29,898 of DLTS01000024.1, forward strand.
TACGGCCCTTAGGCCCGAGGGTCACTTTGACCGCATCGGCGAGCTTGTTAACGCCAGCCTCAAGGGACTTACGAGCGTCGTCATCAAACTTAAGAATCTTTGCCATGTTGTTACCTCACTTCTCCACAATTGCAAGTACGTCGCGGCCCGAAAGAACGAGCAAATCATCACCATCAACGGCAACTTCAGTTCCGCCGTACTTTGAGTACAGAACAACGTCACCAACGTTGATGCCAAGCGGAATCAATTCACCGTTGGCCTCGGCGCGCTTTCCAGGGCCTACAGCGAGAACGGTGCCCTGCTGTGGCTTTTCCTTTGCCGTATCGGGAATCACGAGTCCTGACGCAGTCTGCGTCTCGGCCTCATTCGGCTTGACGACAATGCGGTCATCGAGCGGCTGTAAATTCATGTTGCAAGCCTCCATGGCGTGAACCGGGGTTGATGTAGTAACGCCAATTAATTCGTTAGCACTCATAATTGACGAGTGACAATGCTACGGTGCGTGCGGCCGATTAGCAACCGGCAATAGGGAGTGCTAACCGGTTGAGCGAGTGGTTCCCGCAGTGTTCACACCGGCTTTTCGCAGCAACCCGACGGTTTCGGCGAGGGGAAGCCCAACCACATTTGACACACTGCCCAAAATCGATGTGACAAATCCTCCGGCCCGTCCTTGGATGCCATATGCCCCGGCCTTATCGAGAGGTTCTCCGGAGCGGACATACCAGTCGATTTCTTCCATACCGAGAGACCTAAACGTCACCGCGGTCGACACGACCACCGAGTCGAAGAGGTCACCATGGGCCACACAGACCGCAGTATGCGTGAAGTGCTCCCGACCTGATAGCGACCGCAGCATCGAGGCCGCTTCTGCGGCATCAACCGGTTTCGCAAGAATCACACCATCGCAATCAACTGTTGTATCGGCTGAGAGAACAACCGCATTCGGATACGACTCGTGCACCGTCTGCGCCTTCATCGTAGCGACACGAGCGACATAAGTCTTGGCGTCTTCACCGACCAGCGACGATTCGTCAACATTAGCTGGCACCACTATGAAGTCGACATCAAGATCGCTCAACAGTGTTTTTCGGCGCGGTGAACCCGACGCAAGAACAAGTTCAGCCACCCGAAATCGCCATCTCTCGAGCGTCATCGGGAATCGTCATATCGCTATCTGCATCGTCAGCGGTCAGAAAGCCCTCTGGCAACGCAACCTTGATGGGACCGTTCGTATGACCACGTCGAATGCGCGCCCCTCCCTCAACGATCTGGGCTGACCTGTCGAGTTCGGCGAGCAACTGCTCGAGCTCAGCAATGATGGCCACCATCGAAAAGCGGCGCCGCAATTCAGGACCAACCGGATACCCGGTGAGATACCACGAGGCATGCTTGCGAAAATCTCGCATCGCAAAATTCTCACCATCGAGCCGCTTGCCCTTCCTAGTCACAACATCGGCCGAATAATGATCAACAAGAGCCCGGGCATGCGACAGCATTCCGTCGGCAACCTCTCCAAGAGTTCTAGGCGCTGGAACCGGTCGACCTGTAAATGCATCAACCAAATCGGAGAACAGCCACGGCCGACCGAGGCATCCACGACCGATCACAACTCCATCGCACCCGGTCTGATTCATCATGTTGAGCGCATCCTGGGCTTCCCAGATATCACCGTTGCCCAACACTGGAATGTTGTGGCCGGCGTCGACAACAAGCTGTTTGAGTTGCGTTATCGCGCCCCACCTTGCATTGCCCGAGTAGTGCTGCTCAACGGTTCGTGCATGCATTGCTACCCATGCCGCTCCCTCGTCGGCACAAATCAGCGCAGCATCTCGATCGGTTCGAAAGACATCATCGAGACCCATCCTGAACTTTGCCGTCACCGGAATACCAAATGGTTCGGCGGCTTTCACCGCAGCACGGAAAATGGCTCGAAGTAACGCCGGGCGGGCGGGAACAGCAGCTCCACCACCTTTTCGCGTCACCTTCGCCGCCGGGCAACCGAAGTTGAGGTCGACATGATCGACCAGCCCCTCTTCGCAGACAATGGAGACGGCATGCCCCAACTGAGTCGGATCACTGCCATATATCTGCAGACTTCGCGGGTTCTCATCGGGAGCAAATGACATCATTCGCATCGTTTTCTCATTTCGATGAACAATGGCTGCCGCCATCACCATCTCATTGACGTACACCAAACCGGGAGCGTGCTGACGACAAATTGAGCGAAAAGCAGCGTTGGTCACGCCCGCCATCGGCGCCAACACCACCGGTGCAGCCAACGTATGGTCGCCGATCTTCATCGGGATTCGCTCAGCCATCAGCGATCCCCGCTTCCACTAGGGGCATAGAGGGAAACGCTCCGATATCAAGACGGCTCGGACCCAGGGCCCGCAGCCGATGCCAACCTGCAGCACCAATCATCGCAGCATTATCAGTGCACATCTCACGTCCAGGGAGAAATGCTCCGATACCGACAACTGCGCAGGCTGCATGAAGATCAGACCGCAATTTAGTGTTTGCCGCAACGCCGCCTCCAAGAACAACCCCGGTTGCTCTCACTTCGCGAGCTGCCTTCATCGCTTTGTGGACTAACACATCACTCACCGCTTGCTGAAACGATGCAGCGATGTCAACAGACGACACTTCCGGATGCTTGCGAACAAAGTTCACCACCGAAGTCTTCAGTCCGCTGAAACTGAAATTGAGACCGTCGTCCATCATCGCCCTTGGAAAATCCACTGCTCCCGGGTCACCTTTGGTGGCGGCACGATCAATCGCTGGGCCACCCGGATAACCGAGGTCAAGATAACGGGCGACTTTGTCGAACGCCTCCCCCGCTGCATCATCGATCGTGCGACCGAGCAGCCGGTAGTCGCCGTGCCCTCGCATCTCGATGAGCATGGTGTGACCCCCGGATACGAGCAACACAACCAACGGAAACTCCAAGGTCGATTCCTCAAGAAAGCTTGCGTAGAGATGCGCTTCGAGATGGTTCACTCCGACAAACGGTTTGTTCCAAGCCAATGCGAGAGCCTTCGCCGACGACACTCCGACGAGCAGCGCTCCGATGAGACCGGGGCCGACGGTGCACGCAATCGCATCAATGCGGCGCTCATCAATTCCTGCGTCAGAGATTGCCCGACGCACGACCGGATTGATCGATTCAAGGTGGGCGCGGCTTGCCACCTCAGGAACAACGCCACCGAACTCGGCATGTACATCAATTTGGCTCGAGACCACCGATGACACCACGTCATCGCCGCCCATCACCACGGCTGCGGCAGTCTCGTCACAACTCGTCTCGATTCCAAGGATGACCGTATCTGGTCCAACGACGACCTCTGGTAGCAGCATCACGCACACCTCCCTGTCAGCCGATCTGCGCAACGGTCAAGATAGTCATCATCGCCGAGTCGATGACACCACATCACCACGGCATCCTCGCCGTGCTCATAGTAAGCCTTTCGGTAACCCGCAGGCGCAAAGCCAAACCGCTGATACATCTCCTGCGCCGGCTCAGCCGACGCACGAACCTCAAGAGTCCACGCCGTCGCTCGTTGTGCCCGCGCGTGTTCCGCAAGCTTCATCATCAGTGCAGCACCAATGCCCTCACGGCGCACTGACTCACTAACCGCAATGTTCGTCACGTGCGCCTCTCGGTCACCTGCGGCTTCGACAACCCATAACCCGGCATATCCCGCGATTGTCCGGCCACGGCGAGCGATGAGGTAGTGACGTCCCCCCCGACCAACCTGGGTAAGTTCGTCAAGAAATACCTGACGCGACCAGTGCCGGTCGTAGGTTGCGGCTTCAATCGCAAGCACTTGTCGCAGATGGCGGCGCTTCATCGCTTCGATCACGATTCCTCGCCGCATCATGACCTCACCTCGCGCGTGCTCCAATTGATCTGGGCATCGGGCTGGCGAAGGTACACCGGCTCAACCATCTGCTCTGCAACTGTCTCATCACGAATTGCTCGGAGAACTGCCTCACTTGCCAGCACCGGTGCCGATGGGTGAACCGCGGCACCAATCGAGCAACTAAAACCGGCCGTGATGTCGTCGCCATAGCGGTGGGCCCCATCGCCGACACACACACTCGACTGGTCTCGCGCCATCAAATCTGATACCAAATCGTCAACTGACCCGACAGTCGGTTGATGCAAGAGCTCAAGCCCTTGGTGAGTGCGCCGGTACATCGCCCAGAAGACTTCAGACTTTCGCGCATCAATAACAGGCACGATGATGCCGTCTGTGGTCGGCTCCGCTGCCGCCAATACCTCAAGTGATGTGATCGGCACCATCGGAATGTTGAGCGCCATTGCCAATGATTTTGCGGTTGCGATTCCGACCCTCATGCCAGTGAATAATCCGGGGCCGACATCAATTGCAATTGCTCCGACTTCAGAAAGTTCGATATCGGCCCGTTCGCACACGAACTGAACGCAGGGAACGATCGACTCTGCATGACGACGGCCTCGAGCAACTTCGACATTGGCTAACACCCCGTCTGACGCTGCAAGGGCGACGCCGACCGATTCGGTTGCACTTTCAATGCCGAGAACGATCACGACCATGCCTCCAAAGCGGTTGACAGCATGTCGCGACGACGGTCCCAACTTGGCCCCACCGTTTCAAGAGCTACTTCCCGTAGTTCACCGGCATCATCATCGATGTCGACGTCGATGTGGACTTCTAAATAGTCGGCGATCTCATCGATCGCGGCCTCTCCCCATTCAATAAGCACGACACCGCTGAATTCTGCAAGTTCACTCAACGCAAGGTCAGCGACCTCTACCGTTCGATCAAGCCGATAGAGGTCAGCGTGGTGCACAGTGAGATTGCCACAGTCGTAAGTGTTCACCAGCGTGAACGTAGGAGAGGTCATCGGTTCGGCAACGCCAAGGGCGGCTCCTATGCCCTGAGCGAACACCGTTTTCCCAGATCCCATTTCGCCGGTTAACACGACGGTGTCACCACTTCGAACGACCGGCGCAAGAGCAGCCGCAAGGTCGCGCGTGTCGCTCGGGGATGTCGTTCGAAACCACATATTGGTAACGATGCTACGACCGCTCAGCCGGCAACCCCACTGCTCGTCGTGGAACGCGCCCACTGATCTGGCAGACGATCTCGTAACCAATCGTGCCCAGTCGTTCTGCCCACTCTTCAACGGTCATGTGCTCATTACCTTGGCGGCCGATAAGCACGACCTCGTCTCCGATATCAATCGGGTCACTCTCATCTTCGGGGCCAAGATCGACCACGAGTTGATCCATGGTCACCACGCCGACGACAGGTCGACGGCGACCACCAATGAGCACCACGCCACCAACTTCAGACCATCGACGAGGGACTCCGTCGGCATACCCAACGGGGATGGTTCCAAGCCGTGTGCGTTGAGTGGTTTGATATCGCCACCCATACGAAACGTGCTCCCCCGCTTCAACAACTTTCACGTACGACACCCGAGCCCACCAGCGCAGCGCAGCCGAAAACACGTCTCGATCGAGTTTGACCTCAGTAGACGGGTCAATTCCATACAACGCAATGCCCGCTCGAACGTAGGAGTACCGACTTTCAGGCACCAACAACGCCGCAGCAGAGTTTGCCATGTGAATTTCGGTCTCGGGTTCAACGAGTGAGGTCATCAACGCAAACTCGTCACTCTGCTGAGCAATTCCTGGATGGCCAGGTATGTCAGCCGTTGCGAAATGGGTCGCCACACCAACAAGTTGAAGATTCGGGTGCTGCTGAATGCGTGCAATTAGCGCCCCGGCAGACGAAGGTTCTGCACCAACGCGGCGCATTCCGGTATCGACTTTGAGATGAACTCTCGCAATCACTCCGCGTTGCTGTGCGACCGATCCAAGTGCGTCGATCGACTTCGACCGGTACACCATCACTTCGGCGTTTGCAGCGAGAAGCATCCCATATTGGTCGTGAGGCTGATCGCTCAACGCCAGAATCCGCGACTCAATACCGGCGTTGCGTAACTCAGCAGCCTCTTGCACGAGCGCAACGGCGAGACCACTGGCGCCACCCGCAACAGCTGCCCGACTCACCGTTATCGCACCATGCCCGTAGCCATTCGCCTTCACCACTGCCCACACAGAACTTGGTGCACATAGCTCAACAAGGTGACGCATATTGCTCTCGATGGCGTCGGTGTCGACATCCACCCCCGACCATCGCTGTAACGAGAGATCTTCCTTCGTCACTCAGCAACCACCTGCGCGATCGCCACGCTGTCACCGTGGGACAGGCTGAGATGCCAACGCTCGACCCCTACTTCAGTTGCGAGTTCGAACGCTCTTCCGACAACAAGTAACGATGGAGCACCACTTTCGGCTTTCGTCACCGACACGTCATGAAATCCGAACGCCCCAAGCCCAAGACCAAGGGCCTTCATCGATGCTTCTCGGGCAGCAAACCGAGCAGCAAGCCCAGGCACGTCATCGACACGGCCTGATAGCGAGTCGAGTTCGGCGTCCGTAAACAACCGGGTTCGCATCGACGGTGTTCGAGTCAGCGAACGACGAAATCGCTCGATGTCGACAACGTCAACGCCGACACCGATCATCACGACACCCAGTGATTCGCGGTCTCTGAAATCGGCAGAATGAGGAGGTCAGCGACCGACACTCCGGCGAGCTTTGCCTCGTCAAACGTCCCTTCGGTTTCCGTCACCCAGTCGATGAGACGTTCGTAACGGTTGTCGTAACCCTGCAAGAAGGTTCGCGCATCGTCAACCGAGACGTGATCGTGGAAGTTCACGTGCAACAACGTGAGACCGGTGCACACACCCGCTTTCGTCTCGGGCACCAGAATGACCGTTCGGTCGTCACGTCGTCCGCGGGCCACCAGCACGTCTCGCTGTTCAGCGACGTACCGCTTTGTACCGGTCAACGCAGGGTCGCTATCAACACGACTCGAGAGGGTCGTCGCAACACCATCGCGGTCTACGACCGAAATCGATTCACCCACAATGCCGTAACGCGTTGCACCGGTTACTTCAGCGACTGCTGCATCAAGTGCGGCGAGCACCTTAAGCGACCGATACGACACAACATCTCGTCCAGCCCCACGTGACATCACCGCCTGCACAAGAGCGTTGTCAACGAGGTCAGAATCACTACGAGAAATCCCGACGGTGACCGTCTTTGCTTGGTGCTTAATGGCATCAATCGGGCGAGTGAGCTCGTCGATCGCAGCAGAGAGTGCACCGACGACTTCAGCGATGACAAGTTCAGGAGTTCCGATATTGCCTGTTGCAATCGTGAAATCTTCAACGGGTCGACGCGACCGAACAAAGCCAATTGCAGAACTTACCCGAACTGCAGTCGAGGCTTCGAGGTGCCCGTCATAGATCTTTGCTCGCACACCCTCTTCAAAGTCACGGATGGGCACCTGAATATCTTCTGCAAGGTGAACAATCAGATCGTCAGCTGTTTCATCAGACTCGATCGATCGTTCGATGACATCTCGAGCTGCACGCAAAGGAAGCGCCGACCGATCGATCGCTTGTGCCGCTTCGTAGCCGAAGAGGTGGCCAACCATGGCCGACAAAATGAACCCGAGCGCCGGGTCAACAACGGGTACCTCGATCACCATGCCTACCGAGAACCGGGTTTGACCCTCATCGCAGACCACTATCGGGGTTGCCTTATGAGCGTTAAAGATTGCAGTTTCTTTGGCGACATCGTCTGCGGTCGAACCCTGAAGGCCGGCCGCGCACACAAAGATCAGGGGCTCGCTCGAGAGATCGATGTGTTTTTTATCTTCGGTGACATCTGCAGCGATCGACTTGTAACAGAGCTCACTTAGTTTGATGCGAACCTCGTGAGCAGCGACAAGGTTGGGGCCGTTACCGACAACGGCCCAGTAACGCTTCGAAGGGGCAGTTGCTGCGGCAATTTCAGCGATCGGTGATTGAAGGCTCACCACCTTCTCCATCGCTGAAGGCATCTCTTGTAGCGATCGGATCAACCGCTCACGTCTGCCTTCGCTTCCAATTCCAGCCGACGTAACGATTTCGCATGCGAGTAGCGCTCCAGCTGCAACCTGTGCGTAAAAGGCCTTCGTTGATGCAACACTCATTTCGACGTCTCGGCCATCAGATGTGTACACCACTCCATCTGCTTTAACCGCAAGATCACTTCCGCGCCGGTTCACGATCGCAATAACCGGCGCTCCCCGAGACCGCAACAAGTCGACCGTTCTGTTGGTGTCGGTTGTCGTCCCACTTTGGCTGACAGCGACGATCAGCGTGTCTGACATGTCAGCTCGAAGTTGGAAACCTGAGATTTCCGTCGCTGTCACGGCGTCAACGTCAAGATCTCCTTCACATAAATCTTGAAGAATTGCGGCTACACCCTGACCGGCAACGGCGGCCGTACCTTGACCAATCATTCGGACATGCGAAATATGACCCGCTGCGAGCCGCTCACGCACCGCTGTTGGTACCGAGCTCTCGGGAAGCTTGACGACAGGAGTTCCGTCATGCTCATCGATTCGACCTCGGAGGGTTCGCCGAAATGATCGGGGCGATTCTTGAATTTCTTTCAGCAGGTAGTGAGGTGAGTTCCCGCGGTCGATGTCGCGTGTCGTGATCTCTGCGCTCAAAACGTCATCATCTTGAATCGGCATCTCCGCACCGGAATACGCACGACGGTGCAGCCCGTCGAGGCCGACACGATTGAGATCGACGACGAGAATTTCTCCACCGGCTTCCCCATCAAGGCGCACATATCGGTTGGTCTCTTCGACAACGCCATACGGCTCGCTTGCGATGATGTACCCGTCATCGGTGATACCCACATACACACCCTGACCACTTCCGCGAAGCGCCAGCATGAGATGCTGCGGGCGATCAGCCGCAATCGCCCCGATGGCAACCGAGCCTTCGAATTCGTTCACCGAACGTCTAAACGCTTCGACTGGGTCAAGGCCCTCGCCAATACGGCGGGAGGTCATTGTTGGAATCACCTTCGCATCGGTCGTGATCTGATGATGAATCTGTAGTCCGAAACGTCGGCTGAGGTCTGCGTAATTGTCGACATCACCGTTCAATACCCCGACCACATACGGGCCAGCAATCGCCTCGTGTTCTTCACTGTTCAACGGGTGCGCGTTTGCTTCCGAGATCACCCCGATACTTGCCCATCTCGTATGGCCCAGCACCGCGGTAACTGCGGTCGGTGATGACAGTACGGCTCGCAACAACCCATCGGTGCGAACGGCCTGTCGAATCGCAGCTGTGTTATCGCCAAGCTCACCGATCTCAGCCGCTGCTTTGTAGACAAACGACAACACCGGTCCACTTGTCGTATCGACCCATCGAACCGAATATGAGCGGAAGAGGGCGTCATTCGACCGCTCGGAAAATTGCTGAGCGACAAAAGGGTCGTCGACAGCAAACCCGTGGCCACTGACCATGACGTGAATTCCCGCTGAGTCACGACCCCGAACTTCAAGCCGATCAAGGGCAGAGAGCGCACGCTGTATCGAAAGATAACCATTGACGGAATCTTCTGAAGCGCCGTCTGCGAGCGCGTGAACTTCTTCTGCGGTTCGAATGCGGTCGCGACCGATTGCCCATAACGCGTCACGAAGAGCGATCACGGCTGCATCATCGTGGCGAGTCCCAAATTCCACTTCCGCTTCGAGTTCAGCAACCTTGTCCTCAATGTCTGCAAGTGTCGCGATGATCGAGTCGACGAGTTCTACTTCATTTGTGAGCGCGATGACCCCGGGAACACCGCGCAGCGCCTTGTCGACTGCGCTCAGTGCACTGGCTGCTCCGGCGGGATCGGTTGCGACAGAATCGTGCGCCGTTGCAAGCAATGTCGACAATTCAGCGGCCGTCGGCGGTATGCGACGGTCACGACGACTGAGAACCGCAATAATCCCGCACATTTGTTCAGCCTACTCGTCGCCGACGTCGTCATTCATCGGCTCGTATGAGCGTTCAATGGCATCGGCGAGCGTCGTAGCGATTCGTTCGGCATCTGCTTGGAGAGCAGCTTCGACCATCACGCGAACGAGAGGTTCAGTACCGCTTGGCCTGATGAGAATTCTCCCATCATCGCCGAGTTCGCTCTCAAGCTCCTGCCGAACCTTGCGGATGGCCTCATCCGGAACTTCACCACGTACCGGAACCGGAACGTTGATGAGTACCTGCGGATACGAGTTCATCGATGCAGATGACAGCTCAGCAAGTGACTGGCCCGAGCGGACAACTACATCGAGTAACACAACTCCCGTCAGCATGCCGTCACCGGTCGTTGCGTGAGCCGGAATGATGATGTGACCTGACTGTTCACCACCCAGGGAAAACCCGCCCTCGATCAATGCCTCAAGAACATGGCGATCCCCCACCGGTGTTTCGACCACCTCGATGCCCGCGGTGGTCATCGCTCGACGAAAACCAAGGTTTGCCATGACCGTCACTACAACGGCGTTACCGGTGAGCATACCTCGCGAGCGCATGTCGCTTGCGAGGATGGCAATGACTCGATCGCCGTCGACGACATTGCCAAGATGGTCAACAGCAATGAGCCGATCGGCATCACCATCGAGTGCGAGCCCGACATCGGCACCATAGGCGAGTACTGCCGCTTGCAGAGTTTGCGTGTGAGTCGCTCCACAGCCGTCATTGATATTAGTGCCATTCGGGTCAGCGTGAATGACGATGACATCGGCACCGACCGAAGCGAAAACTGCGCCAGCGAGTTCAGAGGCGGCGCCGTTTGCCGCGTCGACAACCACACGGATGCCTCGCAGCGATCGTTGTTCGATCGCACTCGTGATGCGCTCGAGATAGCGAATCTGAACGTCAGCCATCTCACTGGTGGTCATGTTCCCCGAAGGCTCGGCAACCACGTTGGGGGCATCCTGCCGATTCCACTCAGCTTCGATCTGTGCCTCTGTCTCGGTTGAGAGTTTGACCCCGCCGGGACCAAACACCTTGATGCCGTTATCGAAGAACGGGTTGTGAGACGCCGAGACGACAACACCGACTGCGTTTCTTCTCGCCGATTCAGCGGCGACGACCGGAGTGGGCACCATTCCGAGCGACTCCACTTCCGCCCCGCCATTGATCAACCCTTGCGACACCGCAGTGATGAATACAGGGGTCGACTCGCGGCTGTCGCCTCCGATGAACACAGGGGCTCCGAAAAACACACGAGCGATGGCCCGACCAAGGTCGGATGCCATCGCTTCGGTGAGTTCGCTGTGCGCCCTCCCGCGGACACCGTCGGTGCCAAAACGCATCGGGCTGCCTGATCAGCGCTTCGTGTACTGGGGAGCCTTACGGGCCTTCTTGAGTCCGTACTTCTTCGACTCTTTCTTTCGTGAGTCTCGAGAGAGAAGACCAGCCCGCTTCAACGCTGGACGAGTTTCGGGATCAAGATCGACAAGTGAACGAGCGATCGCCATGCGAAGCGCGTCTGCCTGACCAGAAACGCCGCCACCGTGAATCGATGCGTCGATGTCAAAGCGATCTTCGACATCGGCAACCCGAAGAGCTTCTGAAACCACCATGCGCTGTGCGGCGGTTGGGAAGTAGGCATCAAATGCACGACCGTTGATGGTCACGACACCTGAGCCTTCACGAAGCCGAGCTCGGGCGACGGCCTCTTTACGGCGGCCGGTTGTTTGCGTGAGAGGAGTGCTCATATCAATTGCCTCGAATCAATCAGCGGGCTGCGGCACCAGGCACCGCTAGCGGGGTTGGGGACTGTGCTTGGTGCGGATGATCTGGCCCGGCGTAGACCTTGAGTTTCGTCATCTGCTGACGACCAAGACGGCCCTTTGGCAACATGCCGCGAACGCTGCGACGCACTGCGTCAGCTGGCTTGCGATCGAGAAGTTCCGCAAACGACTCGCTCTTCAACCCACCCGGATATCCCGAGTGGCGGTAGATCATCTGACGACTCTCTTTTCCGGAGGTCATCACGACTTTGTCGGCATTCACGATGATGACGTGATCACCGGTGTCGATGTGTGGCGCAAAGATTGGCTTGTGCTTGCCACGGAGCACACGAGCCACCTCGGTGCAGAGACGACCGAGGATCATTCCCTCAGCGTCGACGATGTGCCACTCTCGGGAGATCTCACTCGCCTTAGGTGTGTAAGTCTTCATTACGTCAATTTCCAGTCATTTTCTCGATTTTCCGGTGGAGGTCAGGTCCACTGAACCCTAAGAGGATACGGGTGCAGCGGGTAGTTCCCCAACACTCACTCCGCGCCGCCTCCACCACGATCTTTCTCATAACCAACCTTCATGAGGACAAGACCTTGTGGCGGCGCAACTCGTCCTGCAAGCTGGCGATCTTTCCCATCCAAAATCGTGCTCATTTCATGTAATAGGAGGCGCCCTGAGCCAATATCAACCATCGTGCCCGCTAAGGACCGAACCATCTGATGGCAGAACGCCATGCCGACGATGTCAAACATCACCAGGTGAGATGGCTCCCCTCTCGTCCAACTTGCAGAAATTACTGTTCTCACGAGTGACAGGGGCGAGCCGTCTGGAGCGGGGTCTGGTGCTCGACAAAACGAGGAAAAGTCGTGTTGTCCCACAACAACCTTCGCAGCTTCGTTCATGAGATCGAGGTCGAGCGATTGGGCAACATGCCACGTGAGGTCGTGCAGGAGCGGATTGCCCACTGGCCCATTCCACACGTGGTAGCGATATGAGCGAAAAGATGCAGAGAACCGAGCATTGAAGTCATCAGGTGCCCAGTCGCCTGACCGAACGGCGATGTCTGGGGCACACATGCGCGAAAGTCGATGAGCGAGGTCCGATGGGTCAACCGCACCTGGCAAGTCACACGAAATCACTTGACCGAGAGCATGAACTCCGGCATCGGTACGTCCCGCCAGAGTGAACTCGATCGGTTGCCCGAGGATCTGCTCGCACGCGGCGCGAAGCTCACCAATCACCGTGCGAACCCCAGGGCTTTCGGCAGCACCTCGAAAGGCTGTCCCTCGGTAAGTAACGACAAACCAGGCCCGACGAATGTCGGACCAGGTCGTCATCGTTCTAGGGGTAGTCAGACGAGCTCGATACGAGCCATGTCGGCGTTGTCGCCAGACCTGGTGCCGAGCTTCAGAATGCGGGTGTAGCCACCATTGCGCTCAAGGTAACGAGGCGCAACCTCATTCACGAGTTTGTGCGTCATCTCACGGTCACCGAGGTAACCCTGAATCTGACGAATACGGTGCACGCGCATTGGGCTGTCATCTTGAGCCTTCTTAGCCTTCGTGATGAGTTTCTCTGCGATTGGACGCAGAGCTTTCGCCTTTGCCTCAGTGGTAGTGATGCCCTCAGCAGCGAACAGCGATGCTGCAAGGTTGGCCATCATCAAACGCTGATGGGCCGCGTCGCCACCAAACCGGCGAGCACGTCGTGGGGTTCCAGGCATGTCAGTTCTCCGTTGTTGTCAAAAATCTCACGGGCGAAGAGAAAGCCCACGCTCATCAAGCTTTTCGATGACTTCGTCAAGGCTCTTCTGGCCAAAGTTGGTGATATTGAGAAGGTCATCGTGGCTCTTCATGAGAAGTTCGCCAACGGTGTTGACCTGAGCCCGCTTCAAGCAGTTGCGCGGGCGCTCCGAAAGATCTAGGTCTTCGATTGGAAGATCAAGATCAGGGGAAGAGCTCGCGGTATCAGGCTCTTCAGTAAGCGCAAGACCCTTTGGCTCATCACTCAGTTCAGCCACAAGAGCGACAATCGTGCGGAGGGTCTCTCCAGCAGATGCCATTGCCTCGCTAGGAGATGTTGATCCATCGGTGGTGACGTCGAGCACCAAACGGTCGTGGTCGGTCGACTGACCAACGCGGGTTGGTTCAACGGCGAAACTCACTCGACGGACTGGTGAGAAGATGGCATCGATCGGCATATTGCCGATCACCGGATTTTCGACCTCGCGCTGGCTACTTGCATATCCGTTACCGCGCTCGACGGTGAGGTCGATTGCGAGACGGGCTTTGCCGTTGAGGGTCGCAAGATGGAGATCACTGTTCAAGATTGATACGTCGGCGGGACAGTCAATGTCGCCCGCAGCCACCGAGCCGGGGCCCTTTGCGTCGAGGCGAAGTGTGACAGCCTCTTCTGCGTCGGAACGAATCACGATGTCCTTGAGATTGAGAATGATGTCGGTGACATCTTCAACGACGCCGCTAATGGTGTCGAACTCGTGGAGCGCATCATCAAAACGAACCATGGTGATTGCGGCACCCGGTACCGAGGACAGGAGGGTACGACGGAGCGAGTTTCCAAGTGTGTGGCCAAAGCCAGGCTCAAGTGGCTCGATCACGAACTGCTGGCGTTCGCCATTGCCGTCGGAGACGACCTCGCCTAGTACTTCCACTGAGGGACGTTGCATGACAAGCATGTCTGCCGGTTCCTTTCTTAGAACGATTACTTCGAGTAGAGCTCAACGATGAGCGATTCGCGGACGGGGACGTCAATGTGATCGCGCTGTGGCAGATCACGGACGGTAACTTCCTTGCCACCATCACCGGCTTCCAGCCAGCCGACCAGTGAGCGGTCGTTGGTGTCCATGTTGTGCTGGATCACGATCATCTGAGCGGCCTTTGACGACAGCGTGACGACGTCACCCTTGCGCACCCGATACGACGGGATATCAACTCGACGGCCATTGACATGTATCAAACCGTGATTCACAAATTGACGGGCCTGAGGGCGGGTTGATCCCCAGCCGGCACGAAAAGTGACATTGTCGAGTCGTGACTCAAGAAGGATGAGTAGGTTCTCACCGGTTGGACCCTGAAGTCGATTCGCCTCGTTGTAGGTCTTCTTGAACTGCTTCTCAAGCACACCGTAGATGTACTTCGCCTTTTGCTTCTCCTGCATCTGGGCGAGGTACTCAGAACCTGCATTACGACGACGGGTTCGGCCATGAGCACCGGGGGGGAAGGGCCGACGCTCCATTGCGCGACGACCTTTCTCGTTCTCAAAGACATTGACGCCAAGACGACGAGAGGTCCGGACTTTGGGGCCTGTGTAGCGAGCCATCTCAGTTCCTCCGACGCTTCGGTGGACGACATCCGTTGTGCGGAATCGGGGTGACGTCTTTGATGGTCGTCACCTCAATGCCCGAGTTTTGCAATGAGCGAACCGCAGTATCACGGCCAGAACCTGGGCCTTTGACTTCAACATCGACGCGACGAACGCCGTGTTCCTGCGCCGCCTTTGCGGCGCGCTCTGCTGCAAGTTGAGCGGCAAATGGGGTGCTCTTACGTGAACCTTTAAAGCCAACGGCACCCGATGATGCCCAAGAGATGACATTGCCATCAACGTCGGTGATGGAAACGATGGTGTTGTTGAACGAGCTCTTTACGTGAGCAACGCCCACAGAAACGTTCTTGCGATCGCGTTTGCGGGGCCGACGGCCACCTGGCTTTGTCTTAGCCATTACTACCTCACAGCCTTCTTCTTATTAGCGACAGTGCGCTTCGGGCCCTTGCGGGTACGAGCGTTCGTGTGGGTGCGCTGCCCACGGACAGGAAGCCCCTTGCGGTGACGAATACCTTGGTGACAACCAATCTCGATTTTTCGCTTGATGTCATTCTGAACGTCACGACGGAGGTCACCCTCAATCGTCAGATTGGCATCAACCCATGAACGAATCTTGTTGACCTCATCTTCGGTGAGAGAGGACACTCGAGCGTTAAGGTCAAGACCATTGTCTTCGCAGATACGGATCGCTGTCGTGCGTCCGATCCCGTAGATATAGGTCAGCGAAACTTCCAACCGCTTGTCGCGGGGAATATCGATACCGGCGATACGTGCCATCGTTTACTGCTCTCCGTTTATCTTTCAGCCTTGGCGCTGCTTATGGCGAGGGTTTTCACAGATCACTCGAATCCGTCCGTGACGACGAATCACACGGCACTTCTCACACATCTTTTTGACGCTGGGTCGGACCTTCACTGCGTTCTTCTCTCACTTATAGCGATACGTGATACGGCCTCGGGTGAGGTCGTACGGGGTGAGTTCCACTTGCACCTTGTCACCAGGAAGAATTCGGATGTAGTGCATCCGCATCTTTCCCGAGATATGAGCCAACACTTTGTGGCCGTTTTCTAACTCAACGCGGAACATCGCGTTAGGTAGCGACTCAAGAATCGTTCCTTCAAGGACGATTGCATCTTCTTTCGGTGAAGCCAGTGGATTCTCCTTAATTGTCGCGGTCTTTACCGCAGGGCGGGTTACTGTACGTGTTGGCCGGTCTGGTCAACGTTTCGGCCTGTCTCCGAGTACACGGACACGAGCCGACAGGCAATGCTATCGGCGTGAGACGGCAACACCAATGGTGATTGCATCTCGTTCACCGCCGACTTTCTACAACATCGGTGAGACGCTTGAAGACGTGATCTGGATGCCCGACTCCATTCACCACCGCTAACTGCCGACGCCCTCCGTAGAACTCGATGAGAGGAGCGGTTTGTGATTCGTAGAGATCTAAGCGGCGATTCACTGCTTCGGGAGTGTCGTCGCCACGTTGCGTGACGTCGCCGCCACACACATCGCAAATCCACGGTGACGGGTCATCTCCTGAACTTGTGTAGTTCGTTCCACAGTCTTGACACACACGCCGCGATGAAATGCGATCGAACACGATCTCACGGGGCACGTCGAGATCGATCACCACATGAATGGGAAGGTCTTGGGTTATGCCGGCGAGCGCCTCAGCTTGGCCAACCGTTCTGGGGAAACCGTCAAGGATGTAGCCACGGCTCATCGCGTCTGGCTTGGCCAAGCGCTCATTAACGATACCGACCATGGTCTCGTCATCGACAAGACCGCCAGCCTCCATGATTTCGCCTGCAACAATACCAAGAGGCGTACGCTCACGAACTGCGGAACGCAACATGTCTCCGGTCGAGATGTGGGGTACGACGAAGTGCCGGGATAAGCGCACACATTGCGTGCCCTTACCAGCGCCTTGACGACCAAGGATAATGAGACGAGCTCCCGGCATGAAACGGGACCGCTTACTTGAGGAAGCCTTCGTAGTTTCGCAACATAAGTTGCGAGTCGATCTGACGCATGAGCTCAAGAGCCACACCAACAGAAATCAAGATGCTGGTTCCTGCGAATCCGAAGGTGCTCACTCCTGCGGCCCACAACAAGATGTAAGGAAGGATTGCGATACAAGCAATAAACACCGCGCCCGGCAAAGTGATGCGGTTCACCGCTTTTGCCAGGTACTCCTCGGTCTGCGCACCTGGCCGGATACCCGGAATGAATCCGCCCTGGCGGCGAATCTGATCGGCCTGACGAACCGGATCGAACGCGATTGAGTTATAAAAATAGGCGAAAGCAATGATGAGCACCGCAAACAGCGTGATGTAAACGGCATTCTGACTGTTCAAGATGTACTGGTCGACATATCCCTGAATACGTCCACGCAAACTGTCAGCGGATGCATTGCCTAAGAAACTTACGAGAATCGCAGGGAGCAACAGCAGCGACGAAGCGAAGATAATCGGGATCACACCCGACTGGTTGACCTTCAACGGAATGTAAGTGTTTTGGCCACCCATCATCCGACGGCCAACGACCCGCTTTGCGAACTGCACTGGGATGCGACGCTGTCCAAGCTCGACGTACACCACCGCAGCAATGATTCCAACCGACAACAGCACCATCATCACGAACCAGAACACTTTGTTCTGCAGCAAGATCGAATAGAAGCCCGAGGGAATGCCCGCAACAACCGATGCAAAGATCACCATCGACATGCCGTTGCCGATTCCGCGCTGGCTAATCAATTCGCCAAACCACATTAGAACCGCGGTGCCGACGACAAGTGTCGGAATGATGAGATAGCCGCGAGGCCAGATGCCTTCGGGAAGCAACGGAACAGACGGTGCTTGGACAGCCGAATAGAACGCTCCCCCGCCGCCATTTCCGAACAAGAACACGAGCACGGTCGCTTGCAGAAGAGCAAGTGTGATCGTCACGTAGCGGGTGTACTGCGTGATCTTTCGTTGACCGACTGCGCCCTGCTGCTGCAATTCTTCGAGCTTTGGAATCACCACACCAAGAATCTGCATGATGATGCTCGCTGTGATGTACGGCATGATTCCCAGCGCAAATACTGAGAAGCTTTCGAAGGCTCCACCGGAGAACAAGTTGAAGAGACCGAGTGCGCCGTCTTGAGCCCCGGCGCGAAGCTGTTCGATCGCAAGCGGATCGACTCCCGGTACGCGAATAGCTGCTCCAACTCGGTAGAAACCGACGATCATCAGCGTGAACAGGATCTTGTTACGAAGATCCTCAATCTTCAGAATGTTCTTGATGTTGGCGATCATGATGGAATCGCTGCCTCCAGATCAGTAATCAGCGGTTAGCGAATTGGTTGCCCTTCACCGCAGGGCGACCGGCCTTACCCTCGCCCTCATGCGGGAGGGGAACGATGGTGACGTCGCCACCAGCGGCTTCAACCGCTGAGCGAGCAGCAGCAGAAATCGCATGGACGGAGAGTGAAACCTTGATGGAAAGATCGCCATAACCGAGGATCTTCACGAATGCACCCTTACGGACAAGACCTGCTGCCACCAGAGCATCAACATCAACGGTGCTTGCACCCAACTTCTCGAGCTGATGCAAGTTGACCGGGCTGTACTCGACACGGAACGGGTTATTGAACCCCTTCAACTTCGGCACACGCTGCTTGAGTGGCATCTGGCCACCCTCAAAGCCACGCCGAACCGTGTTGCGGGCACGCTGACCCTTGGTACCACGGCCCGCGGTCTTACCGCCTTTGCCGCCAGTACCGCGGCCAACACGCTTCGCGCGCTTGTTTGATCCTGGTGCTGGTGCGAGTTCATCGACGCGCATAATCATTCACCACTTTCTGAGATCTCAATCAAATGTGGGACGCGGTTCAACATGCCACGTACCTCTGGCCGATCGGGAAGAACGTTCGTTTTACCAATACGGCCGAGACCGAGCGCCCGAAGCGTTCCACGAGCTTTCGGCTTCTGACCAATTGCGGAGCGGACCTGAGTCACGCTGATCTGCTTCTCGCTCACTGGTCACCTCCGGTGGCAGCCGAAGCAGAATTCTGATTCTGCCGCTCTTCGAACGCCTTCAACAGACCCTTAGGGACAAAGGTGTCAGCAGGAATTCCACGGCGCCTCGCAACTTCATCTGGACGCTGCAGCGACTTCAAACCAGCAATGGTTGCTCGCGCAACGTTGATGTGGTTTGCCGACCCAAGCGACTTACACAAAATGTCGTGAATGCCAGCCTCTTCAAGAATGATTCGGGCAGCTCCACCAGCGATAACACCGGTACCAGGAGCAGCAGGCTTCATGAGCACCTTGCCGCCACCAGTGATGCCGGTGACCGTGTGGATAATGGTTGAGCCAGCAAGCGGAACCTCAAACAGATTTCGCTTCGCCTCTTCAGTGCCCTTTTGAATTGCCAACGGCACTTCTTTGGCCTTCCCGTAGCCGAGGCCAACACGACCATTGCCGTCTCCGACGACTACGAGAGCAGTAAATGCGAAACGACGTCCGCCCTTCACGACCTTGGCGACACGATTAATCGTGATCACACGAGACTCGCGGAGGCCACCGTCATTTTCTACCTGATTGTTGTTGTCGTTTTGTTGTGCTGCCATCAGAACTCCAAACCTGCTTCTCGGGCGGCGGTAGCGACCGCTGCGACACGGCCGTGATAGAGGTTTCCACCCCGGTCAAAGACCACTGCGGTAACCCCTGCGGCGCGGGCTCGTTCGGCGACGAGAGCACCAATCTTTGTTGCGGCTTCAACCGATCCCGACTTATTTGAACGAAGTGCAGGCTCAACCGAAGATGCTGCGGCAATGGTGCGACCTGACTCATCGTCAATCACCTGAGCGGTAATGTGCCGGTTTGAGCGGTGGACAGCCAAGCGAGGCCGAGCAGCGGTACCACTGATCTTTTTACGCACCCGACGATGGCGGGTGATGCGACCCTTACGTCGAGCCTTTGCGATATCACTCATGATCGATGTGTTCCTTTACATTCCGGCTTACTTCTTGCCGGCCTTACCGGCCTTGCGCATGACACGCTCACCGGCATAGCGGACACCCTTGCCCTTATAGGGCTCTGGTTTGCGAATATTGCGGATGTCTGCGGCCACCTGGCCGACGACTTCCTTATCAATTCCAGAAATAATCACCTGCGTCGGGGCTGGAACTTCGAACGAGATGCCCTCCGGTGCAGACACGCTGACCGGATGGCTGAACCCGAGGTTCAAACGAAGACCGTTTGGACCCTGAGCTTCCGCACGGTAACCGACGCCGACGATCTCAAGTTCTTTCCTGAAACCTTCAGTGACCCCGGTGACCATGTTGTCGACAAGACTGCGCACGAGACCATGCATTGCACGGTTCTGCCGCTCATCATTCGGACGAGAGAACGTCAGCGTTCCCTCTTCCTGAGCAATCTCGATCAGGCCTGGAATATCTCGGCTCAGCGTCCCCTTGGGGCCCTTCACCGTGATGGTGCGACCACTCACGGACACTTCAACTCCGCTCGGTACTGCGACCGGTGCATTACCAATTCGTGACATGACGTCTCTCCTTCCGCTCGCCTATTACCAGACGTAGCAAAGGACCTCGCCGCCAACTTTTTGGCGACGCGCCTCGCGATCGGTCATGAGTCCGCGACTCGTGGACAGGACAGCCACCCCGAGTCCACCGAGAACGCGTGGCACCGAGTCAGCCTTGCGGTACACGCGAAGGCCTGGGGTAGAAATTCGGCGAAGCCCGGAGATCGTCCGGTCGCGCTCGGTCGAGTACTTCATCGTGATGGTCAATACCTCGCCCGGACCCGTTGTTGAGGGCGCCACGGCAAAACCCGAGATATAACCCTCGGACTCGAGCAACTTGGCCAATGCGACCTTCTGCTTCGATGACGGCATTGTCACGGTGTCATGCATCGCAGTGTTCGCGTTACGAACACGGGTGAGCATGTCAGCGATGGGATCTGTCAACATCGTTGCGCTCCTCTCACCAGCTCGACTTGGTCAGGCCGGGGATCTCTCCTGCGTGCGCCATCTCGCGGAGGCACACACGACAGAGTCCAAACTTGCGGTACACCGAACGGGGACGGCCACAACGGCGGCAGCGGGTATACGCACGCACTTTGTACTTTGGCGTACCGTTCGATTTGTTGATTAGGGCTTTCTTGGCCATGAGTTCTTCGTCATCCTCTTCGATTCGTCGCTCAGGTCACTTCTTCTTGCCACCGCGGAACTGCGGGTGGCGATTCTTCTTGCGGCGTGGTGCGTTGTCGGCATCGGCACCCCGCTTGAACGGAAACCCGAATGCGTCGAGCAGTGCGCGGCCTTCGTCATCAGCGGTTGCGGTCGTCACGATGGTGATGTCCATACCGCGGGGGTTGTCAACCTTGTCCGGGTTGATTTCCGGGAACACGGTTTGGTCGGAAAGACCGAACGTGTAATTTCCTCGGCCGTCCCATGAATGTGCAGGCAGCCCGCGGAAGTCACGGATTCGAGGAATTGCGACAGCAATGAGGCGGTCGAGGAATTCCCACATGCGATCGCCACGGAGGGTCACCTTGCAGCCGATGGCTTGACCTTCACGGAGCTTGAACCCGGCGATCGACTTAGTTGCGATCGTCACCACCGGCTTCTGACCTGAGATGAGCGAGAGGTCAGACACCGCCGCTTCAAGCAGCGACGCTTGCTGAGCAGCACGCCCGACACCCATGTTGATCACGATCTTGTCAATCTTCGGGATCTGCATAACGTTGTCAATCGACAGCGACGCTTGCAGATCGCTCTTGACCTGATTGTTGTACTTCGCCTTAAGGCGGGGCTGAGTCAATGTGCTCACTTGATTACCTCACCGCTTGGACGGGCAATACGCACCTTGCTGCCATCAGACTCTGTCCGGTATCCGACGCGAACTGGCTTGCCCTTGTGAACGAGCATGACGTTCGAAACATCGATCGGCATGTCTTTATCGATGCGACCACCCTGCTCATTTGCGCGGAGCGGACGCTGGTGGCGGACGGCGGTATTGATACCTGTCACCACGACTTTGTTTTCCTTTGGCAGCACGCGGTCGACGGTGCCTTCCTTACCTTTGTCCTTGCCAGCGATCACAAGAACAGTGTCACCTTTACGGATCTTCATGTCAGATCACCTCCGGTGCGAGCGAGACGATACGCATGAAGCGCCGGTCGCGAAGCTCACGGCCAACAGGTCCAAAGATGCGGGTTCCGCGTGGCGTGAGGTCGTCTTTGATGATGACGGCTGCATTCTCGTCAAAGCGAATGTAACTGCCATCGGCACGACGCTTCTCTTTCTTCGTGCGAACGACGACACACTTCACGACGTCGCCCTTCTTCACGCCGGCGCCAGGGATGGCGTCTTTTACGGTTGCGACAAAAATGTCACCGATCGAGGCGTAACGGCGGCGGGTACCACCGAGCACCTTGATACAGAGCACTTCCTTTGCACCACTGTTGTCAGCCACGCGAAGGCGGCTCTCCTGCTGGATCATCGTGCACGCTCCACGATCTCAACGACCCGCCAGCGCTTGTTCTTGCTGAGCGGGCGAGTCTCCATGACCCGAACCTTGTCACCAACGCCTGCGTCGTTGGCCTCGTCATGTGCATGCAACTTCTTGGTGCGCATGACGAACTTGTTGTACCGGGCATGACGAACGCGGTCGGTCACAGTGACGACAACCGTCTTATCCATCGCATTCGATGTGACGATGCCTTCGCGTACCTTGCGGGCAGCCCTAGTCGTGCTGGTCTCACTCATTGATTCAGCTCTCTGCCTCTGCCGCAGCGATCTCACGCTGACGGATCACGGTATTGATACGAGCAATACGCCGACGGACGGCGCGAATTTCAGATGTCTTCTCAAGTTGACCGGTTGCGTTACGGAACCGGAGGTTCAAGGCCTCATGCTTACTGGCGCGGAGTTCGTCTGCGAGCCCGGCCAAGTCCATGTCATTGAATTCGTTCTTAAGTGCCATGACAGTCCTCAGATCTGCTCGTTGCGGGTAAGGATGCGAGCTTTAATCGGGAGCTTCTGTATCGCCTTGTTGAGAGCGATCTTTGCCTGCTCCTCATTCGGGAACGAAAGCTCGAACATCACGCGACCTGGACGAACGACGGCGACCCAGAACTCAGGGTTGCCTTTGCCTGAACCCATGCGGGTCTCGGCTGGCTTTTTCGTCACCGGCTTGTCTGGGAACACGTTGATCCAGACCTTGCCGCCACGCTTGATCGAACGGGTCATTGCGATACGGGCAGCCTCGATCTGTCGGGCGGTGATCCAGCCCGGTTCGAGTGCTTGAATTCCATAGTCGCCATATGCCAACTCGGTACCGCCCTTTGCCATACCACGGGTGCGGCCACGATGGTGTTTACGATGTGCAACCTTTCTAGGCATCAACATGATGAACTCCTCATCCCCTCAGTCGTCACCGCGGAAGTGCGGGGTTTCGTTCGCTTCGCGCGTCTGACGGGTAATGGTCTCTTCTTCATCGAGCAACTTCTCAAGCTCAGGATCGGCCTCACGGACGAGCGGAGCTGGCTCGGTTTCTTCGGCGGCAGCGCGGGGACCTGCTGATGACACGACCTTGCGGCCGGTATCTGCGGCCTGGCCAGATGTTTCACCAACGGCCATTGCTGCCTCACGGGCAATCTTTTCGTCATTTGATGAAAGGTACGGAAGGATCTCGCCCTTGTAGAGCCACACCTTGACACCAACCCGACCGTTCGCAGTCTTTGCTTCACGGAAGCCGTAGTCGATGTCTGCCCGAAGGGTGTGCAAAGGCACCTGGCCTTCGCGATACCACTCGGTGCGGCTCATTTCTGCGCCACCAAGGCGACCTGAGCATTGCACGCGAATTCCGAGTGCGCCGGCGCGCTGAGCATTCTGCACTGCACGCTTCATCGCACGGCGGAACGCAATGCGATTTGCGAGCTGATCTGCCACGCCCTGTGCCACCAGAGCTGCGTCGAGCTCGGGGGTCTTGATCTCAACGATGTTGAGCTGGATACGAGGATTGCCGGTGATCTTCGTGATCATCTGACGAAGTTCGTCAGCTTGAGCACCTTTACGACCAATCACGATCCCCGGACGAGCCGTGTGGATATCGACGCGGAGCTTGTCACGGGTGCGCTCGATCTCGATGCGGCTGATGGCTGCAGTCTCGAGACGCTCCATGACTGAGTCACGAATCTGCCAGTCTTCGGTGAGGTACTGCTTGTATTCACGATCGCTAAACCAGCGGCTCTTCCAGTCGGTGCTCACGCCCAGGCGGAAGCCATAAGGGTTAATCTTCTGACCCATTAGTTCTGCTCCTCTTCGGTGCTTGCGTCATCGTCGGTCTCGGATTCAGTTTCTGCTTCGTCATCTGACTCAGCCTCTGCTTCAGCCACATCTTCGGTCTCTTCGACTGTGTCCTCGGCCGCATCCTCCGCAACATCAGGAGCTTCTGTGTCGTCAACAGCTTCGACATCAGCACCTTCGTCGATGATCTCGTCTTCGGCTTCGTTGACGGCGTCAATTGCGCCCTTTGCCTCTTCGGCACGCTGGCGGCTCCGCTCAACACGTGCACGACGACTTGCTTGGGCTGACGCTGATGCGCCTTCCGCACGTGCCTGAATCACTGCGAGACGCTCATCGCTCATGCGAGCAACAATCACGGTGATGTGACAGGTGCGCTTGCGAATGCGGGTTGCACGTCCACGAGCACGGGGACGGAACCGACGCAAGGTCGAGCCTTCATCGGCGAAGCAGGCGATGACATACAACTCTGAAGCGTCTTGCTCGTCGTTGTTGACAGCGTTCGCAACTGCGGAGCGCAGCACCTTACGAATATCGCGGGCGATTCCACGCTCGGTGAGCATGAGCACTTCGTCTGCTGAACGGACATCAAGGCCACGGATCAAGTTGAGAACAACTCGAGCCTTCGATGCTGATGATCGAACGTGTCGAGCGACCGCACGTGTGCCGGAACGCTCTCCTGCGATCGTCGCCTTCTCATTGAGCTTCGGACCAGTCATTAGCGACGTGCCCCCTTCTCCTGTCCGGCGTGGAACTTAAACGTGCGTGTCGGGCTGAACTCACCGAGTTTGTGACCGACCATTGACTCCGTGACGTACACCGGGACGTGCTTACGACCGTCGTGAACGGCGATCGTGTGCCCGACCATGTCAGGAATGATGGTGGAGCGACGCGACCAGGTCTTGATGACCTTGCGCTCTCCTGCTGCGTTCTGTGCGTCGACCTTTGCCAACAGGTGACCGTCGACGAACGCTCCCTTTTTAAGACTGCGAGACATCTGTTTCTACCTCTCCCCTACTCACCGACGGCCCTTGCCGCTGCGGCGACGACGGACGATGAGTTGCTGACTCGACTTGTTCTTGTTGCGGGTACGGCGCTCTGGCTTACCCCATGGTGAAACGGCGGGACGACCACCTGAAGTGCGACCTTCACCACCACCGAGTGGGTGGTCGACTGGGTTCATTGCGACACCACGAGTCTGGGGGCGAACGCCCTTCCAGCGGTTACGACCTGCTTTACCGATCTTCACCAGCTCGTGTTCCGAGTTGCCAACTTCGCCAACAGTCGCACGGCAGTCGAGAAGCACACGGCGCATCTCAGTCGATGGCATACGAAGTGTGGCGAAATCACCGTCTTTCGCAACGAGCTGCACAGCAATGCCAGCTGAACGACCGATTTTGCCGCCTTGGCCGGGGCGAAGCTCGACGTTGTGAATGACCGTACCTACTGGGATATACCGCAATGCCATTGCGTTACCCGGACGGATATCAGCGCCTTGACCGCTCATCACGGTGTCGCCAACAGACAGACCCTTCGGGGCCAAAATGTACGCCTTATCACCATCGGTGTAGTGAATGAGGGCGATACGGCACGTGCGGTTCGGATCGTATTCAATCGCTGCAACGCGGCCCGCAACACCATCTTTTATGCGGCGGAAATCGACGACGCGGTAACGTCGCTTGTGACCGCCACCACGATGGCGTGATGTCTTGCGACCGTAGTTGTTTCGACCGCCTGACTTGTTCGATGGAGCGAGCAGTGTGCGCTCTGGCGAGCTCTTCGTGATATCAGAGAAGTCGGAAGATGTTTGGAAGCGGCGTCCGGGGCTGGTTGGGCGGCGTGAACGAATAGCCATGATGTCCTCAGTTCTCGAACAGCGGGATTTCGCCCGCTGCCAGGGTGACGATGGCACGCTTGCTGTCGGGCTTTGAGCCTCGACGATTCGAATTGCGCACTCGGGTGGACTTGCCCTTCCGGTTGATCGTGTTGACCTTCAGAACCTCAACATCCCAGATTGATTCGACGGCGTCGCGAATCTCGGGCTTGCTGGCGCTACTGGCAACCTTGAACGTGTAAACACCGGACTCCATTGCGGCGTAGCTCTTTTCAGAGACCACCGGAGCAATGATGATGTCGCGTGGGTCTTTCATCACTCATCAGGACTTTCGTTTGCAGCAACCGCTGACGGCAGAGTCGCTGAGGTAAACAAGATGTGGTCGTTGCACAGCACGTCATAGGCGTTGAGCTCTTGCACCGAAATGAGTTGCACTTCCGGAATATTGCGGAAGCTCATCGCTGCGTTCTCATCACCTGCGCCAAGAACAATTAGCGCCCGACCCTCGATACCGAGAGCTGCGAGCGCCTTCACGCCTTCTTTTGTGCTCGGCTGAGCAAATGACCATGAATCAACGACGGTGACACATCCCTCGTTGACCCGATCAGAAAGAGCGGAACGAAGCGCAAGACGCACCATTTTCTTTGGCGTACGCTGGTTGTACTTCCGCGGCTTCGGGCCGAGGGCGATACCGCCGCCACTGAAGTGCGGGGCACGAATTGAACCCTGACGGGCATTACCTGTGCCCTTCTGGCGGAATGGCTTTGCGCCGCCACCGCGGACCTCACTACGAGTTTTCGTGCTTTGCGTACCCGAGCGACGTGCTGCGAGCTGAGCGGTCACAACTTGGTGCATCACCGGCACGTTTGGCTGCACGCTAAAGACAGCATCGTCGAGTTCGACCGATCCCGCTTCTTTTCCTGCAGCGTTCTTCATCTTAAGCGTTGCCATCTCACGATCCCCTCACTGCAGATTTGACTGCGTTGCGAACCTGGATCAGACCACCGTTCGGACCAGGAACCGAACCCTTCACCAGCATCACCTGGCGTTCAGCGTCAGCTTCCACGACTTCGAGATTTAGCGTGGTGACCTGTTCGTGGCCCATGTGTCCGGCCATCTTGATTCCCTTAATAACTCGACCAGGGAACGAGCCCGCTCCCACAGAACCCGGTGCACGGTGCTTCTTGTGGTTACCGTGGCTGGCTGGCTGGCCCTTGAAGTTGTGACGCTTCATCGTTCCTGCAAAACCTTTTCCGCGGCTCACACCAGTGACGTCGATGCGGTCGCCAACGACGAACTGGTCGACGGTGATTTCTTGGCCGACCTCAAAGCCATCGATTGAATCGAGGCGGATTTCGACGAGTCGGCGTCCTGGCTGAACCCCAGCCTTCGCATAGTGACCGGCGTCGGGTTGGTTGAGTTTGCGGGCATCACGGTGCCCGTAGGTGACCTGTAACGCAGTGTAGCCATCACGTTCAGTGGTCTTGATTTGCACCACCCGCATTGGTTCTACACGGAGCACGGTCACGGCGAGCATTCGGTCATCAACCCATTTTTGGGTCATGCCGACTTTCTCGCCGACGATCGCTGTCTGTGCCATAACGGCTTCCTTTGGTTGATCGAGCCCCTGTGGGCTATCCACACTTTTACGTTCCGGTTGAGTCAACGTGAGCCCCCCGGAGTGGCTTCACGCAAGTGCTCCGCCAACCAAAGTTGCGGAGCACGGGTTTAGAGGTCGCCGTGAGGTCCCCGTTGCCGGGCTCACACGGACATCATTTATCACTTGTACCCAACAGGAGCTGGGCACAAGTTGAGAACGCTATCGGCATTCGTGCAGGTTCCAACCTTTACGAAGTCAGCACTCCGGTCAAGAAGTCGGGCGCGAGGTCAGTTCAGCGACAACTTCGAGACGTTGATCGCCGCGTTGCACCGTAATTTGCACGGAATCACCCGGTTCGAGGTCGCGTATTGCAGCAATAAGCCCAGCTGCACCCTCAACTGTCGCACCGTCAACAGCAATAACGATGTCGCCTGCCCGCAAACCAGCGGCATCCGCCGGTGTCCCGACATTCACATCTCTAATGACTGCACCAACACCACCGTCTGTGCGCTCGTCGAGAGCAACCCCGAGAAATCCCTCTTTTCGCTGCTCCCCTCGAGACTGCTTACGTAGTTGCTCAAAAATCGGCAGCGCTTCGTCAACTGAAATCGAAAAACCAATATTTGACGCCGCTAATGTCGACGATCCTCGCGCAACTGCGGTGTTGATTCCGACGACTTCTCCGGCCGCATTAACAAGTGGACCACCGGAGTTTCCTGAAGAGATTGCTGCGTCGGTCTGTAACAACCCGTCGAGAGCACCAACATCGGTCACAAGTGTTCGATTGAGCGCGGACACGATGCCAAGCGTGACAGTCGGCGCCCCGTCGAGATCGAGTGCAAACCCAATCGCAACAACCTCGTCACCGAGTTGAATCGACCCTGGACGTGCAAATACTGCGGCAGGAAGGCCCTCTCCCTCAATATCGAGCAGAGCGAGGTCGTTTCCCACGTCGATTGCGAGCAGAGTTGCCTCTCGAGGCTCAGTTTCGCCTGCAAGACGAACGCGTAGCGATGTCGCACCCTCTACGACGTGAGCGTTTGTCACGATTTCGCCGTCTGCTGTTGCAATAATCCCGGTTCCTACAGATCCACTCTGGCCGAACCCTGTTGATAGCTCAGCCATCACCGTGACCGTGCTAGGGCCAACCTGCGCAGCGACGGCAGCGACGTCGATTCGTTCGAACGGTCCGGTTCGTTCGGGGCCAATCGTGAATGCGAATTCAGATTCCGATGGGCTTGTCACCGCTGCTGAGACTGTCTCGTCTGAGCCGGATTCCGGAGCAATGGGATCCTCTTCGTCGTCATCGAGATCGTCAATTTCTTCAACAACATCGGGTGTGCTGCTCACTGAGGAGTCCTCGCTGTCTCCAACTGATCGGTCGATAACCGCTCCCCCTGCGAAAGCCAAAGCAATCAACAGCAAAATCGCCACCGTCGCCGACGGACGACGGCGACGCCTGCTCGCATCTGAGCCTTCTTGTATGTCAGAAGACGGCACTATTGGAGGAGGTAACTCTGCCATGCACTCTGGTTTAGCAAGCAAAATGGCCCGCTGCTAGTTGCAGCGGGCCATTCTCACTCAGTTCTCACCAAGACTGAGTCAGCCTTTGGCCTCACTAAAGGCATCTGAGAAGTTGGTCTCAAAGTCACCGGTATCGGTGATGTATTCAAGTCCGCTCAAGTCTTTGGGGTACATGACGGCAAGAACTTCTTGAACCTCCGGATCCATCACTTCATTTGACTGTGCATTCGGGCTTGCGTAGTAATTCCATTCACTGAGTTGCGCACCGTTTTCTGCATCAAGGATGAAGTTGATGAACGTGTGAGCAGTACATGGGTGTGGTGCATCAAATGGAACCGCCATGTTGTCGGTCCAGATTGTGCCACCTTGAGACGGAACGAAGTATGCGTACTCGTCATCACCCTCGTATTCGTCGATGGAAACGACCACATTTCCGGAATACCCGTGGGCAATGACTGACTCACCAGTTGTCAACAATTCGTCATACTGATCAGACTCGAATGCAGCAATATTCTCCACTGCTGCTGCAACCAGATCTTTGGCCTCAGCGAGTTCACCATCGTCGGTCGTATTCAACGAGTAGCCGAGGTACTTGAGTGCGGCACCGAGTGTTTCACGTGGGTCGTTTAGCAACGTGATCTGACCGGCGTACTTGGATGCGATTGCTGGATCAAAGACGAGTCCCCAACCTGCAGCGGCATCGTCACCAACCACCGAGAGATTTACGCCCAGTCCGGTGGTACCACCCTGATACGGGGCAACGTATTCTCCGGTTGGGTCATACGAGGTGTCGAGATTGGGGTCAAGGTTTCCGAAATTCGGAATTGCGGCTTTGTTGAGTTTCTGGATAGTTCCCTCTTCAATCATGATCGTGACCATGTAGTCAGAGGGGACGATTACGTCATAACCAGAATTTCCTGCGGCCACAATCGGCTGCATTGCTTCATTGGAGTCGTAGTTGTCTTCAGTGACCGAAACGCCGTATTGAGCTTCGAATGCGGTCTTTAGTTCTGGGTCGATGTATTCCGACCAGTTGTAGAGAAAGAGATCACCATCGGTTTTCCCTGCCTCACATGCAGCGGCACTAGATGCATCATCTCCACCGCCACAAGCGGCAAGAACCATTGCCCCAGCAACGGCTACACCCGCCAAACGTAATGTTGTTGTTCTCATGATGTTCCCCCTGATGTTTGGAGTTGTTGGCGCCCACGAGAGGCGTTAGCTCGCTGCAAAGCCACAGAGCCCGCAACAAGAATGAGCGACGCTACCAGCATGACGACTGACACCGAGTTAATCGTCGGAGTCACGCCCTTTCTGATGAGCGAGAACACATAGACCGGCAGAGTAGTCGATCCAGGACCAGCGACGAACTGGGTGACAACGACATCGTCGAGCGAGAGCGTGAGAGCAAGGAGTGCCCCGCCAAACACACCCGGAGCGATCAGCGGAAGAGTTACATACCGAAAGGCCTGCCAGCGAGATGCATAAAGGTCAGATGCCGCCTGTTCGAGCGTTGCATTCATGCCAGCGATGCGCGCCCGCACGACGATTGAGACGAATGCAATGTTGAATGCGACGTGGCTCACCACGATTGTGCCGAAACCCTTTGAGATTCCGATCCCGAACACCGCATCAACCACATTGAATGACTGAGAAAAGAACATCAGCATCATGACCGCCATCGTCACATCGGGAATGATGATCGGTAAGTAAAGCAATGCGTCGAATACCCGCCGACCTTTGAAAGTGAACCGTTCGAGGGCAAGGGCTGCCATCGTGCCCAGCACCGTTGCGATGAGCGTCGAGACCAGCGCAACTCGAACCGAGACCGAGATCGTCCGTTGTAAACGACTGTCATCGAACAACGTCGAGTACCA
Source organism: Acidimicrobiaceae bacterium UBA7830 (assembly GCA_002501485.1). Classification (GTDB taxonomy): domain Bacteria; phylum Actinomycetota; class Acidimicrobiia; order Acidimicrobiales; family Ilumatobacteraceae; genus Casp-actino5. Next base: position 61,099 of record DLTS01000024.1, read on the forward strand.
CTCGGTGGTGAAGCCACCCCATTGACCCGGTATTCGGCTCGCCGAGAACGAAAAGATCACCAACAAAATGATCGGCGCATAGAGGAAAAGAAGGACCACGCCACCGTTGGTGCGAAGTGCCCACGCCGGCAGTCTGCGCTGATGCGACTTGCTCATAGGTTCCTTCCGCCAGATCGGAAGTAAATAACCGTTGAGACCAACATGACGGTCATCAGCACGAACGAGAGAGAAGCGCCGACCGGCCAGTTACGAGCGGTAAGGAACTGCGTCACGATGTATGAGCCGAGCATCGTCTCTTTTCCACCGCCAAGAAGTTCAGGGGTCACATACGCCCCCATTGAAGGAACGAACACCAAAATTGAGCCTGCGATCATGCCAGGCATAGTGAGCGGGAGGATAATGCACTGAAATGTTTGGGGCCCCGAGCCATACAGGTCACGACCTGCTTCGATCAGACGTTGGTCAAGGCGGTCGATCGATGCGTAGAGCGGAAGGATCATGAACGGCAGGTACGCATAGACCAGACCGATGACGACGGCTGTCTTCGTAAACAGAATGTCGACTTCTCCGAGCCCAATTCCTTCAGTAAACGTCGAAATTGGTCCGCCCTTAGAGAGCAAGATTCGCCATGCGTAATTGCGCACAAGAAAATTTGTCCAAAACGGAATCATTACTGCGATGAGCAGAACGTTGCGGACAGTTGGTCGCTGATGAGCACAGAACCAGGCAAATGGGTATGCCACCACGAGACAGATCACCGTCGTGACGAGCGCAAGCACCACCGACCGCACCACAACATTTCGAACGATTGGTTCACCGAGCTTGCGATATGCGTCGACATTCCAATCCGACAATGCGGTCGACCCGGTGCTGGTGCGAGTGGCAAAGCTGTAGATCAACACGATAACGAGTGGCAGTGCGAAGAACAGCAACATGTAGGCAAACGATGGCAGCGCAAGGAAAAAGCCGCGGCGCCGCTCTTCACGCTCACGTTTGAGTTCAGCGGCCCCGAGCTTCACGGCCGAACCACCGCAACGGCGTTGTCTCTCCACCACAAGTCGACTCGATCACCAGCGTGATAGCGCTCGACGTCGGGCCGGTGATCGGCCTCCACTTCAATGGTCATCCAGTCGAGAGCGACTCGGTACACAACACTGTTGCCCAAGAACGTCTCAGTCTCGACAGTTCCAGATAGCTGCGCGCTGTCGTGTGGTGCGCTATCGAGGTCACCGATTATCACTCGCTCGGGCCGCAAACTGACCTGGACCTCGTCACCTACTGAAACTGCGTCAACCTGCGGCACACGTATCCGTTGGCCATTGGCAAGACAGACAACCTCCGCCGATTCCAGAGTACCTTTTAGAAAGTTTGAGCGACCAATGAAATCAGCGACAAAGCGGTCAATCGGGGCGTCATACATTTCTTCGGGGGTGCCGACCTGTAACAAGCGTCCGGCGTTCATCACGCCAATTCGGTCAGAAAGGGCGAGCGCCTCCTCTTGATCGTGGGTGACGAAGACGAATGTGATGCCGACTTCGCGCTGCAGTTGCTTCAACTCGAATTGCATCTCTTGACGCAATTTAAGGTCGAGAGCGGCAAGTGGTTCATCGAGGAGCAACACTTTCGGTCGGTTGACGAGTGCACGTGCGAGCGCGACACGTTGCTGTTGACCGCCAGAAAGTTGGTTCGGCCGACGATCTTCCATCCCTGTCATCCGAACAAGCGAAATTGCCTCGTGCACCCGTGTTGAGATCTCCGATTTGGGGATCTTGCGCATCTTTAACCCAAACGCAACGTTGTCAGCAACGCTCATGTGCGGGAACAAGGCGTAGTTTTGAAAGACAGTGTTCACCGGCCGCTTATTGGGCGGCAGCGAGCCCACTTCCTCCCCGAAGATCTGAAGACTGCCCCCAGAGGGAACCTCAAGACCCGCAATCATGCGGAGCGTGGTGGTCTTTCCACATCCAGATGGTCCGAGCAGCGCAAAGAATTCGCTGTCGCCAATATCGAGGTCGACGCTGTCAACTGCGGTGACATCATCGAAGAGTTTCGAGATGCCTCGCAGCGAGACCGCTGCACTCCTCTGATCTTGTGATTCTGTGATTTCGTTCACCGAGGGCGAAGAGTAACGCCTACAGCGAAGAAATCAAGAGGCTCAAGAATTCTGAATCTTGATCTCGATATCAACGCCAGCCGGGAGCTCGATGCGCTGGAGAGAATCGATGGTCTTTGCGTTGGGATTGACGATATCGATGAGCCGCTTATGGATTCGCATCTCGAAATGCTCACGCGAGTCTTTATCGACGTGTGGCCCACGGATGACCGTGTAACGATGCTTGTCGGTCGGCAACGGAATTGGGCCGCGAACATTTGCGTCGGTGCGGTTCACCGTTTCAACAATCTTTTTCGTCGACTGGTCGATGATCTCGTGATCAAACGCCTTCAGCCGAATACGAATATTTTGAGCCATATCAATCTGCTTTCGTTCGTTGAGTGAGGGACGTCACTTGATGATTTTGGTGACACGGCCCGCACCAACGGTCCGACCACCCTCACGAATCGCGAAACGCAAACCCTCATCCATCGCGATTGGCTTACCCAACTCAACAGTCATCGTCACATTGTCACCAGGCATCACCATCTCGGTGCCCGACGGCAACTCAACAGTGCCCGTCACATCCGTCGTACGGAAGAAAAACTGCGGACGATAATTATTGAAGAACGGCTTATGACGGCCACCCTCCTCTTTCGTCAACACATACACCTGCCCCTCAAAATCAGTATGCGGCGTAATCGAACCAGGCGCACACAACACCTGACCACGCTCAACATCTTCCTTATCGGTACCACGCAACAACGCACCAATATTGTCCCCAGCCTGACCCTCGTCAAGCAACTTCCGGAACATCTCAACACCAGTACACGTCGTCTTCTGCGTATCACGCAAACCAACAATCTCAATGTCATCACCAGTGTGAATCACACCCTGCTCAACCTTGCCGGTCACCACAGTCCCACGACCAGTAATCGTGAATACATCCTCAATCGGCATCAAGAACGGCTTATCCAACTCACGCTGCGGCTCAGGAACCGACGCATCACACGCCGCCATCAACTCCATCACCTTTTCCTGCCACTCACCATCACCCTCAAGAGCCTTCAACGCCGACACCGACACAATCGGAGCATCGTCACCAGGGAACTCATACTCATTCAACAACTCGCGGATCTCCAACTCCACAAGCTCCAACAGCTCAGCATCATCAACCATGTCCGACTTGTTCAACGCAACAACAATGTACGGAACACCAACCTGGCGAGCCAACAACACATGCTCACGAGTCTGAGGCATCGGACCATCAGTCGCCGCAACCACCAAAATCGCCCCATCAACCTGAGCCGCACCAGTAATCATGTTCTTGATGTAGTCAGCATGACCAGGCATATCAACATGGGCATAATGACGATTCTCCGTCTCATACTCAATATGAGCAATCGAAATCGTAATACCACGCGCCTTCTCCTCAGGCGCCTTATCAATATTGTCAAACGACGTAAAATCAGCCATTCCACGATCAGACAACGTCTTCGAAATCGCAGCCGTCAACGTCGTCTTCCCATGGTCAATATGACCCATCGTCCCAATATTCACATGCGGCTTCGTACGCTCAAACTTCGCCTTACTCATGACAATGCTTCCTTTATTTACGCTGTTTCTATTAGTTGGTAGCGGCGATCGGGATCGAACCGATGACCTTCCGATTATGAGCCGGATGCTCTGACCTACTGAGCTACGCCGCCAAGGCTTGCCCCCGGCCGATCCGGGGATCGACCGTATGGTCGAGCCCTCTGTGGGAATCGAACCCACGACACCAGCCTTACCATGGCTGTGCTCTGCCGACTGAGCTAAGAGGGCACTGGGCGCGGCAGAGCCGCGACCAGCCGGAAAGTGTACAGCCACAATGGCTGTTCCCACCTTGAAGTAGATACGCTCCGCGGACGTGAGTTCAGCGCCATCCCCACCACCGATCGTCATCCGTCGAGCAACTGTCGACGACGCTGCCGGTATTGCGGAGATTTACAACGCTGAGGTGCTCAATTCGACGAGCACGATGGACATGGTTCCACGCACGATTGACGAGCAGCGCGATTGGATTCAACGCCGTTCAGGAGCCTTCAGCGCAATCGTTGCGTGCGATGAGACAACCAGTGAAGTGGTCGGATTCGCATCACTCTCGAAATACAAGGAACGCGCTGCCTACTCGACCACCGTGGAAGACTCGGTCTACGTTGCCCGCGAACATCATGGTCGGGGTATCGGCCACCTATTGCTGTCTGCAATCTGTGACACCGCTCGCGAAGGGGGATTTCACAGCATCATTGCCCGCATCGAAGCAAGTGGTGAAGGCTCGCTCGCGTTACACCACTCTGTTGGTTTCGAGCTTCTCGGCATCGAGCGTCAAGTGGGCCGGAAATTCAACCGATGGCTTGACGTTGCGGTGATGCAACTCATGCTCTGAACGTTTCGAGCCGGTCGGAAGATCTCCGGCCGGCTCGAAACGGGGTTGGGCTGATCCGGTTATTGGCCGAAGCAGTCACATCTCTGTTGTTGGTGGGCCGGGGAGGATTTGAACCTCCGAAGGCAATGCCGGCAGATTTACAGTCTGCTCCCTTTGGCCGCTCGGG
>DLTS01000024.1:66102-85670 GCA_002501485.1 Acidimicrobiaceae bacterium UBA7830
TCCCTTTGGCCGCTCGGGCACCGACCCATATGTCGACCCGGAATGGTATCTGCGGATATCGCCACCCACCCCTTCGATGGTGATTCCGATACGGTATTTCTCATGCCAAGTTTTGACGTTGTCTCCGAAGTTGATGCCCAAGAGGTACGAAACGCAATTGACCAGGCTCAGCGAGAGGTCTCCAACCGCTTCGACTTCAAAAACACGAACTCGACGATTGAACAAAACGATATGGTCATCACCTTGCACACCGTGAGTGAAGATCGTCTCGCTGCGTTGAGAGTTGTACTCGAAGAAAAACTCGTGAAGCGCGGGGTATCACTGAAAGGAGTCGACTATGGCGATGTCCAAGAAGCGACTCAAAACACAGTGCGCCAGGTGGTCACGATCAAGGTGGGCATTTCTTCGGAGAAAGCTAAGGAAATCAACAAGCTCATCAAGTCAGATGGCCCCAAGGGAGTGAACAGCCAGACTCAAGGTGAGTCGGTTCGTGTCACTGGCAAAAAGCGCGACGATCTACAGAATGTGATTGCGATGTTGAAGGGTGCTGATATCGGCATCCCATTGCAATTCAACAACTTCCGCGACTGAACGCCCCTTGACATCAGTCCTCAGACGGAGCCTCAGATGCCCGTCGCTGCAGTTCGTCGACGATACTCGCATCAGCCAACGTGGTTGTGTCGCCAAGGTTGCGACCTTCGGCTACGTCTCGCAGCAACCGGCGCATGATCTTTCCCGATCGCGTCTTCGGAAGATCAGGTGTGAAGAAAATTGCTTTCGGCTTCGCGATCGCACCGATCTCTGCAGCGACGTGATTACGCAACGTTGCGACATCAACATCGTGACCGCTGCGCAAGGTGACGTAAGCGAAAATCGCTTGCCCAGTCGTCGGATCGTTCGCCCCAACAACCGCTGCCTCCGCAACCGACGGGTGCGATACCAAGGCTGACTCGACTTCGGTTGTTGAGATGCGGTGACCTGAAACGTTCATGACATCATCGACGCGACCGAGCAACCACAGGTAGCCATCGTCGTCAAGGCGGGCCCCGTCACCAGCGAAGTACGACCCATCAAACCGACTCCAATAGGTGTCCACAAAACGCTGAGGGTCACCCCAAATGCCCCTCAGCATTCCTGGCCATGGGCGAGTCAGAGTGAGGTATCCCCCTCCCCCATCAACTTCCTTACCGCCGTCATCAACCACTGCGATGTTCACGCCAGGAAGCGCGAAGGTTGCCGAGCCCGGCTTCGTTGTGGTGAAACCCGGCAACGGCGAAATCATGATGCCACCGGTTTCGGTTTGCCACCACGTATCAACGATCGGGCAACGTCCACCACCGATGTGTTCGTGATACCACATCCACGCTTCAGGGTTGATCGGTTCACCAACCGTGCCGAGCAAACGAAGCGAGGACAAGTCATGTTTCGCAGGTTCATCAGCACCCCACTTCATGAACGTTCTGATCGCAGTAGGTGCGGTGTAAAAGATGGTGACCCTGTACTTTTCGACGATCTCCCAGAACCTGTCATTGCCTGGGTGGTTTGGTACACCTTCATACATGACCTGGGTGGCGCCGTTCGCAAGCGGGCCATACACGATGTACGAGTGACCAGTAATCCAGCCGACATCAGCCGTGCACCAGTACACATCTCGGTCACGATGAAGGTCGAAGACGTTGCGATGGGTGTACGCCACCTGAGTGAGGTAGCCACCGGTCGTGTGCATGATGCCCTTGGGCTTACCCGTCGTACCTGATGTGTACAGCAAGAACAGTAGATCTTCAGAATCCATTGCTTCAGGTGAACACGATGCATCGGCTGCCGCCATAAGGTCGTGGTACCAGTGGTCACGCCCTTCAACCATGTCGACCTCATTGCCACCCCGCTCAACGACAACAACGTGCTCGATTGATGGTGTATGGGCGACCGCTTCATCAGCAGCAGGCTTCAGCGGGAAAACTTCACCGCGCCGATATCCACCATCGGCCGTGATCAATACCTTTGCTTCGGCGTCATTGATGCGATCAATGAGTGATTGTGAGGAGAAACCTCCGAAGACCACCGAGTGTGGTGCACCAATTCGAGCACAAGCCAACATCGCAACTGCGGCTTCGGGAATCATCGGTAGATAAATGTTGACACGATCACCCTTGGCGACCCCGAGGTTTTTCAGCGCATTGGAAAACTGCTCAACCTCAGCGAGAAGCTCTGCATAGGTGATGGTGCGGGTATCGCCGGGCTCACCTTCCCAATGGATGGCGACCTTGTCACCGAAGCCAGCCTTCACATGCCGATCGAGACAGTTCTCAGCAACGTTGAGTTTGCCGTCGACAAACCATTTTGCGAAGGGAAGGTCCCATTCGAGCACCTTCGACCATGGTTGCTGCCAACTGATGAGCTCCGAAGCCTGGCGAGCCCAAAATGCCTCGAGGTCCGCAGCGGCTTCATCATGCAGGCCTCCATCACTGACATGGGCGCTGGATGAAAAGTCTGCAGATGGCGGGAAGCGCCGATTCTCATGCGAAAGTGCGTCGATAGTCTCGTGGTTCTCTGTCATCGTTCCCCCTGTGACGTGCGAAGTACTTCAGACTCTACGACAACAAGGGTCGTCGATTCACTGCCGCCACTCGATCGCAAGGAATCCACCGAGCCCCTCAGGGTCGGTAAGGGCTTCGGCTTCAGAAATCCGAGAACGCATTTTGAGCGCCCTCACATCTGGGCGTGCAGCATTCTTCTCCCACTCACGACGTCCTTCTTCAACTAGTTCTGACAGACCGTGCAACTCGAGCCACTGTGATTGCGAGCGAACCGTCGAAGGCTTGGGTAATTGATCGATCGGCACTTCGGTGGTGATGTCCTGCTCCCCGGGCGACATGAGGTAGTGGCCACCACGTTCATGTGACCGGTAGGTGCGCAGCCACTCCCGCCACGGCCGCTCAACCAACCCCGACGTTGTCGGAGTGAAATAGTCAAAGGCAACCAGGGTGCCTTTGAGTCGCTCGCCAATCCCGTTCACCCATGATGCAGCCTCATCGATGAGGGGCGCTCGGGCACCATGAACCGCCTGAGCAGGAAGCACCGGCGGGCGCGGATCGAATGGTGCGCTCAACAGCTCTTGTGCTCCCGAGCTTGTCTCGGCCACGAAGGCTTCCCGCCACGTTCCATCGAATACCGCCAGTCGAAATGGAAGATTGTCAAGTAACTCATTGGCGAGGACGACACCATGAAGATCTCCTTCGGGTAACGAGTTCAATGATGTGACACCCGACGGATGTGCTTCCCGTTGGTGATCTGCAATTTCGATCGCGTGATATTTGAGGGCATTAAAGCACTTGGGCTCAGCGGTTACGACCGAACGGGCCAAGGTTCCCGGTCCGGCCCCCACTTCGTAGACATTGAATACTGACGGAGACCCTGCAGCATTCCATTCAGCGTCAAGAAAGCGTGCCACTACCGCACCAAATAACGGCCCAATCTCTGGTGACGTGATGAAATCGCCTCGGCGTCCAGCCAAACCTCCCGAGGTGTAAAAACCATTGCTGCCGTAGAGAGCGTCAGCCATGAACCGGTCGAAACCGACCGGTGAGAGCTCAGAGCCCGAGGGCACCGGTCAAGTCAGGAAGATCAGCGAACCGCAGCACTAGCCCTGGCAAGATGCCGAGGACAACGGTTCCACCTGCGGTAATGCCAAGCGCCAACCAGATCGATGATGGCGGCGACACCGGAGTGGTATCACCATCTGGCACCGGCGACATCCAGATTTGGCGGAGCACACGCATGTAGTAACCGGCCGCGATGACCGTGTTGACCGCTGCGATGATCGCCAGCACATAGGCCGAACTTGAACCCGCATCGATAAGCGCTTTGAACGCCTGGAGTTTGGCGATCCAGATGCCGAGCGGTGGAATTCCTGCGAGCGACGCCAAGAAGATGGTCATGAGTACACCGAGGCCAGGGGCATAGGTGATGAGGCCACCAAAGGATGAAATCTCGCCCGAGCGAGTTTTGCGAGCAACCGCAATGATGACTGCGAATGCACCGAGGTTCGAGAAGGCATAGATGAGCAAGTAGATCACGACCGCTCTCAGCGATGACTCCGCAGCTCCGGTACCCATGACTGCGAGCGGCATGAGAATGAACCCACCCTGACTCACCGATGAATAGGCGAGCATACGAACGATGTTGGTTTGCCGCAGGGCGACCATGTTGCCGACGGTCATCGTGAGTGCAGCCATCGCCCAGATAAATGGGCCATGCACCTCATCGGCTCCATAGAGACCGAGGTAGAGCACGGTGAGCAGAGCCACAAAGCCTGCCGATTTCGATGCGACCGACAAAAATGCGGTAACGGGTGTTGGGGCACCTTCGTAGGTGTCTGGTGCCCACGTGTGGAACGGAACCGCAGAAATCTTGAACGCGAAGCCGGCGACGACAAAGACAACTGCCAACACCTGCATTCCGGTGAGATCACCCGAGAGCGCTGCACCGATTTCAGTGAGTTTGGTCGAGCCTGTCGTGCCGTACAAGAAACTCATTCCGTACAGCAGCACACCTGAAGCGAATACACCGAGCAGGTAATACTTCACACCAGCCTCATTGCTCTTTACATCACGCTTACGCCAGGCGGCCATCATGTACGCAGGAATCGAAAGCAGTTCGAGTGCAACAAACACGCTGAGAAGGTCACGGCTTGACGCCATCATCACCATGCCGAGCACGCTCACCAGCATGAGCACATAGAACTCGCCCTGGTAATAGCCGCCCTCTTCGAGCTCGTTCTGACTCAGCAACACCACGACATAACCGACGAGTAGGAACAATGCCTTCAGAATGAGGGCGTACTCATCGACCACATATCGGCCATCGAAAATGGCGTCTCGCACATCTCCGCCAAGAACAGCAAGCGTCACCACCGGGATTACTGCGCCGAGCATGACAAAACCGGTCAAGGTTGCCATCGCCCACTTTTTCGACTCGTCGAGCCAGAGGTCGATCAGCAGCACCAGGTTGATACCAGCAATCAACACCAACTCAGGTGCGATGGCATGCCAGTCAATCGTTGGCGCCGTCCAGGCTTGAGCGAGCAGAGAACTGATCACGGAATGCCCGCTCCTACACGCTCAATAAGCAACGACACGGCCGGGTCCATCACACCGAACATCAGTTGTGGGTATACGCCGAAGACAACGATTGCAATGAGGAACGGAGTCCACGCAATCCACTCAATCTTCGTGACGTCGTGGAGATCAACATCGTGGTGCTCGTCGTTCACGCCAGCACCAACCGGGTGGTGAGCGCCCTGTTCGAACTCTGGGTTCGGACGACCAAACGCCGTGCGCTGATACAACCACAAGAGGTAGGCGGCAGCGAACACCGTACCGATCGCAGCGACCACCATGAGCGTGCGGAACAATGCCTCACTAAGCCCGAAGTTGGGGTTATACGCCGACAAAATTGCGGGGAATTCACCCCAGAACCCAGCAAGTCCGGGAAGACCGAGAGATGCCATTGCTGCGAAACCAAGAATCCAACCCAAGCGCGGCATCTGAATGAGCATGCCGGACAGCCTTGAAATCTCAAGGGTGTGATAGCGGTGCTTCACAGAACCGGCAACGAAGAAGAGCATGCCCGTGATGAGACCGTGAGCGACCATTCCGAACAGAGCCGCATTAATACCGAAATCGGTGAGGGTCGAAATACCGAGCATCACGAATCCCATGTGAGCGACCGAGGAGAACGCGATCAGTCGCTTCATGTCGGTTTGAGCGAGACATCCGAGCGCGCCGTAAATGATGCCGATCACGGCAAGGATGCCAATCACCGGAGCCCACGCCTTTGCACCCTGCGGAAGCATCGGAATAGCGATGCGGACAAAACCGTAGGTGCCGAGCTTCAAGAGAATTGCGGCCAAGATGACTGAACCCTGTGTCGGTGCCTGGGTGTGCGCATCAGGCAACCACGTATGGAACGGGAACATCGGCACCTTCACCGCAAAGCCGACAAACATTCCCGCAAAGATCCAGATCTGCACATCACGATCGATAAGCGCTCCAGCCTCCATGAGATGCGCAAATGAGAACGATGCGGCACCGGTCTGGAAGAAGAGCGCGAGGAAGGCCACGAGCATGAGGGCCGAACCAAACATGGTGTAGAGGAAGAACTTCAACGACGCGTACTGGCGGTCGTCGCCGCCCCAGACACCGATCATAAAGTACATCGGCAGGAGAACCACTTCGAAGAACACGAAGAACAAAATGAGGTCCTGGGCGATGAACGACCCCGCCATACCGACCTGCAGCACCAGCATCAGAATGATGAACGACTTCGGGTTGCCAGCGTCTGGCATGTTGTCCCAGGTGTAGATCATGACAAGCAACGTCACGACCATCGACAAGAAGTACAGCGGGAGGCTGATGCCATCGAGGCCGATGGTGTAATTCGACTTAATGACAGTGATCCACTCACTATCAACGAAGAACTGCAACTTCTCACTCTGATCAAAATCGAAGCGAAGCAGCGTATACACACCAACAGCTGCGGTCACCGCAGAAGTAAGAATGCCGATCTGCTTATGTGTCTTCTCTTCTGATGCCGGTACGAACATCATGAGAAGAACGCCAACGAGCGGCAAGAAGGTGCCGACCGTTAGGAGCCAGGTGTCGTTGGTAATGGTTTGCATAATTATTGTGCCCTCTGGGTGTGCTGACTCAGATGTTCACGAGAATGAGAACGATTGCTCCCACCGTCGCCGCTCCGAAGAGCAACGCTCCGTACTGATTGACCTTTCCTGATTGGACTGGCTGCAAGGCGTGGCCGCCTTCACTCGCTGCCAATCCAGATGCGTTCACCGCTCCATCAACCACACGCTGGTCGACGTTGCGATAAACCCATTCGCCGGTTCTCCGGCCCCCGCGTCCAACGTTGTTGACGATGCCGTCGAGAATGTTCTGGTTCACCCAGTAGGCCGCTCGCGCTATCGGATGAGCAAACGCAAACACGATGACCTTTTCGTAGAGGTGATCCAAGTAGTACTTGTTGACCAGCAATGTGTGAACCCAACGTGCAGGAGCGACCTTTGATGTGAGTCCGGCAAACGGGTTTCTTCGGTCGCCGTAGATTCCAACGCACACCCACGCGCTAAAGAGAATGCCTGCAAAGACAAGAATAATCGACGGCATCGCCTTCGACCATGAGAAGACGGCATGGCTCAATTTCGGTGCGTAACAGACAGTGCCTTCAGATGGATCAGCAAATCCACAGCCTTTCGCTTTGCCGTCGTACTCTTCGTCGCCTGCCTGCACCGCCGCAAAGACAATGCCTGCACTCTCTTCTTCTCCAGATGGGTACCCGTATTCGTCATCGAGCGCAACTTCGACACCGACGGGCTCTACCCAGTCGGTGAAGTAATGCGTGCCAAACGCAGGCGCATTGAGATATCCGGAGCCGATCGCAAGAATGGCGAGAACGACGAGCGGAGCCGTGATTCGCCACGGCGATTCGTGCGGCCCATGGTGGGCGCCATGATCATCGTGGGCACCGTTATCGTCGTGGGCGTCGCCGTGGTGATCGTCATGATCAGCGTGAGCAGCTCCGTGAGCGTCGTCATGGCCTTCATCGTGATGCTCACCTGCGGCAGCACCACGCGGTTTCCCAAAGAACGTGAGGTAGGTCGCCCGAGTCATATACGCAGGGGTCATGAAGGCGCCAACCAACGCAACGTAGTAGAAGAACTGGTAGCCGTTGTGGCTGGCGTTATCGATGATCTCGTCTTTCGAGAAGAACCCTGAGAAGAACGGAATGCCGCAGAGCGCAGCGGTCGACACCATCCATGTGACCGCCGTGATCGGCATCTTCTTCGCCAGACCACCCATGTCTTTCTTCATGTCGAAGGAGTGATGTGAACCCGAGTGGCTGATCGAACCGGCACCCAAGAAAAGCGCACACTTGAAGAACGCGTGCGTGAAGATGTGGAACACGGCGGGAAGCCATGCACCAACACCAAGACCGAGCATCATGTAGCCGAGCTGAGAGACCGTTGAATACGCCAAGACTTTCTTGATGTCGTCTTGAACGAATGCAAGCGCTGCAGCAACGATGATCGTGATACCACCAATGATGGTGATGAAGTTCACCGTGGTATCGAGGATGTCGAACCCGACGAAGAACACCGGGTAGAGACGAGCGACCAAGAACACACCAGCCACGACCATGGTCGACGAGTGCAACAGTGACGACACCGGGGTAGGGCCGGCCATGGCGTCAGGTAGCCACGTGTGAAGGGGAAATTGGCCCGACTTACCGATCGATGCGATAAAGAGCGCAACGCCACCCCAAAACAGGACGCTCTGTGAGGCCTCGCCCGACAGAGCCCACGCTGAGATGCCTCGAATGGAGAAGCCGTTAGATCCGTGTTCGACCGCCCAATCGTTCGCACCAAAGAAGATGATCGCGGTGCCGACGAGAAGACCAACATCACCAACACGAACGGTGAAGAATGCCTTCAGGGCGGCACGAGAGTTCGCTTCTTCTTCCCACCAGTGACCGATAAGCATGAACGAGCACAGGCCCATGATTTCCCAGCCGAGAATAAGCTGCAACATGTTCTCCGCAAGAACCATGACGAGCATGCCCGCCGAGAACAACGTCAACGACGCAAAGAAATGGGTGTAACGACGGTCACCTGAGACATACTCGGTCGAGTAGATCTGCACCAAGAATGAAATGAACGTGACGAGCAGCAACAGCATAATCGCCAATCCGTCGATGTGCTGTCCGAGGCCAAATTCGAGACCTCCTGATTGCCACCAGGTCCACGACTTCACCACCGGCTCGACAAACGACGCCCCGTAGCCTCCGTCGCCAGCGGTAGGGAAGATCGCTCGGAACGCACCGAAGAAGCCACCTGAGGCGTAGTCACTAGCGCCCGATGCCGAGTTCACTCGGTCGATCCACTGGAACGTCGCACCGATTGAAATCGCAAGCGAAATACCGATCGAAACGATGCCTATTTCGCTGCCATTTTGCGGCATCTTCTTGCCGAACAAAATGATGAAGACGAAACCGATCGCTGGAATGAGCGGGATCAGCCACGCATTTTCCAAGAACCAGCCAGACGAGAGGGTTGCTCCAAGCATCAGACCGTTAACCCCTCATCACCGAGAGTTCATCAAGAGCGATCGAACGACGGTTGCGATAAATCATCAACACCATTGCAAGGCCAACACCAACTTCTGCTGCCGCTACCGCAATCACATACAGAGCAAATACATGCCCCTCAGGTGAGTTGTTCATCATTGCGAACGCAATGAGGTTGAGGTTCACAGAGTTGAGGATGAGTTCAATCGACATCAGCACCATGACGGCATTGCGACGGGCGATTACGCCGAACACTCCGGTAGAAAACAGCACTGCCGCCAAGATGAGGAAATTCACTGCGTACATATCAGTCCTTCCTCGCCAACACGATTGCGCCGACGGCTGCTGCAAGCAACACGAATGACAGCGCCAAGAACGGCACAAGGCCTTCACGCAGGAACACGTCAGAAATGGCGGTCGTCGACATCGGTTCATCAGGAGAGGAGAGCACTTCACCGCGGTACTGGTCGACGATGACCCACACCAAGGTGCCGGCAAGCAACAACGACACCGGAATTCCGATCGACCAGTTCTTGTTGTTGAGATCTGATTCCTCGCCGATCGTCGCTCGGGTCAACATGATGCCGAACAAGAACAGCACCATAACGGCGCCGATATAGACCATGACCTGAGAAATCGCCACGAATTCGGCAGCCGCCAACACGTATTGAGCAGCAACTCCACCGAGAACGACGACAAGCCACAGTGCAGCGTGCACGACATTACGGCCACTTACGACACGCAATGCACCAAACACCATGATGGCGGCGACGATGTAGAAGCCAACGTTCTGCGCAACGTTGACATCAGCGCCGAGCATCGAGCTCATTTCTTCTTCTCCGCTCCGGCTTCAAGTTCAGGTGCTTCTGGAACAGTTTCCATCCACTCACCAAGCTTGTCTTTATCGTGCAACAAGTCAGCAATACGAGGTTCTGAATACTCGTATTCGGGGCTCCAGAAGAGTGCGTCGAACGGACACACCTCTACGCAAATACCGCAATACATGCATAGCGCATAGTCGATATCGAAACGGTCGAGATGGTTGACCTGGCGTGGCTTGCCACCAGCGCGTCGTGGCGGAGCGAGCTGCTTGTGTCCTTCGATGTAAATGCACCAGTCGGGGCATGAGCGCGCACACAGCATGCAAGCTGTGCAGTTGTCTTCACGCAACGCAATCACGCCGCGAGCCCGAGCAGGAGGCGCTTCTTTCGCATGCGGGTACTGCACCGTGTCTGCACCATTTTTTGCAGTACGGAACAGCGTCCCCATGGTGACGCCAAGACCTTTCACGAGACCAGGAACCTTTGGCATCAGATCGCAACCTTCAAGATGGCGGTCACTGCAATATTTGCGAGCGACAACGGAATGAGCACCTTCCATGCAAACCGCTGGAGTTGGTCCTCACGGAACCGTGGGTACGAGAAACGCACCCACATGATGATGCCGGTGAGCACCAGCATCTTCGTCAGCATGATGACTGGACCGACAATGTTCATCCAGCCGTCGACAGCTTCGAGCGACTCCCAGCCAAACCACGAGAACGGGATGCCCCAGCCACCGAGGAAGAGAACCGACGCAATGAACGCAAACACACCGGCGGTAGCGAACTCGCCAATGAAGAAGATGAGGAATCGGAAGCCGGAGTATTCGGTCATGTAGCCCGACACCAACTCTGACTCTGCGATCGGCATGTCAAACGGCACCTGAGTGAGTTCTGCCTGAACCGCAATCATGAAAATAAGGAACCCAACGAACTGAGTAAGCACGAACGGGAAGCCAACTCCGTCCCAGCCGAAGATTGAACCGGAGTTCTGCGCCACAACGATCTGCTGCAAGTTCATTGATCCGGCCTGGATCACTACGCCAACAACGGCCAACACCATCGGAAGTTCATAAGCGATGAGCTGGCCTGCGGCTCGGAGACCGCCGAGCAATGAATACTTGTTTGCGCTCGACCAACCGGCAACAAGAATGCCAATCACCGAAACCGAACCGATGGCCAGCGCATAAAACACGCCGGCTGAGAAGTCGGTGAAGAGAGCATCGGGCCCGAATGGAACGACGACGACGAGCAAAAACGTTGACACCAGCACGATGACGGGAGCCAACTTGTAGATCTTCGCGTCAGCGTTCTCGGGAATGATGTCCTCTTTCTGCAGCCATTTACCCACCTCGGCAAGCAACTGCATCGAGCCGTAGGGCCCAGCTTCCATAGGGCCAAGACGGCTCTGCATGAACGACATCATCTTGAACAAAAAGAGGTAGACAATGGTGCCAGCGGGCAGCAAGACAGCACCGACGCCGCCGAGCACCCGGAGCAACGACTGGCCCCAGTAGGGAATTTCAAGAGCGATGCTCATCATCAGCGATCGATATCTCCAAGGATGAAGTAAAGGCTCGCCAAGATCGTGATGATGTCGGGCACGTACACGCCTTTCAACACCCACGGGGTGATCGAGATGTTGTTAAACGACGCCGAGCGAATCTTCACCCGGAATGGTCCGAGGTCACCCTTTGAGACGACGTAATACCCCATCTCACCGAGAGGATTCTCAGTTGACACCCATGCTTCGCCTTCAGGAACCTTGATAATGCGAGGCACCTTCGTCATGACCGGGCCTGGGGGCAGGGTTTCGATAAGTTGATCGACGATCTTTGTTGCCTCGCGGACCTCTTGGAGGCGAATCCAGCATCGTGCCCATGAGTCACCGTCTGGGTGCGTCCACACCCGGAAATCGACCTTGTCGTATGCCAATGGAAGTGATTGGTCTCGGCGGAGGTCCCAGTCAACACCTGAGGCTCTCAGGTTCGCTCCTGACAACCCGTACTGTCGGGCAACATCAGCGGGGATTACGCCGATTCCTCGTGTACGACTTTGAAAAATTTCGTTTCCAAACAGCAGATCTTCGATCTCGTCGCAGAAATTGCGAAGTTTCTTCATAACCTGTCGGGTCTCATCGAGCCAACCCTTGGGCAGGTCGTCTTTCAGCCCGCCAATGCGGTCAAAGTTCGGATGGAAACGGCCGCCAGTTGCACCTTCGATGAGGTTCAGCACGTACTCGCGGTCACGGAATGCCATAAATACCGGGGTCACCGCTCCCATCTGCACGCCGAGGTCGCCGAGGAACAGACTCACATTTGCGATGCGTGACAGTTCAAAGAGAATGGTCCGGATGTGCTGCGCACGCGGCGGGGCCTCAATATCCATCAGCTGTTCAGCAGCAAGAATGAAAGGCACCTCGTTTGCGAACGATCCGAGCCAGTCAATTCGGTTGATCAGCGCAGTAACTTGCGGGAATGTGCGGACTTCGGTGAGCTTCTCGTAGCCCCGATGCATGTACCCCGCCGATGGCTCGGCCCAGACCACCTGCTCACCATCAAGACGAGCGATGATTCGAAGCGTTCCGTGGGTGGCAGGGTGCTGTGGGCCGATGTTGAGGGTCATTCCTTCGGTTTCAAGCTCAACGTTCAATCGGGCATCCGCAGCTTGAGAAGCTATATACGACATCTGCTGGCGTTCGGACAACATCGTCATGAGTCATCTCCTTCGTCATCATCGCTCGCGGGCATCGGTTCAACATCGACGATCCCGGGCCATGGCTTCACCAAGCGTGCGAGCAGGGGGAAATCTTTTCGCAATGGGTAGCCCTCGAAGTCGCCCGGGAGGTACATATTTCGCAGATCGGGGTGGCCGTCAAACGAAATGCCGAACATCTCATGGGTTTCACGCTCATGCCAATTTGCACCGGCGTACACGGGAATCCAACTCTCGATTGACATCGTGCCGTCGTCATGTTGAGGAAGGTCTGCTTTCAAGGTGACGCTCACGTGCCGCCGGGTGTCGGTGACTCGGGCCAGCATTTGAAATCGGGTGTCTCCCCCGGTGTAACCCTGACGAATCTCGCTTGCGGCCGGATCTTCTTCGACTTCTTCGGTCGGGTCGTTCTCACCGTCACCAAATGGCGATGGCATCCAGTCCATCGCTGAAAGAAAGCAGAAATAGTCAAAACCCTGTGCACGCAGCGCCTCTCCTGCTGAACGCCACGACTCAGGAGTCACACGCACCCAGAGATCAACCTGCGGCACCTGATGAACGTCAACCACCGCATCACCGAGATCTGCACGAAGCCGGGCAACGATCTCATTGCGCAGTTCATCAACAACTGGTGCTGATTCGTCGGTGTCGGTGTCACTCAATTGGGCCACCTCCGACAACGATGGGCTCACTCTCTCGCACAATCGGCTTGAAGCCCTCTCCTCGCCAACGGGCACCCATATCTTCGTGCTTAATGCGCTGCTGCAGCAGCACAACGCCTTCCAAAAGAGCCTCTGGTCGAGGAGGACAGCCAGGCACGTACACATCGACCGGAACGATCTGGTCGACGCCCTTTGTCACCGAGTATGAATCCCAGTAGGGGCCACCACAGTTCGCGCACGAACCCATCGAGATGACGTACTTTGGCTCTGGCATCTGCTCGTACAAGCGCTTCACCGCTGGTGCCATCTTGTCGGTGACGGTTCCTGATACGACGACAAGGTCGGCCTGACGAGGGCTTGCCGGCAATGGGATAACACCGAGACGCATGACGTCGTAGCGGGGCGATCCGAATGCCGCACCCATCTCGATGGCACAACACGCAAGACCCCACTGATATACCCACATCGAGTACGAACGGCCAATATTGAACAATTTAGTGAGTGGAGCCGGTAAACGGCCGCGGTCGACTAGACCCATCGAAGAAGTCCTCGCTTCCAGGCATATACGAGTCCGTCAAGCAACAACACGATGAACGCAAGCATGGTGACCAACCCGAAAGTCCCATAACGCTCGATGGCGGCGGCCCATGGGAAGATGAACACAGCCTCAACGTCAAAGATGACGAAGAGCAATGCGAACACGTAGTACCTGACTTGGCTTTGTGACCATCCGAGACCTACCGGATCAACACCTGACTCGTAGGGAAGGAGTTTCTCAGGGGTCGGTCGAGATGGCCGAACAAGCGCAGCAATACCAAGCAGAAGACCTGCCAACAGCATTGCCGCCAGTCCGAACCAAACAACGTTGAGGTAATCGCGCAGAAATAGCGACATCGTCGAAAACGATATCAGTCGGGTAAGGCCATCTCCCAAACCCTATGGTGTGCTCCTGTGCAACGATCTCCGGGCCATCGAGTTCTTCCCCTCGTTTTTGCCGTCACCCTGACGGGCATTATGGCAAACAGCCTCGTTTCACCGTTACTTCCTGACATTCTTGACACGTTCAATCAGTCGGCTGGTTCAGCTGGTCCACTCGTTGCGGCCGCATCACTGCCGGGCATTTTTCTTGCTCCGATCATCGGTTTTGCCGCCGACCGGTGGGGCCGAAGGCCGGTTCTCACCCTCTGTCTCATCGTGTTTGGTCTCGCAGGAGTGCTCACTGCTGTCTCTCCCAACTTTGCCGTGCTCGTAGCAACCCGATTTCTTCTCGGTGTCGGCTCAGCCGGCCTCATCAACCTTGGTGTCGTCCTCATCGGAGACCACTTTGAGGGTGAGGAGCGCACCACGTGGATTGGGCGAAATGCGGCGATCCTCACCATCGGCCTTGCGATCATTCCACTCGCATCGGGTGTGATCGCAGAATTCTTCAGTTGGCGTATCGCAACGCTCGGCTATGGATTTGGATTTGTGAGCGCAGGCTATGCATGGAATGTTCTGCGCGATGAATCCATCCAAACTCCTCAACCACTGAAATCACAGCTTGCTGGAGTGGGCACCGCAATGAGATCGCCGGTGATTGCGACCACGATCACCGTCGGCACCCTCTCATTCGCAATCATCTTCGGCGTCTTCCTCACGGCAATGCCCAACCATCTTGACACCCGGTTCTCGATGTCATCGGGGTGGCGGGGCTTCATGATCAGTGTTCCCGCACTGTCGTCTGCACTGGTTGGGTTCAATCTCGGCCGTATCCGGCGAGTCATGAGCGTGAGATGGGCGCTTGCGATCAGTGCGTGTTTTTGGGCGATGGGCATGATGTTCATCAGTTGGGCTCACGTTCTCGCCGTGCTCATCATCGGGACGTTGTGTTACGGACTCGGAGAGGGAGCTCTCATCCCTAACCTGCAGGAGGTCGCAATGAGCGAAGCTCCCCAAGAGCACCGGGGGGCGGTCGTTGCAACATGGGTCGGGTTCGCCCGTCTCGGTCAAACCATCGGGCCGCTTCTTGCGGGCGTGTTGCTTAGTGCATCTGGCGCTCCAGCGGTATTCATTGCCGGAGCAATTGCCTCTGCATGCGCTGCCGTGATCTTCATCGTTGGTCCCATCGGTCGATTGACGTCGACTGCGACCTAACGCTCCGGTCACCCCAAAAGTAAAGATCGCTCTACCCTGTGGAAATGTCTCCGCTCACTGCGCCACCTGAGTTCCGGCACACGTACGCACGCACGCTTCCGTCGCTTGCGATGAGTTGGAAGGCTGATGTGTCAACAGACCCGCGGCTTGTCGTTGCGAACTCTGAGCTCGCCTTCAAGCTCGGAATTAAGCCTGAATGGCTCCGCAGCAGCGAGGCACTTGCGCTGTTCTCCGGCCGAGAGCAGGTAGCCGATGCAGAGCGATATGCCCTTGCCTATGCCGGCCATCAGTTTGGTTCGTACTCACCACGACTCGGTGACGGGCGAGCACTCCTCGTCGGCGAGTTCATCGATCAACACGGCTCGCGTTGGGATCTTCACCTCAAAGGTTCGGGCCGCACCCCCTTCGCCCGCGGGGGTGATGGCAAAGCGACCTTGGGGCCAATGCTTCGCGAGTACCTGATCGGCGAAGCGATGGCCGCACTCGGGATTCCCACCACTCGAGCCCTCGCTGTCATCACCACCGGTGATCTTGCGTTGCGAGAACAACCGCTGCCGGGAGCAATTCTTGTTCGGGTGGCGGCATCTCACCTAAGGGTCGGCACGTTCCAGTACGCCGCAGCACTCGGTGACCTCAATGACCTTCGGGCTCTTGCCGACTATTCGATCGATCGCCATTACCCCGACATCGCAATCTCTGATGGCCGCTATCTCAGTCTGCTGCAAGCGGTAATCGATCGCCAGGCCCGGCTCATTGCCGAATGGATGCTGGTCGGTTTCATTCATGGAGTGATGAACACCGACAACGTCACGATTTCTGGAGAAACCATCGACTACGGGCCGTGCGCGTTCATGGACAGTTTCGACCCGCTCACCGTCTTTTCGAGCATTGACGAGGGGGGTAGGTACGCCTTTGGCCGGCAGCCTGCTGTCGCCCAATGGAACCTCACCCGATTCGCGGAGACGTTGCTGCCGTTGATCGCCGATAATCCAGAAGACGCAATCGCGCCAGTCACAGAACTTCTAGAAACATTCCCTGAAACGGTTTCGCGCTATTGGCACGACGGCATGGCCTGCCGGCTCGGGCTCTCCACTCACGTTGATGGTGATGATGTTCTCGCCAACGACCTTATGCAGCTTCACCAAGAGCAACGCCTCGATCTCATCTCAACGATGCGCTCGCTCTCAGATCACCTGCGAGGAGACGACATTGACCTTGGTGGATGGACAACCCGTTGGGAATCTCGCCTGCAACTCGAGAACGCAACAACCGATGAACTCGTTCAACGTCTTGACGCCGTCAACCCGATTTACGTGCCTCGAAATCACCTTGTTGAAGAGGCTCTGGCTCAGGCCGTGGCGGGTGATCTTGACCCGTTCATGCGCCTGCTCGAACGCGTCACTCACCCGTACCAACGAGTTGAGGGCGCCGATCGTTTCGCCGAGCCGGGTGATCCAGCACCCGGGTACCGAACCTATTGCGGCACGTAAAACGACGTGTCAAACGGCAAAGCCGATTGACTTTGTTTCGAGGTACTCCTCTATTCCGTCGTGGGAGCCTTCGCGTCCCAACCCAGAATCTTTCATGCCGCCAAATGGCACCGATGCCGACGTGGGGTTCACATCGTTCACGCCGATGATTCCAAATCTTAATCCTTCGGCGGTGCGGATTGCCGTTGACATGTTGTTGGTGTAGACGTACGCGGCAAGCCCATATTCGGTGTCGTTTGCAAGCGCCACAACTTCTTCAACGCTTCCGTAGGTGATGATCGGAGCGACCGGGCCAAAGGTTTCTTCCCGGTAGATCGTCATTGTGTCGGTGACGCCGCTGAGCAGTGTTGGCGCAAAAAAGTGGCCGTCTGAGAATTCTCCTTCGGTTAGACGATGGCCGCCCACTAGGGCTGCTGCACCCTTGCCCACCGCGTCATCGACTTGAGCCTCCACTTTGGCTACTGCGGCCTCGTTCACCAACGGGCCAACGCCGACACCGTCGGTGAAACCGTTCCCCGCACTTACCTTTGCAACTCGCTCCACCATCGTTTCGGTGAACGCATCAGCGTGTTGCTCAGAAACGTACAGACGATTCGGGCTAATGCACGCCTGACCTGAGTTGAGGAACTTCAATGCAGCGGCACCCTTTGCCGCTCGAACCGGATCAGCATCGGGGAACACGATGAATGGCGCATGACCGCCGAGCTCGACCGACACTCGTTTTAGGTTGGCGGCCGCCTGGCCTGCGAGCATTCTGCCGACTGGCGTTGAACCGGTAAATGTGATCTTGCGGACACGCGGATCAGAAGTGAACACCTCGCCAATTGGCTTTGGATCTTTTCCGGTCACCATGTTGATCACACCGGCGGGTATTCCGGCCTCAACGAACACATCGAACACTGCCTTTGCGCAAAGCGGCGTATCTTCAGCTGGCTTCAACACCAGCGTGCAGCCGGCGGCGAGCGCCGGGCCCATCTTTCTCGTCAACATTGAAATCGGATAGTTCCATGGGGTGACCATCGCCACCACACCTACCGGTTGACGCAAGATGAGGAACCGTTGATCGGCACGTTGCGATGGCAGCCATTCACCTGCCACACGAGTTGCTTCCTCTGAGTAGTAACGCAGGAAGTCAGCCGCGTAGTTCACCTCGTTACGCGCCGCTTTCAACGGCTTTCCTTGTTCGCGCGTCATCAACTCAGCAAGCTCGCCGGCTCGCTCGGTCATGATCTGCCACGCCCTCAGCAACATGTCGGAGCGTTCACGGGCCGTTGTCGCCGACCATTCAGCAAATGCGGCGTCAGCGGCGCCGATTGCTCGTTCCGCATCTGCGGTTGTGCCGTTCGGCATTGAGCCAATCACTGCTCCTGTTGCAGGGTCGACGACGTCGAACGAGTTACCTGTGGATGCTTCGCACCATTCGCCATTGATGAACATAGACGTGACCCTACCTATCGACCTGCAAACAACAGAACTTCGCAAGCTACGGCATTGCCACGACAAGCCATGAGCTCACTGCGATCACTGCGATCAATACTGCGAACTCAATCGTTACCGAACGCTGGAACTTTATTTGGACGTGTCGTGATGCGAGACGAGGAACAACCCTCCAATGGTGAACAGCTCCGATCAACCCAGCGGTGAGAACTGTCACCACTTTCACGATGAGGATTCGCCCCCAGGTTGAATCGGTGAGCGACGACAGATCGTCAATAATGATAAACGTCATCACCACACCCGAAAGTACAACAGCAGCAACCGTTCCCATCAGCACCTTCGCTGTCCGCTGGGCGACAGCGCTCAGCTGTCGACGATCAATTCGAGCAACCACGGCGAGTCCGATGACCGATCCGATCCATATTGATGTCGATCCCATATGAACCACATCACTGAGGGCGTGCAGTATTCGAGGCCCCATCGAGACTGCGTGCCCATCGAAGGCAGGTGCAACCAGGAGTCCCAGACATGGGAGGGCCAGTAGAGCGCGGAATGACGACCGAGATCTCACCTGATTCGTCAGCACTGATAGTGCTGCAATTGCCAAGACAGAAGCCGCACATGTCGTGATGAGCGGCGACCGAGAAAACTGGTGAGAAACGGCATCGCGAAAGGTGATGTCGAGTTGGCGAGAAATGGTCACAATTTCGAGCAGGCCTGCAAGCGCTATCACCATCGCTACAGCGATTGAGACTCGGGGCGCAGGAAGAATTTCTTCTCGCCGCCAACACGCAATTGCGAAGATGAGGTAGCCCACCACTGACATTCCCAACAGATTCTGGGCCAGACGTGAAACGTGGTTTACTGTGTCGATGCCTGATGAAGACGATGGCCCCGATGCGGGAGGCGGTGCGCCAGTGTCGACATCGCCAGGCCGTGGCGCCGTGGATACCTCGGTCGTCGATGTAGCTACCACAGGTTCGGAAACCGCCAATGTTCCCTCCCCCTCATTCGCCACTGTTGTTGTTGTAGCGACCGTTGTCGTTGTAGCAGCAACTGCATTGAGACCAAATCCACCCTCAATGAGGTGACCGTCTTGGGCACGAAAGGCAAATGTGATCTGAAATAAATCGCCCTGTAGCGGCGGGGGGAAAACTGCGAGCCAGGTGGTGTCAC